>JAHEFO010000018.1 GCA_024640135.1 Acidobacteriota bacterium
GCTGTATCTCTTCACGCGATCGGCGATGTTCGGCATGATGCGGCCCACCAGCGCCACGACGCGCTGGTACTCAGCCTCATCGTCGATCCGAATGGCCGTGAACTGCTCGGTCAGAAAGTCGCGCAGCAACTTTGCCACCAGGCTTTCCTCCCGGTACAACACAGCCGGCGAACGCTGGGTTTCGCGTCTCCGCTGCACCTCCGTCCACACGGTCTGGAAATACTGCAGATCGCTCAGGATGTCCTCTTCCGGACGGTTCACCGCAGCCGTACGAATGATGACGCCCCCAGGCAGGCCGGTGTCTTCCTTGAATTTCTGGACAATGGCTCGCACACGACGACGTTCGTCGCGAGACTCAATCTTGCGCGATACACCGATGTGATCCACGGTCGGCATGTAGACGAGAAACCGGCCAGGCAACGAGATGTGCGAGGTAATCCTCGCGCCCTTGGTCCCCAATGGTTCCTTGACGACTTGTACGACCACCTCCTGCCCTTCTTTGAGCAGGTCTTCGATCTTCGTCGTTGACGGGGTGCGATCCCGATCGCGACCTCGCCTGCCAGTCTGGGTGGCCGCCTGAGCCGCTGGAGCCGGGCCACTGTCCGCCTGTTGGACGTCCGGAGCCTCTGGAACTTCCGGGGTCTCCGGGCCCTCCGATGCCTCGGGGTCCACACCTGCGTCCGGGTCGTCACCAGACGAGCTGTCGGCAATCACGTCAGCGTCCGGAAAGAGGCCTTCTGGAACAGCAGCCGGTTCAGGCCCCTGATCTTCGTCGTCCTCCAGGATCTCCTCAGTCGGGTCGATGACATCCGTGACGTACAGGAACGCATCGCGGTCGAGTCCGAGATCGACAAACGCGGATTGCATCCCTGGCAGGACTTTCGAGACGCGGCCCTTGTAGATATTGCCGACCACGCCTCGCGACTGTTCCCGCTCAATAAAGACCTCAACAACTTGATCGTCCTCGAGGATGGCCACGCGTGTTTCGTGGATCGTCGAGGAGACCACCATCTCCTTGTTCATGGGTTCCGTCGTCCGTTCAATTCGTAAAACGCCTCATCCGCACATTGAGGATGAGGCCAAACCCGGCCATCGTCGCAACCAGCGACGACCCGCCATAACTCATCAACGGCAGAGTCAACCCCTTCACGGGAGCCAACCCGGCCTGCATAGTGATGTTGTACACCACTTGGAACAAAAACCAGGACACCAAGCCGACGACCAGAAACGCCCCGACGCGATCCCGCGCCAGTCTGGCGGCATCCAGACTTCGCCAAATCACGAAGAGATACAGGCCCAACACGCCAATCACGCCGGCGAATCCCTGTTCCTCGGCGAGGACGGCAAACACGAAATCGTTATGTCCCTCGGGCAGGAAGCGGTAGGCGCCCTGGGTGCCCTGGCCGAATCCTTTGCCTGTCAGGCCACCGGAACCGACGGTCACCCGCGCCTGGATTTGCTGATAGCCGGCATCCTTCGGGTCCTTGTAGGGGTCCAGGAACGTCAAGACGCGCTCCTTCTGGTAGTCCTGCATCCCAAACGTCCAGACGACCGGCGAGAGCAGCACTCCCACCAGGACGGCGCCGACGACCCAGCGCATCCGCAAACCAGCGACGTAGACGATGCCGGCATAGATCGGTACGAGCGTCACGGCTGTGCCGAGATCCGGCTGGAGGAAGATGAGGCTGAACGGGCCAGCCAGCACCAACCCGCCAATCATCAGGTCGCGCATCGACCGCGCGCTCCGGCGACCGTCACCGTACACCATGGCCAACACCAGTGCGAGCACGAGGCGGGCGAATTCCGACGGTTGGAGGGATCCAACCCCGAGGTCGAGCCATCGACGCGATCCCTTCGCCTCAAAACCGACGGCCAGGACCGCCACCAGCATCAGCAGGAGTCCGCCGTAGAGCAGAGGCGACCGCTGCGCCAGCGTGCGGTAGTCCACGAACACGCACGCCATGAGGGCGGCCAGGCCCACGGGCACCGCGTAGGCCTGCCGCCAGAACTCGCCGCCGGGCTGATTGTCGGCGATGTTCCAGGTCACGGCGTAAATCGTGGTGAGGCCGATGAGCGTCAGGGCGACCACGCCGCCGAGCAGCAGCCAATCCACATGGGGCAGCAGCCGCCGGTTGAGGATCACCGCACTCCGCCCCGGTCCGGCACGACCGCTGCCGCGGTCCCCACCACATTCGACGTGGGCGGGATGGACGACTTGTACACGGGCAGGGGGCGCCCCTCCTTCTTGGCGAAGTAGGTTTCGAGCACGTGCTTCGCGATTGGGGCCGACAGATACCCGTGTTCGGTGTGTTCGGTCAGGACCACGCCGGCAATTTCAGGATTATCGCGGGGGGCGAGAAACACGAACCAGCCATGATCGTTCAGCGCCCTGGTGTACTTGCCGCTGGCCTTGGCGGCCGCCAGGCCCTCATTCGAGATGACCTGCGCAGTGCCCGTCTTGCCCGCCACATCCCTGCCGGGGATCCGGCCACGGGTCGTGGCGGTGCCGCGAGGCTCGTTGACCGCCATCCAGAGGCCTTCTCGCACAGCCGCGAGGTGCCCGGGCGGGATGAGGAATGTGGATCGCGGCGCAGGGGGCGCGACCGGTTCCCACCCATCGCCCTGATCGGTCGCCATGACCAGGTGAGGCGTGAGCAGCGTCCCTCCATTTGCGACCGTGGCCATCATCATCGCCATCGCCAGGGGCGTGACGGACACGGCGCCCTGGCCAATGGAGACCGAGATCGTCTCGCCTGGATACCAGCGCTCGCCACGCTCGCGCAGCTTCCACTCTTCGCTGGGCACCAGGCTCGCCTTCTCCTGCGGCAAGTCGATGCCCGTCTTGCCGACCAGTCCGAGCCGGGTAGCCCACTTGTTGATCGTGTCGATCGACATGCGCTCGCCGAGCGTGTAGAAGAACACGTTGCACGACTGCTCCAGCGCATGGCGCAAGGTCATCGGCCCATGCCCGGCCGTGTTCCAGCACTTGAACCGACGTCCATAGAACACACCGCTGCCCTTGCAGGAGACTTCGGTATCCGGCGTGATCACGCCCTCCTCGAGAGCGGCAATCGCCATGACAATCTTGAACGTCGACCCTGGCGAGTACAACCCCTGAATCAGGCGATTCCCCAGCGGGCGCAGTGGGTCCTCGTTCAGCGCAGCCCACGTGGCGCTGCTGATCCCCACCGAGAAATCATTCGGGTCATACGACGGCAGGCTGGTCAGCGCCAGCACCTCTCCGGTCCGAGGGTCGACAAACGCGGCCGCGCCAGCGAAGCCGTCTGCCTGAAATGCCGCCTCCAACGCGCGCTGCATATCGGCATCGATCGTCAACCGGACGCGCTGTCCAGCCAGCGGATCCTGCCGCTGCAGTTCTTCGATTTCCCGGCCGCGGCTGTCGACCGTCACGAACCGATTGCCATCGGTGCCCATCAGCAACTCGTTGTAGACCTGCTCCAGCCCGGCCTGGCCGATCACCGCGCCCGGCGGCAGCCCGGCGAACCGGGGCAATTTCAACTGGGCTTGGCGCACTTCCCCGACGTACCCGAACAAGTGCGCCGCCAACGCGCTCTCGGGGTACGTCCGCATGGGCACCTGCTCGACGACCACTTCCGGCAATTCCAGTTTTCGCGCAATCACCGCGGCGATCTGCGCATCGGTGGCATGTTCGATGACCGCAATGGGGCGGAACGGTGCTTCGCCGCGATGCCGGTCAACGATCGCCTTCAACTCGTCTTCACTGGTATGGGTGACCTCCGCCAGTTGCCGAATCGAGGCCTGCACATCCGTCGTCTGCTCACGAATGATCGCGATACGGAACGACCGGCGACTGCTGACAAGAACTTCCCCGTTCCGATCGAACAGCACTCCGCGAGGGGCCAGCAGGGGGATGCTGCGCGTGTGATTGCGTTCGGCGCGATCGCGGTGCTCCGCGTACTGAAGCACCTGGAGTACCCAGAACGCCACGACCAGGAACACGAAGACCACGACGACGCCGGCCCGCAGGCCGGCAAGACGCGTCTGCAGGTTCTGCCTGTCCTCATAAGCCCCGGGACTCAGCATGCCGCTACCACCTCCGCCGGCCCAGCGATGAGCGACGACGTTGCCTGGTTTGCAGAATCACACCGGGCAGCGCGTCGGTCACCTGAAACGCGAGAAACCCCGCGGCTGCATTGAGCCCGGTCTCCATAAGGACGGCGGCCCAGGGCACCCCGTTCCACGCCTGATTCACGACAGCCAGCAATCCTACAATGATAAGCCGATGCCCGACGGTCACCAGGGCCACCGCGGCCGCCCGCACGGATGGACGGGCTACGACGAACTGATCGCCCGCGAGGCCCACTCCGAAACCCACGACGGTTTTCGCCAACCCTCCGACGCCGATCACACTCCCGGTGAGCGCGTCCTGCATGAGGCCCCCAAGAGTGCCCGCCCACATCGCCGCCACCGGCCCCCAGTACAGCGCCGCATACACCACTCCGACCAGCACGAGATCGAACACCCAGCGCCCGCCCACCGCGTAGCGGGCCAGCGCCATCTGGACGACGAGCGCCAGTCCCACCGTCAGGAGGGCATACGCGACCTTCACGACCCGCCGTCCGTTCCGGCAGGCCGCGCCAGGATGACCAACACCATCTGGATGTTCGAGAAATCCACCGCCGGGTGGACGGCGATTTCACTGTAGTCGCCGCTGCCTTTGATGGCGCGGACCACGGTGCCGATCAGATACCCGCGTGGAAAGATGCCATCAAGCCCGGAGGTCAGGACGCGCTCACCAACCACGACCTCCTTCAGCACATCGACGTAGTCCATTCCGAGCGGCGGATCCCCGGCGCCACCGCGAACCGGCCCGACTGCCCCGGACTGTTCCGTGATCGCCCCAACGCCCGCGTTGTGCCCGATGAGCAGTTGGACCTGCGCGGCGTGAGCCGTCGGCCGATTGATGACGCGGCCCACGACACCGGCATGGCCGATCACGGCCATGTTCGGCTCGACCCCATCAGCCGCACCGCGATCGATGGTGATGGTCAAGGCCCCGGGCGCCGCATCGCCTCCAATCACCCGGGCCGCCAGGGTCGGCGGAATCACGCTCTCCTGGAGATTGAGCAACCGCTCAAGATCGTGGACCTGGCCGACCAGAGCCGCCTGGGCCTGCGTTTGGCCTTCCAGGGCAATCACCTGCTGCCGCAGGACGTCATTCTCGGCAACGACACCCTGTGACGCCACGTGGTCGGACCAGAACGAACGGACGCCATCGGCGAAGCCCGCGGTCGCGCGCTGGACACCGGCCAACACCCCGAAGGCGGCGGCCTGAATGAGGGGCATCCCGCTGCGCGCCTGCACCTGGACCGACATCAGGAGAAGGTGTGCCGAGCTCAACGCAAGGAACAGGACCAGCGTGCGGCGCGACTTCCTCAATAGCCTAGTCCAACGAAATTTTTCTCAGGAGTTCGAAATTCGACAACATCTGGCCGGCACCGAGCACCACCGTGGAGAGAGGGTCCTCCGCCATCGCGACCGGAAGTCCGGTCTCTTCCCGCAGCCGCTTGTCGAGGTTCTTCAGGAGCGCGCCGCCACCGGTCACCACAATGCCACGGTCCACAATATCGGCCGACAGTTCCGGCGGCGTGCACTCCAGAGCCACGTGCACGGCATCGACGATCACATTCAACGTTTCCGCCAGCGCCTCGCGCACTTCCTCGTCGGAAATGGTCAGGGTCTTGGGGACGCCCTCAATCAGGTGACGCCCCTTGATCTCCATCGTAATCCGCTCCTCAAGCGGGAACGCGGATCCCAGTTGCATCTTGATTTGCTCGGAAGTCCGCTCGCCGATCAGGAGGTTGTAGGTCTTCTTGATGTACTGGATGATCGCCTCGTCCATCTCGTTGCCGGCGACGCGAATGGCCTTCGAGTAGACAATACCGGCGAGGGAGATGACCGCGATGTCGGTCGTGCCGCCACCGATGTCCACGACCATGTTCCCCGAGGCCTCCTCGATGGGCATGCCGGCGCCGATGGCGGCGGCCATGGCCTCCTCAACCAGATACACCTCACTGGCCTTGGCGCGATAGGCGCTGTCCTTGACCGCGCGCTTTTCCACCTGGGTGATCTCGGATGGGACCCCGATGACAATGCGCGGCCGCACCCACATCGTGCGGTTGTGGGCCTTCTTGATGAAATGCGCCAGCATCTTCTCGGTGACTTCGAAGTCCGCAATGACGCCATCCTTCATCGGCTTGATGGCCACGATGTTGCCGGGCGTGCGACCGAGCATCTCCTTGGCTTCTCGACCCACAGCTTCAATCCGGCCGGACAACTTGTTGATGGCAACGATGGACGGCTCGTTGACCACGATGCCCCTGCCGCGTGCGTAGACGCAGGTGTTTGCCGTACCAAGGTCAATAGCCAGATCGCTGGAAAACAGCGCAAAAAGCGATCGTAAGCTCAACGAAACTCCCCTTCTTCGACTCAGTCTTCGACGGTCGCAGGCGACCACCCGGGCCCCGGCACGGCAACCGACACGCCGTCCCGGCCCGCCTCTTTGGCCCGATACATCGCCGCGTCAGCGGCTTGCAATAACGTATCGGCACTATCAGCCACGGTGGGTAGGGTCGCCACGCCAATCGACACGGTCAATCGGCTGCCCCCGGCTCGATCCGCCAGATACAGATACCGCGAGACATGCTCCCGCATCCGCTCTGCCACCGCCAACGCCCCTTGATCGTCCGTCTCCGGCAGCACAATCACAAACTCGTCGCCGCCGAAGCGGGCCACCACATCCGTCTCACGGGCGGCGCCTCTGACCACGGCGGCGGCCTCCACCAACGCCCGGCTCCCGAGCACATGCCCGTGCGCGTCGTTGATCTTCTTGAAGCCATCCAGATCCACGAACAACAGCGACAAGGACCGCTTGTTCCGAACCGCGCGCTTGACTTCCTTGCGCAACACCCCGTGCAGGTAGCGCGAGTTGTACAGCTGCGTCAGATCATCCGTCACCGACAGCGCTTCGGCTCGTGCCACTCGCAGGGCATGTCCCAAGGCAAACACCGCCGGCTCCAACAACGTCGTCAAGGCAGCCCTGGCCTCCGCTGACCACTTCGGATCACGCCGCGCTCGGCCATGATCGAATCCCACCAGCACGCCAACCGTGACACCGTTGGCGACCAGCGGGAACCCGACGGCCGCGGCCTCGAGTGCCTCGCCGATCTGGCGATCGCCCGCCACCCGGGCCGTGGCATACGGAAGGCCGCGCTGGACGACGACATCCGCAATCGCCTCAGCCGGCGCCCGCAGCGTGCGCTCCACTTCGCGGCCCACCAGCCAGCGCACCTGACCGTCGACCTCCACGGCCACCACACTCCACGTCGCCATCGGCAACCACGTCGCCACGCGCGCCACCAGAGCCGACGCGACAGCGTGGGGTTCGGTCGACTCGTTGACCGCCCGCAGCAAATCGCCCAGGACGTCGGCGCGTGCCGCCAGGCGCTTCAAGCGAGTGCCCGCCTTTTCAAGCCTGTCGGCCAAATCCACCGCGCCCGGCAACCCCAGCGCGCGCTCGACCTCGGGCCATCGCAGCGGCACCGTCAGGTGATGAAGAAACCCCAGAGAACGTGACAAATCCCCAAGGTGCCGGTCGCTGCTGGCGGAGTACGACGCGGTCGGCGCCCGTTCCAACAGTGCCGACACCCGGCGACGATCGAGCCTCGCGTCCGCGGAAATCTCCCACAAGATCCCGGCGGTCCCTTTGGCCGGAATCCCCGACTTCGTCTGGCGCGCAATGACCAGCGACACACGTCGTCTGCGCCGCAACTGAGCCACGTGCCGCTCGACACTCTCCCCCTTGGCCCCACGGTGGAGCACGGCGAGTCTCACAGCTTTCAGTGGCTGGGGCGCTTGGGCTGTCGCAACTGACCGCTGTCGTCGTCCCGGCATGGTGTCGGCGTCCCCGAAAAGCGGCCAAAAAGGCCCGCCAAACCTCGAAACTATACCACGCAAAGTCCCTGTTTCTTCTGTCACTTGGGGCGATTCCGGTGCCGGCATGTCATAATGCAAACTTTGCGTGGGGTCCCCCGCGCCCCCTTGGAGATAGTTCGCCCATGACGATGCTCGACCGGATGCGCCGCCATAAGGCCTGGCTGAAGTGGAGCCTGGGCCTGGTGGTCGTCACCTTTATTCTTCTCTACGTGCCAAGCTTCCTCGACCCTCTGGCTGGAACCGGGCTCAACCCGAACGACACCATCGCCACGGTCGAAGGTCAGAAAATCACGGTCGGCACCTTTCAGCGCATCTACCAGCAGCAGTTGCTGACGGTGCGTCAGAGCTACGGCGCCCAGATGACTGACGACCTGATTCGTCAGTTGCAGATTCCGCAACGGGTCGTCCAGCAACTGATCGATGAAGAAGCGGTGGCCGCAGCGGCGACCCGCCTGGGCTTGACCGTCTCCGACTCCGAACTGCGGGAGCGGATTGTGCGGATGCCGGGTTTCCAGGAGAACGGCCAGTTCATCGGCGACGACCGATACCGGCAGGTCCTGTCGTTTCAGCGTCCCCCGCTGCGCCCGTCGGAATTCGAGGAACAGCTTCGCAGGGGCCTGCTGTCCGAGAAGCTGCAATTGGCGGTGACGACGTGGCTCGTCGTGTCTGACGCGGACACCGATGCCGAATACCGCCGGCGGAACGAGAAGGTGCAGTTGGATCTGGCCGTCTTCACGGCCGCCCTGTTCAGCAGTGGAATCACGCCCACGGACGATGAAATCAACGCCCACTTTGCGGCAAATCAGGAGACATACCGGATGCCTGAGAAACGCCGTGTCCGGTATCTCGCGATCGATGGCGAAACGCTGCGCACCACGCGCGTCGTCACCGCAACGGAGATTGAAGCCCGGTACCGTGACAACGTGGCCCAGTACACGACGCCCGAGCAGGTCCGCGCCAGCCACATCTTGTTCAAGACGAACGAAGGCCAGGACGAAGCGGCACAGCGGAGCAAGGCCGAAGGTGTGCTGGCAAGGGTCAAGGCCGGCGAGGATTTCGCGGCCCTCGCCAAGCAGTACTCGGAGGACAGCTCGGCCGATCAGGGCGGTGACTTGAACTTCTTCGGTCGGGAGGCGATGGTCCCGGAATTCTCGGATGCGGCATTCGCCCTGCAACCCGGAGAGACCAGCGACCTCGTCCAGTCGCAGTTCGGCTTCCACATCATCAAGACGACCGAGCGCCGCCAGGGCGGCGTACAGCCGCTGGCGGAGGTCCGGGCTCAGATTGAGGACCAGCTGAAGAACGAGAAAGCACAGGCCGAGGCACAGTCGATTGCCGACCAGGTCGCCGGGGAAATCGACGATGCGGCCGACCTTGACCGTGTCGCGCAATCGCGCGGGCTGACGGTCTCCGACTCGGGACTGTTCTCTCGGGACGAACCGATGGCCGGGATGGGCTTCGAGCCAGCCGTGGCGGCTGAAGCCTTCACAATGGAGCAGGGCCAGGTCAGCGGCCAGCTCCGCACGTCCAGGGGCATCGTGTTCATGACCGTGGCAGAAATCAGGGCTCCGGCGATCCCGAACATTGCCGAGGTCCGGGATCGCGTCAGCGAGGACGTGGTTCGAATCAAGGCTGTGGCACTGGCCAAGACCAAAGCGGCGTCGATGGCCCAGGCGGCCCGGCGAGGGTCTTTTGCCGCGGCCGCCAGATCGGCTGGCGTCGAGGTCAAGTCCACCGAACTGGTCACCCGCGGCACGCCCTACGCCGATGTGGGCGTGAGCACGACGCTGGACGACGCGGTGTTTGCCCTGGCCAAAGGGGCGACATCCGATGCCATCGAGACCGAGTCGGCGGTCATTGTCGCCCGCGTCAAGGACCGAACGGACGTCACCGAAGAGGAAGTGACCGCTGGGCGGCCGGACCTCTCAGAAGAGCTCCTGCGACAGCGCCGCCAGGAGTTCTTCGGGGCGTACATGAACAAGGCCAAGCAGAAGATGAGAATCACCTTCAACGAGGCCGCGCTCAACACGATTATCGGGGGCTAGCCAGGTCCCTTGCACTGGCGGCCCTAGCGGCCGGGCGCATAGAACAGGTTTGGCATCAGGGCGAGCGTCTCGCCCTGACGAAACAGGCGCAGCCGTTCGGCGACGGCGTCGACGATGCGCGCCTCAGGGCCGCGGGTCATCAGGCCCAGCGACGCGCCGAGTCCCACGCCAAATGGGTTCGCGAGCGTTTCGAACAGGCTGCGCTTCTGCGGATAGATCACCAGGGTGACGGGCTTGTCGACATCGAGTTCTGCGTGTTCCTTGGCTAACGCGATCGCGCGATCGAGGCCCCCAAGCTCATCCACCAGCCCAAGCTCATGCGCCTGTTTCCCTGTCCAGACCCGTCCTCGGGCCATGGCATCGATCTTCTCGGGTGACGACCGCCGGCCTTCTGCCACGCGCGACACAAACAGGTCGTAAGTGACCTTCATCTGTGCCTCGACCTTCGCTAGCTCGGCCGGAGAGAACCGCCGGAATGGCGAGTAGATCTCGGCGAAGCGACCGTCGCTGACGCTGTCAGCGCCCACGCCGAGTTTGTCGAGGGCGCCCTGCAGGACATATTTTCCCGTGACGACGCCGATCGAGCCCGTGATCGTCCCGGGCTGCGCCACAATGGCGCTGGCGGGCACCGCCATGTAGTACCCGCCGGACGCCGCCACATCTCCCATGGAGACGATGATGGGCTTGACCTGTCGCGCCAGCATCAACTCGCGCCAAATCACTTCGGACGCGATGGCCGAGCCGCCAGGACTATCGATACGAATGACGATTGCGCGAATCGAGCTGTCAGCGCGCACCTTGCGAATCCACTCGACGAAGGTGTCCGAACCCAGAACCTCACCACCGGGACCATTGAAGCTGCTTCGCCCGCTGGCGATGGTCCCCACGGCATACAAGAGCGCGATGCGGGGCCCCGAGCCCAGGCCGGCGACGAAACCGCGGGTGTAGTCGATTCCATCGAGGCGGCGGGTGCCCTGCACGGGCGAGGCATCATCAATCTGATCGTCGTACGCCAGGTCGTCAACAAGACCTGCCGCCTTCGCCTCCTCAGGCAGGAAGGGGCCGGCGTCCAGCAGGCGGCGGACCTCCTCGACACTCTTGTTCCGGCCCGCCGCAATCGCGCTGACCAGTTGATCGTACGCATCGCGATTGAGTGATTGCGTCATCTCGCGGTGAGCGGGTGTGAACCCCCGCTCAGTGAAGGTGTTCGACGCGGACTTGAACTCGCCCATGTGGAGCAGGTCGGGATAGATCCCGAGTTTGTCGAAGGCGCCGCGCAAGAACAGTTCGTAGCTGGCAATTCCCGAGACGTCAAGGGTTCCAGCCGGCATCAGCAGGACACGTTCGGCCGCCGAGGCGAGGAAATAATCGGCGGCACCACCGTACTCCATATGCACGACAAGCGACTTGCCCGAGGCCCTGAACGCGACCATGGCGTCGTGGACTTCCTGCACCTGGGCCCAGAGCGCGCCGGCGGTATTGGGCATGACCACCATCCCCCGGATGCGCTCATCCCGCCTGGCCCGGTCGATGACGGCCACGACCGTCCGCAGCGTCGCTGGGGCCTCCGCGAGCGGAGCCAGCAGGCTGTGGGTCTCGACCTCCGGAAACGGAGCCTGGACACGAAGGAATAACGTCGAGTTGGACGAGACCTCCGGCGTCGCGGCGCCTCCGCCGAACATGATCGCCAACACCAGCAGCCCGGCCGCAGACGCCATGACGGCAAGGAACAACAGAAAGAAAACGAGGGCAACACCTCGACGAGCACTCACAGCAGGGGATTCTCCTCTTTGGAGTATATGGGGAAGTGGCGGAGTGCGTTATAATCGCTTCTTCCGTCTCGCGTGGACGGACCTGCCTGCAAGACCCCTTCGTGCGGAAGTGGCGGAATTGGCAGACGCGCTAGCCTCAGGAGCTAGTCCTAGCAATAGGGTGGAGGTTCGAGTCCTCTCTTCCGCACCAGTTCATTCCCCCGGTGGCGCCCGTTCTACACCTGCCGCGAAAGCCAGAAGCCGGCAAGGACGGCGGCAAGCGCGCCGACCACCTGCAACGTCGCGTTCAGAGCCGCGGGCAACACCGCCCCGCGCTCGATGAGGTGGTAGGTCTCCGCAGAGAACGCCGAAAACGTCGTGAAGCCGCCGCACACGCCGACGATCAGGAACAACTGGCCCAGGTGCTCTCGGCTGGGTGCTCGGGCGGCGAATATCCCGCTGACAAACCCGACGATCAGGCTGCCGACAATATTCACCGTGATCGTGCCATAGGGAAAGGTTGGCGGCAGCCCCTTGTGCACCCAGCCCGTGACGAGATAGCGCAGGACGGCACCAGTGGCGCCTCCAACCGCTACGGAGAGAAGGGCAAGCATAGACGACGATCACACATGGAAGAATCCAAAGTCGACTGAAGGGTATCAAACCGGGCGCAGGAGGCGAAGCTCGCCACCTGTCGAGACCACGCACTGTGCCGACGGTAGAGTATCCTCATCGCACAGAGGCGACCTCCGATGCATGCATTTCCAGTCACAGTCTTTCTGGCTGTCACCACCGCAGTGGTGCTGGTCTCGGCCCAGGTGCCCCCGCCTGCCCCGCAAACCGCGCGCGACGCCGGTGAATGGCGCCAGTACCACCGGGACTTCGCCAGCACGCGCTATTCGCCACTCGACGCCCTCACGCCGGACAACGTGTCGAATCTGACGGTGGCCTGGCGCTGGAAGTCGGACAACTTCAGTACGCCTGTTGAGTACAAGAACGAAAACACGCCGCTCATGGTTGGTGGGACGCTGTATTTCACCGCCGGCGCCCGACGTTGGGTCGTCGCAGCCGACGCCGTCACGGGCGAGACGAAGTGGACCTGGTACCTCGATGAGTCCGATCGCGCGGACAGCGCACCCAGACGCACGTCCGGCCGGGGCGTATCCTACTGGGCATCCGGGGCGGAGGAGCGCATCTTCACTGTCACGCCGGGGTTTCAGTTGGTCGCGCTCGACGCCCGCACCGGCCATCCCGTCGCCGGATTCGGCCGCGATGGTGTGGTGGACTTGAAGACGCTGCTGGGGGTGCCCCTCGACGTCAGGACTGCCGCCATCGGAAGCAGCTCGCCCCCTCTGGTCTTCGAGGACTTCGTTGTCATCGGCCCAGCGCTGGAGGTCGGGACCAGACCCCCGTCATACCGGAACGTCCCGGGCCGCATCCTGGCCGTCGACGCACGTACCGGCGCCTTGCGCTGGCGCTTCAACCCTATTCCGCAGGAGGGTGAAGACGGCAACGAAACCTGGGAACACGGCTCGGCCGAATACACGGGAAACGCGGGTGCCTGGGCGCCGCTAACACTCGATGACAAGCGCGGCTACCTCTACCTGCCTCTCGAGGCCGCTACCGGCGACTACTACGGGGGCCATCGGCTCGGCGACAACCTGTTTTCCTCGACTCTCGCCTGCCTCGATGTCCGAACCGGACGACGCATCTGGCACTTTCAGACCGTGCATCACGACATCTGGGACTGGGACAACCCAACGGCGCCCATTCTGGCTGATGTCACGATCGACGGCCAGCCACGCGAGGTCGTGGTGCAGCTCACCAAGCAGGCGTTCGCCTACGTGCTGGACCGTGTCACCGGCAAGCCGATCTGGCCCATTGAAGAACGTCCGGTCCCTGCATCGGACGTGCCCGGCGAACGAGCCGCCAGAACGCAACCCATCCCCACGAGGCCGGCTGGCTACGACCGCCAGGGCGTCACCGAAGACGACCTGATCGACTTCACGCCGGAACTGCGCGCCGAAGCCCTGGCACTGATCGCCGACCGGAAGATTCGCCTCGGCGTGCTCTTCACCCCGCCATCCCTTGCCGCCGCCGATGACGGAACCAGCGGCACCCTGACGCTGCCGGGAAGCCTGGGGGGCAGCAATTGGGAACACGGCGCGTTTGATCCGGAGACCGGTCTGCTCTACGTCGGGTCGTGGACCAGCCCGGCCATGCTCGCGTTGACCAGGGATCCCCAGCGATCCGACATGGATTACGTTGGCGGCGGCGGCCGTGTCCCGACCGTGCGCGGCTTGCCGATCATCAAGCCGCCGTACTCGCGCATCACGGCCATCAATCTGCAGACCGGCGAACACGTGTGGATGGTGCCCAACGGCGAGACGCCCTCGACCATCGCCAACAATCCCGCGCTCAAAGGGTTGGACATTCCACCCACCGGCGCGCAGACGCGTCCTGTCCTGCTGGCGACAAGGACGATGCTGTTTACGGCGGATGGATATCGCGGGGAGGCGAAACTCCGCGCCCTCGACAAAGCCACTGGCCGGCGCCTCTGGGAAGCCGCGCTGCCGGGCTCCGTCAGCAGTTCGCCGATGACCTACATGGTCAACGGCCGCCAGTTCATCGCCATGTGGACCAGCGATCAATCGTCAAGTCAGCCATCGGAACTGGTCGCCATGGCCATTCCCGCTCCCGGCGCGGGTCGAGGGCGCGGCAGGGGTCTCCGGTGACCGGGACTCCCCCACGGCCATTCCCTTTCGTCATCGGTGTCGCCGGAGGTTCGGGTTCCGGCAAGACCACTGTCGTCCGCAATATCGTCGAGGCGCTGGGTGATGACCAGGTCTCGGTCATCGAACACGATCGCTACTATCGCAACCATCCGACGCTGCGGCTCGAGGACCGGGCCTCGCTCAACTTCGACCACCCGGATGCTCTCGAGACCGACCTGCTTGTCCGGCATGTGCAGGAACTGCGCGCCGGACGGCCTGTGGAAGTGCCGACCTACGACTTCTCGCGCCACGCTCGACGGCTGGAAACCGACACCGTCACGCCGCGCACCGCAGTCATCATCGAAGGCATCCTGATCTTCACCGATCCCGTGCTTCGCGAACTCATGGACGTGAAGGTATTCGTGGACACGGATGATGACACACGGTTCATCAGACGCCTGCAACGCGACACCACTGAGCGAGGACGCACAGTGGAGTCCGTCATTGATCAGTACCTGGCCACCGTCAAGCCGATGCACCTGGAGTTCGCGGTACCGTCGAGACGGTACGCCGACATCATCATTCCACTCGGCGGCCACAACACGGTGGCGATCGATGTGCTGCTGACGTTGATCAGGAGTCTGGCTATTCGATATCCAGCACCCTGAACGTCTGCATCGGTCCGATCGGCGTGATCGTGTCGCCGACCTTCTTGCCGAGCTGCGCGTGGAATGTGCCGGACTCCACCATGGCGCCCCCGCGGCCCCCGCCGCGACCACCACGGCCGGCAAAGGCGGCGGCTCCCGCGCCCCCGCGGCCCCCGCCCGCACCGGCTGCCGGTGCCGGCGGGTCCTCGCGCATGTTCCACAACGTGCGACGAAGCCCGGGAGCCTTGTCCAGCGTCATGGTGCGAACGACCTGGCCTCGAGCATCCTTGATCGTGAGCACCAAATCGGTGCCGTCAGGAATCGCCTGTCCCACCGAGTACGTGAAATTGGCCCCGATCGGCGGATTGGGGCTCGCCACGTTCCCCCCCAATGTCGCAAGACCGGCCGAACCGTCCTGGGCGATTCCGCCAAGGGTGATCAGGTACGGATTCTTCACGGGATAGAGGTTCGCCTCCGCGGCCAGCGCCTGCGGCGTGATCGCGCGCAACGGGCTGTAGTCGTCGAGAATGTAGAAACTTCGCCCGAATGTGGCCAGCACGAGGTCACTCTCGCGGCGCTGCACCTGCATGTCGCGCACCTGTGTCGTCGGCAAGCCCCCTTTGAGCTGGACCCACTGACGCCCGCCGTCAACGGACGTGAACACGCCGAATTCGGCCCCGACGAACAAGAGGTTCGGATTGACGTGGTCCTGAATCACCGCCCACAGATTATTCTTGGCCGGCAGGTTGCTGCTGATGTTCGTGAACGTGCGGCCGCGATCGGTGCTCTTCACCAGGTACGGCGTGTAGTCACCGGTCTGCCAGTTGTTCAGTGTGACGAAGACCGTATTGACGTCCAGTGGCGAGGCGAACACATCACTGACGTATGTCCACTTCGGCACACCCGGAAAATCCTCGACCTTGCGCCAGTTCTCACCGCCGTCCTCACTGACCTGGAGGAGTCCATCATCCGTTCCGACGTACAACAGACCCGCCAGGAGCGGTGATTCGTCAACCGCCACAATCGTGCTCAGTGCCGTCGTGGATTCGTGGAACCCGATGGCATCGGCGGGCCACAGCTTGCCCATGATCGGAATCTCGCTGTAATCCAGATTCCGCGTCAGGTCAGGGCTGACGCGCGCCCAACTCTCACCACGGTCGTCAGTCCGATACAGATAGTTGCTGCCCCAGTACAACCGGGTGCTCAGGTGTGGACTGATCATGTACGGCGCGTCCCAGTTCACGCGCTCGTTCCCGCCGCCCCCGCGACCGCCGCCACCACCGCCTGCCGCGGAGGCCTCCGCGGCCGCCAGCGTGCCACCCGACGGAGGCCGAACGCTCTGTCCCCGTCCGGTGCGCCGGTCATATCTCGTCAGACCGCCGCCCTGAGACTGCGCGTAGATGTAGTTCTGATTCTCCGGATCGGGCCACGCCTGGAACCCGTCACCGCCATTGACGTGATACCAGTCACTGGTCCGAACACCCAACACGTTGAACGTGCCGGAAGGACCGCACATCGAAAAATTGTCCTGCGTGCCTCCGCAGACCGAATAGAACGGCTTCTCGGTCCCGATGCCGACCTTGTAGAACTGCGTGATTGGAAGGTTCGAAAACATCCGCCACGTTTCACCGTTGTCGTAGGTCTCGTAGACCCCGCCGTCGTTGCCGATCAGGACGTGGTCGGGGTTGGTCGAGTCGAACTCGACAACGTGATGGTCGACGTGCACCGCAAACGCGCCTGAGCCCCGCTCGATGCCGATGTTGGTGAAGGTCTTCCCGGCATCCTGGGTCCACTGGAAGTTCGTGTTGACCATCCAGACCGTGTCGGCCTGCCGCGGGTCCACATAGATCTCGGAGTAGTACGCCGGACCACCGCCACGCTCACGCGACATGCGCTCCCAGGTGGCCCCGTTGTCTTCGGACTTGTAGAACCCGCGCCCGTCATCGGACGTCGGCGGGTTGAGTGGTGGCGGCTCCGGGGCCGGCGCGGCGTCGGCGCCTTGTCCGCCGCGGCCGCCTCGCCCTCGCCCGCCGGCAGCCGGCGACACCCTGGCATCGATCAGGGCATACACGCGACCGGGCTTCTTCGGGTCGGCCGCCAGCGCGATGCGCCCGACTTCGCCGGGAGGCAGGCCATTGGTCAGCTTGTTCCAGGTCTTGCCGCCGTCGGTCGTCTTGAACACACCACCGTCAGGCCCGCCGCCAATCATCTGCCCGACGTGGCGCATCCGCTGATACGTCCCGGCAAAGACCGTGTTGGGATTCCGCGGATCAAACGCCAGATCCGTGAATCCGGTGGACTCATTGACATGCAGGACCCGCTCCCAGGTGGCCCCCCCGTTGGTCGTCTTGTAGACGCCGCGCTCACCGCCATCCGAAAACAGCGGCCCCTGCGCCGCCACCCAGACGATGTTCGAGTCGTTCGGGTCCACGAGAATCTTGCCGATGTGTTCCGAGGCGGCCAGCCCAGACCGCGTCCAGGTCTTTCCGGCATCGGTGGATTTGTAGATGCCATCCCCGAAATGCGCCGAACGCTGACTGGCGTTCTCGCCAGTGCCGAGCCACACGATGTTCGAGTCCTTCGGGTCCACGACCACGCAACACATGTTGTGCGCCGGGTAGTCGTCGAACATCGGCTCGAAGCTGATGCCGCGGTTGACCGTCTTCCACAACCCGCCGAACGCGGTCGCCACGTACCAGACGTTCGGGTCGTTGGGATCGATCTCGATGTCCTGCACCCGACCCGTGACCACGTTCGTGGGCAGACTGCGAAATGCCAGGGCACTCAGCGTGTCAGCCGTCAATCCAGGTTGTGCTTGACTCTCGCCAGCCAGCGGCCCGGCGCCGCTCCAGAAGACAGCCACAAACACCGCCGCCGCTACTACGCCTGACAGTCGCTTAGTCATCGGGTCTCTCCGGGGAATTCTTCGTGCCGAATCGCGCAGCAATTCTCCCACTGATGGCAGACCAGCGCAATGCCGATCGCCGCGCCCATTCGGACGCCGATGGCCCGCTCCCGGGGGGTAGCCCTACCCCCACGTGAAGGGCCTGCCGGATTCTCCCGCCACCGGCACGAGCGTTACCGTGACTCATCGCGCTCCTCCCGGGCGTGATAGAAACGAGAGGCACGTGATGCACACCGCTCCATCCACCGTCGTTCCACGTCCCGAATCTGCGCTGCCGCTCGATCCCGGCCGTGTCGTCCGAGCCGTGTGGGATCCGTCAACATGGCTCGCGTTCATTCACCTGCTGTTGAACCTGCCGCTTGGCATCCTTTGGTTCCCGCTGCTTGTTGCCGGCGTCGCCCTCGGCCTCGGCCTGCTGATTACGTTGCTGGGCATTCCTGTCCTTGTGGGTACCGGATGGCTGGTCCGCGCCCTCGGACACTTTGAACGCCAGCGCTGCAGTGCGCTTCTGGGCCTGGCCCTGAGAGATCCCTATCGCCCTGTCGTGGAAGACACAGGCTGGCTGGCCCGGCTGGCGGCAATCGGCAAGGACCCTGCGACGTGGCGCGACTTCGTCTTCCTGATGCTTCGGCTGCCGGTCGGCATCTTCACATTCACGGCCGTCGTGACCTCGTGGGCCATCGCGCTGGGCATGCTGCTGTCGCCTTTCACTTTCGGACTGGGCCTGTTCCGCCTCGACTTCTTCTGGTGGACGTTTGATGGTCCCATCGCCGCGATGATTGTCACGCTCGGTGGCGTGGTCATGGTGATCGTGGCAACGTGGATCACGCGAGGGCTGGCAGCCCTCGAGCGATTCCTGGCCGGCGCGCTGCTTGATGCGTCACCAGAAATGCTGCAGCAGCGCGTGGCCAACCTTGCCAGCAGCCGGGCGCGAACGATGGACGCGGCCGATCAGGAGCGCCGGCGCCTTGAGCGCGACCTCCACGATGGCGCGCAGCAGCGCCTGGTGTCGCTGGCCATGACGCTGGGGCTCGCGCAGCAGAAACTGGCGACCGACCCGGAGCAGGCTGCGAAGCTCGTGACGGAGGCCCACGAAGAAGCGAAACGGGCCCTCCAGGAACTCCGCGATCTCGCGCGCGGCTTGCACCCCGCCATCCTCGCCGACCATGGACTGGAGTCCGCGCTCCCCGCATTGGCCGCGCGCTGCCCCATTCCGACTCGGGTCGACGCAACGGTGTCACCACGCCCGACGCCGGCCATCGAGTCCGCCGCGTACTTTGCGGTCGCCGAGGCGCTGACGAATGTGGCGCGCCATTCCCAGGCGTCGAGCGCGCTCGTCACCGCACGGCGCCATGAAGATGTGCTGGAGATCGAAGTCCGTGACGATGGCGGCGGCGAGGCCCGGGTCGTGGCCGGCGGCGGCCTGGCTGGGCTGATCGATCGCGTCGAGGCACTCGATGGCAGGCTGTGGGTCTCGAGTCCCAAGGGCGGCCCCACCGTGATTCGCATGGAGATGCCGTGCGGGTCGTGATTGCCGACGACTCGGTGCTGCTGCGAGCCGGCCTCGAGCGTTTGCTCGCTGACGCCGGGTTCGAGGCGGTGGCGTCAGTCGGAGACGCCGCCACCTTGCTCGATGCGGTGGCGGAGCATCAGCCTGACGTGGCCATTGTTGATGTGCGGATGCCGCCCGACTTTTCCGATGAGGGGCTCCGCGCCGCCGTTCAGTTGCGGCACCGGAACCCCGGCACGGGCGTGCTGGTGCTCTCGCAATACGTCGAGGAACCGGCGGCGCAGGAATTGCTCGCCCTGGGCGCCAGAGGGGTCGGCTATCTGCTCAAGGATCGCGTGGCTGATGTCTCGGAGTTCGTTGACGCGGTGCGCCGAGTCGGCCAGGGGGGAACCGCCCTCGACCCCGAGGTCATCGCCCAGGTGATGGCCCGTCGCCGCCGCGAGGATCCGCTGGCGCCGCTCACGCCCAGGGAGCGCGAGGTCCTGGCATCAATGGCGGAGGGCCGAAGCAACAGCGCAATCGCGGCGCGGCTGGGAATCGGCGACGGCGCGGTGGAAAAACACGTGGGAAACATCTTTTCCAAACTCGCCCTCGAGCCGGACGAATCCGATCATCGCAGGGTTCTCGCGGTGCTCGAGTATCTCAAGGGCTAGGGGTCCGTACGCCCGGACTCGCGTGACCGTTCGGCTGTGGCGAACAACCGGACGGCCTCCAGGACGCGAAACGAAGAGCCCGCATCACGCGCACCGTGCAGGATCACGTCAGCCAGGCGTCGCCGGCCGTCGCCTGGTTACTTGCCGCTGAGATAGAGCATGTTCGGCGCATCACTGCGCGCGGTCGCGATGTCCGGATAGGTGTCGCCATTGACGTCGCCGATGGCGATCCCATACACGGCGCCCTCGCCGTCTCCGAACGCCACGCGGGCGAACCCCGTGCCCGAACCGTCGCTGAAGAACACCGCCGGCGTCGCGCCCGGCTTGTAGTAGCCAATGATCGCGTCGGCATGCCCGTCACGGTTGAGATCCGCGATGTGCACCGCACCTGTCGGCAGCGAGGGATCGCCGAGCGTCACGCCCGCGCGCAGTGCCCCGGTCTTGTCATTGAGGTACACCTGCACACCGGTCCGCTCATCTCCGACGATCAGGTCCATCCATCCGTCGCCGTTCAAGTCCCCCGCCGCTCCGGTTCTGGCGTTACTGGTCTTCGGACCGAACTCCCGAACGCGCGAGAATCCGGCCTTCCCGTCATTGAAGAAGACCTGGCTCTGGCCGCCATCGCGATGAGGCACGGCCAGGTCGATGGCGCCATCGTTGTCGAAGTCTGCGGCGATGATGCTGGTCGCGGACGCGGCGGCAATCATGACGCACGGAGTGGCAAAACCGCCGGCTCCATCGTTGAGGCAGAAGCCGCTCTGGCCGCCGCGATTGGCGGCGATGATGTCCACCGCCCCGTCCCCATTCAGGTCGGCCACGGTCGCATTGCGGGTGGTCCACTCCGGCGCACCCCAGGTCCCGCCCCGGGTGAAGCGCCCTTGTCCGTCGTTGAAGTACACCAACTTGCCGTCAGGCCGATCGTTGCTGACCACCAGATCGAGGGTCTGGTTGCCATCGAGATCGGCGAGTACTGTCGAGTAACTGCGGTCGGCTTCGGTTGCCAGGTTTGACGCGGCGAATTCACCGCGCCCGTCATTCAGCAGCACACGATTCACCAGCGGCCAGTGCCGCCCCTTGGCCAGCACCAGATCGAGATCGCCATCGCCATCAAGGTCACCCATGCTGACATTGGCGGAGGTCTCTGCCGTCGTTTCGAGTTGCACCGCCACCGCGTAAGACCGCGGCGGCGCTGGCTGGAGCGGGAGGACAACCGCGAGCGCGGACGCCGCGACGGCGAAGAGTCTCATCATGAGATTGACCGTATCAAGGAGCAACCCGTCGGAGTTGTCCTGCATCAAGCGCGGGCTTCACCTCTTCACGAACGAGGCATCATCCAGTTCGACGTTGTGCTCCATCGTCGCGAACTTGAGCGTGATGTTCTGGCCGGCGGCTGACTGCAGCAGGAGGAAGGCCACCTTCACGCCGTCAACCGTCCGGTAGTCTGACGAGTCCGACACCTGCTCGGTGGCGCCCAACTCCGGGCTGGTCATTGTGCTGGACGAGCGCACCAGCAGAAACGATTCGGTGTCAAAAAACATCTTCTCGACGGGGCCGGTCTTGGGCGTCACCAAAAGCACGTGGGCATCCCTGCCGTTGACCTGTTCGCCCGGCTGGACCGCCAGCGTCATGCCCATCTCCTTGTATTTGAGCAGTGGGCTGGGAAAGAAATTGTTTCGTGCGCCCTCAAGTTGATCGCCTTCCATCGGCGAATCGCCCTGCATGGAATTCAGAGTCCACCCGTTGGTGCCGTCGAAGATCTGAGACATCACCATTTCGCCCGGTCCGCCGACAGCCGTGAGGTCGATGCGCATGTCCGCGCGCACCTTATTCGGCGCTTTGGCCATCAATTCGAGCGGGCCCGACAGCTCTCCCATCGGCGTCGAGATGCTGATCGTACCGGTCGCCTTGCGCGAGGTGAGCTTGGAGAGCGCCTCGCGCCCGCCCAGAGCCGTCAGGTGTTTCTCGACGATCTGGTCAGCCGTGAGGGTTTGTGCGAACGCAGCGCTGGTGAGCGCCGGAAGCAGGAGAAGCGAGCAGAAGACGGCGGAGAGGCGTTTGACCATAACTGACTCTTTCACACGTCGTCCCCCTGAGTCGAGTTCGGCTGCGGGTGAACTTGGCGCAAACGGGCCCTCGTAGCCTTGGGGCGCGATGCAATCCGGAACGCGGCTGGGCCCCTACCAGGTGCTCGAGAAACTCGGTGCCGGGAGAAATCCGGAGTCACTGGTCGTGCGCGATCTCACAGGCGCCAGGCCGCCGCAGGTGGTGGTGGAGCGACATGGGGCGATCAGTGGCGGCGACCTGTCTCCGGATGCGAGATGGATCCCAGCACCCAGCACCCAGCCTGCTAGGATGCCCTGACGCATGGCGATGAAGGTGATGAAGATCAACTGGAGGAGGAGGGTCCTGCTCGTCCTGGCGGCGGCCGCCTCCATGTGGATCGGTCGAACCGCGGTCACGCCGCCTCCCGCACCTGGGGACCCTGTCGCCTCTCAGGCGGCGACAGCCCCATCGAACACGACGCTGCTCGCGGCGATCGCGCAACGACGAGCCAACGCCCAGGTCGAAGGCCACGGCGTCGTCAGTCGCATCCTGGCTGACGACAATGACGGCAGCCGTCACCAGCGCTTCATCGTCCGTCTCGCCTCTGGCGACACGATCCTCATCGCGCACAACATCGACGTGGCGAAACGTGTCCCCGGATTGCGCGTCGGCGATCAGGTTGCATTCAACGGGGAATACGAATGGACCGCACAGGGCGGCGTCATTCACTGGACCCACCACGATCCGGCCGGCCGGCACACCACGGGCTGGATCGAGCACAAGGGGCTTCGCTATCAGTAGGCTGGCGGGGCCGGCTCCGGCCATCGCGAGCTGTTAGAATTCGCCCATGCTCAACCGTCGCGATTTTGTCAAAGCTGCCGGAACTGCCGCAGCGGCCGCGGCGATTGGCGAGTGGCCAGGGACCAGGACACTGGCGCAGGGTCGCAAACCCAACATCATCTTCATCATGGCGGACGACCTCGGCTGGGGCGAGTTGGGCTGCTACGGGCAGCAGAAGATCCGCACCCCGCATATCGACCGCCTGGCGGCCGAAGGGATGCGGTTCACGGATGCCTATGCCGGCAGCCCGGTGTGTGCGCCCTCACGCTGCGTTCTGCTAACCGGGTATCACACCGGTCACGCCTATATTCGGGACAACGACGCTTACAACATCACTGGCGGCGACATCTGGCATGACCTCTCGCTGGAGGGCCAGCGGCCGATTCTGCCCGGCACCGTCACGGCGGGCACCGTGCTCCAGAAGGCGGGTTACCGGACGGCCGCCATCGGCAAGTGGGGACTGGGCGGCCCCGGGACCACAGGCGCGCCGAACAAGCAGGGCTTCGATCACTTCTTCGGCTATCTCTGCCAGCGCATTGCGCACAACTACTATCCGCCGTATCTCTGGCGCAACGATCAGAAGGTGATGCTCAAGAACGAGTACTACCATCCGCATCAGGCGCTGCCCGCCGATGCGGACCCGAACGATCCCGAATCGTATGCCGCCTTCGGCGGGCAGGAGTACTCCCATGACTTGCTCGTGACCGAGGCACTCCAATTCATTGACGACCACCAGTCACAGCCGTTCTTCCTGTATCTGCCGTTCACGATTCCGCATGTCGCGTTGCAGGTGCCTGAGGATTCGGTGAAGGACTACGAGGGCCAGTTCCCGGAGACGCCCTACACGGGCGGCACCAGCAACGGCGGCAGCTACCTGCCCAATCGCACGCCCCATGCCACGTACGCGGGCATGATCACGCGGATGGACCGCGATGTGGGCCGCCTCATGGCGCGAGTCCGTGAACTCGGGCTGGACGACGACACCATCGTGTTCTTTACCGGCGACAACGGTCCGAGCTGGGTGGGAGGGGCCGACCCGGACTTCTTCGAGAGTCGCGGGGGGTTGCGCGGACGGAAAGCCCAGGTCTGGGAAGGCGGCATCCGCGTGCCATTGGTGGCGCGCTGGCCGGGACACATCACGCCCGGAACCGTCTCGGACCTGCCTACCGGTTTCTGGGACATGCTGCCGACATTCGCCGACCTGGCCGGCGCGCCATCGCCGAAGGGCATTGACGGTGTCTCGATCGCGCCCACCCTGCTCGGCCGCGACGGCCAGCAGGTGCACGAATACCTCTATTGGGAGTTCAACAACTCCGTGGTCGTTCGCCTGGGCGACTGGAAGGGTGTGCTGCCCGCAGGCAAAGAGGCCATAGAGCTCTATCACCTCGGGAGAGACATCGGCGAAACCACTGACGTCGCGGCCGACAACCCGACGGTGGTCGAAACGATTTCAGACGTCATGAAGACGGCGCACGTCGACTCGGAACTGTTTCCCCTGAGGAAGCCCAAAGCCTGAGCCGGCTCAGCGGCCTCCCTCCCCGAAGTACCCCCGTCTCGCGCGGAGCGTGCGTGACCGGCTGTTCTTCAGTTCCACGCGCAGCTCATGCCAACCGCCCGGCTCCACGCCGGTGGCCGTGTAGCGGAGAAGATAGCTGTCCGTGAAATCGTCGAAAGCCTGCCGGAACACATCCACGATCGACGTGCCTTCGCGAACGTGGCGCACGGTCCCGCCAGTGGCCTCGGCGGCTTCGCCCAGCCGCTCCACGCCTTTCACATCCGCCAGCACATGGAACCACGTGGCGCGGAGCACGCTGCCGCCGGAGTCCCGCCGCACTCCAGTGCGTGTGCTTCGCATCTGGGCATCGCCCGGATCCACCCATACCAGATGCAGCACGGCCTCGGCACGGTCGGCCGCGGCGCGTACGGACGCCGAATCAAGGACGCTCCCGAATTCAATGCCGTCGCTGATGGCGACGATCAGGTGGCGTCGTTCCGGGTCGGGCCGATGCATCATTGCCAGGAA
Source organism: Acidobacteriota bacterium (assembly GCA_024640135.1). GTDB lineage: Bacteria > Acidobacteriota > Vicinamibacteria > Vicinamibacterales > SCN-69-37 > SYFT01. Next base: position 25,109 of record JAHEFO010000018.1, read on the forward strand.
GCACGCGTCGTAGAGCGACTGAACGCCTCCGACACTCGCGTCGATCGCGGCATCAGCTTCAGTGCGCGACCGCCAGCCGAAGGCGTCCACCACCTGGTTGCCGAGGGTCAGCAGCCGCACGCGGTCACCGTCGCGCAGGGATCCGACGACCTGCCGTATTTGCGAGGTCAAGCTGGCCAGCGACTGCGCCTTCGAGCGGTTGTTCGTCCCGAGGAAGATCGTCACGTCCACCGGCACGGCCTTGTGCGAAACGGAATCAAGTGTCTGCGGCACGCCATTGTCGTAGACGATGAAGTCCGCCGCGGTGAGGCCGGTCACTGGGCGGTCGCCGCGTCGCACGGACACGTCCACCGAGACCGCGTTCGCACCGGCGCGAAAGACCTGCTGCTGCCGCCCGCCGGCGACCGCGGGCCACGACGCGACAAGCGCCGCAGCGACGACGGCGGCTCCCGGACGCAAGCCCGTCACCTGAGGGACTCCCGCAGGTCCGCCATCAACTCCGGCAGGAAACGCAAATCTCCGTAGCCAAACCAGTTCCATGGATCCCTGGGTCGAGGCGTGGCCGACATCGCGGCGTCGACGATGGCATAGGCCTCGTCGGGCGACCCGGCCTGAAACCGGTTCGCCGCCAACGCCGTCGATGCCGACATGGCGCCCGGCCAGATGCTCAGGGCGATGCGGTACGCCCGCGCGGCTTCCACGCTCTTCCCCTCGCGCTCGAGCACGCGCCCGGAGAGAAAATGCCCCAGGTAGGCCACAAAGGAATCACGAGACGCCGCCGCGTGCGCAAAATGGCCGTGGGTGGCGTCCAGGTCATTCAGCGTCAGCCGCAGATAGCCTGCGCGCATGTCGGCCTCCGGACCGAGGACCGGATCGCCCTTCATCGCGTCGAAGAGTGCGATCGCTTCGCGGGCTCTGGCGCGCCGCCTCGCTTCGAACGACACCCGGAACAGCAGGGCGTCATCGACCCACTCCACATCGCGACGCGGCTCGGTGTCGGCGCCGGCCGCCACGAACATGGCGGCGGCCAGCCGAAAGCGCGACTCGCGCGGAAACCGCAGGCGCGCGTGCTCGATGTGGTTCGCCTCCTGCCGGCCGGCCGGCAACGTCCGGCCCCGCGCGCCGTCCACTCCCAGGCGGGACGTGAGGCTCCCGTCGTCCCTGGCGCGGCCAAACATGGCGACCGCTGCCCGCTGCCATGGCAGTTCCAGGTCGTCTGGCGGATCGTCGCGCGTCAACAGGTCACACCCCCACTCGACGAGCGGATGCACATCCTCGGGCCAGAGATAGAAGGAGGCCAGTTCGAGCGCGAGGGTCGCCGCCACCAGTTTGCGCCGGCGCACCTGGTCAGGGCCGCCGGCCTGCGCCCAGGCCGCCCCATGGCTTCGAAGATCGCGGACAACCCGCGCGCGGCCGGTGGAGGCGGCAAGCTCGGCCACGACCGCCGCGCGATCGCCGCGCTCATACCGATCGAGCAAGTCCGTCACCGCTGCTCGCTGGGCCGGCAAAACCGCGACCCGGGCAGACGGAACAGCCGAAACAGCACACAGGACTGCAAGAGTGGCAAGAACCAGCCTGATGACGGATGTGCGCATCAGCTCAGATGCCAGCCGGCTTCCCGCTGCCTGGCCGCCTTCGCGGGAATGCCGACGGCCGTGACGTTCGCCGGCAGATCACGCACGACCACAGCGCCCGCCCCCACCACGGTCCAGGCACCCACGCTCACCTTGGGGATGATCGTGACGTTGGAACCGAGTTCAGAACCCTCACCAACATGACTGTGTCCAGACACGCAGGCGGCTGGAAAGATATTCGCGAAATCCTCAATCTCGATGTCGTGCCCAACAGACGCATTCCGGCTCACCAGCACGTGCTCTCCAATGCGGGATTGCGTCCCAATCACGACACCAGGGAACACGACCGACCCGGCACCGACCACACTCCGCCGTGCAACAACACTGGCCGGATGAACCAACGTCGCGAAGCGCGCACGATACCGCTCCTGAAGATTGAAGACTACCCTTCTGCGCGCCGGGGACTGTCCGACACACACGATCACCTCAGCCCGGCGATCGGCCAGCCACGTTCCGTCTCCCAACACCGGATACCCATGAATCTCGGTGCCGTGCTGCGTCGCGACGTCGTCAAGGAAGCCGAGAATGTTCCACTGGGGCGCTCGGTCGTTCATCGCTTCGGCGATTTCCAGGGACTCGCGCCCCAGTCCACCCGTGCCGAAAATCACCAGGTCCAGGGTCACGTCCTCTGGCTCAGTTGGAGAACAGCCACAGGGGCCGTGTGTCTGGTCATACCGCACCTCCAAAACCGGCTTATTGAGTTGAGGCGGGCAGGCTACCACAAAAACAAGAGCCGTTCACCCAGGCCCATGGGCCTTGGGCGAGATTCGTCAAGGTGCGGGTCTATCGACTTCCCACGGGACGCCCCTGCTGCGTCCCTGCCGGCCGACGATCAGGCCCCGTTCTGATCGGCTTTCATCGCCCGGTGAACTTCGCGATCTGACCCCGGCCACCTGCCGCCCACCCCACTGACGTCCCGCGCGCATGACTGTAGGTGTGCAGACCCTGGACGGGCGTGGGCACAGGCGTCCAGGTCCGGCCGTCATCCACCGAGACATCCGACCCGGACGGCCCCAGCGCCAGGAGCGTGGGTCCCGCCACGTCTGGAAGATACGTGACGACCGAACGGAACCCGCCTGCACCTGGAGCCAGATGCCAGCTCACCCCGCCGTCGTCTGTCATCGCCACATTGTCGAGAGCGAGGTCAACTTTCGAGTAGTCACCGCCAACGACGATGCCGTGGAGCGCGTCGCGAAACGCCACAGAGAAGATGCCCCATGAGGCTCCGCTCGGAATGGGCGTGTCGGCAATGGCCCAGGTCTCGCCACGGTCGGCGGAACGGAGCACGCGCGATGTGGCGGCGGCGCCGGTGCCGATCCACACGTGGCGGTCTCCCCACACTGCGATGTTCGTGCCGCTGCCGGCAAACGCGCCCTCATTGTCGAGAGCCGGGGGCAACGCGGCCAGTGGCACGCGCCTCCACGTCCGTCCGCCGTCGGCCGTCGTGATGATGCGGAATTGCCCGTTGGCCGAGTCACTGAAGGCGATGCCGTGATCCACATCCCAGAACGCCATTGCATCGAAGAACGCATCCGCGTCCGGACTCATGAACTGTGTCACCCAGGACGCGCCGCCGTCGGTCGTCTTGAGAATGCGGGACGCGTCGCCGTTGCCAATGCTCAGGACGTAGGCCGTCCTGGCATCGATGGCCTCGATGTCCCGAAAATCGAGCGTCGCGACACCAGGCGGAGAGACGTTCTGCCACGTCGCGCCTCCATCCAGCGTGCGTAACACCGTCCCACGCGACCCGCTCGCCCACGCCACGTCCGCACTGACGGCGCTCACGCCACGAAACGTGGCCGTCACACCACTCTGCAGCGGTGTCCATGCGCCCTGACTGGCCACCGCGGCCGCGACTGACGCGAACAGAGACAGTACCGGCACCACGATTCTCACGCTCATCCCCTCATTGCGGCCACGTCCGCCCTTTCCCGTGGCTATCATCTCCCATTCCGCAGGTGCGCGACGAGCCTGGCAGCCGGAGTCGCGACGGGAGCCATCTTGATCCACAATCGCGTCATGTCCATTCGTTCTCTCGTCCCGACCGTTGGCATCTTGGCCCTGACCGCGGGGCTTGCCGTCCCGGGCGCCCTGCGCGCTGCCGCCCAGTCTCCTGTGAGCTTCGACCCCGGTCTCTTCCAGGAAATGGCCTGGCGCAGCATTGGCCCTCAGCGAGGTGGTCGCACGAAAGCAGCCTCGGGCGTAGCTTCGCAGCCGCATACGTTCTACGTCGGCGTGACCAATGGCGGCGTGTGGAAGACCACCGACGCAGGTCGGACCTGGCTGCCGATCTTCGACGACCAGCCCACAGGGTCGATCGGCGCGCTCGCGGTGGCGGAATCGGATCCCGACATCATCTATGTCGGCAGTGGCGAGGGCATGCCCAGACCTGACCTGTCCACGGGCGATGGGATGTACAAGTCCACCGATGCCGGACGCACGTGGACGCATCTGGGCCTGCGCGACGGCCAGCAGATCCCGCGGATTGTGGTGGACCCCCGCGATCCCAACCGGCTCTTTGTGGCGGTGCTCGGCCACCCGTACGGTCCCAGCACCGAACGCGGCGTGTATCGCTCCCTCGACGGCGGCGCGTCCTTCGAGCGTGTGCTCTACACCGACGAGAATACCGGCGGCGCGGACCTCGCCCTTGACCCGTCCGACCCGAACACGATCTACGCCGTGATGTGGGAAACCCGGCAGGGGCCCTGGGAGAATGCGGTCTGGAACGGGCCGGGCAGCGGCCTCTTCAAGTCCACCGATGGCGGCACCACCTGGCAGGCCCTCACCAATGGCCTGCCGTCGTTCGCCGAGGGGCTGGGGCGCATTGGCGTGACGGTGGCGCCCAGCGATCCGCGGCGCCTGTATGCCGTTGTCGACGCGGGGCAAAACGCCGGAATCTATCGATCAGACGACGCGGGCGTCAGCTGGACGCGTTCGAACACGGACTCGCGCGTGGTGGGCCGCCCGGCCGACGCCGCTGATATTCGTGTCCATCCCACCAACCCGGACATCGTCTTTGTGCCAAGTATCGTCACGTGGAAGTCGGTGGATGGCGGCCGCACCTTCACGGGGTGGCGCGGCGCCCCTGGCGGCGACGACTACCAGCGCATGTGGATCCATCCGACAATGCCGGACATCATCCTCGTCACGGCGGACCAGGGCGCCATCGTGACCTTGAACGGCGGACAGACGTGGAGTTCCTGGTACAACCAGGCGACCTCGCAGTTCTACCACGTCAGTACCGACAACGCATTTCCCTATCGCGTGTGCGGCGGCCAGCAGGAAAGCGGGTCGGCCTGCATCCAGAGTCGAGGCGACGACGGACAAATCACATTCCGGGAGTGGCACCCGGTCGGCGTGGAGGAGTACGGATATGTGGCGCCGGACCCGCTCGATCCCAACATCGTGTACGGCGGCAAGGTGACGCGGTACGACCGCCGGACAGGACAGGTGCAGGATGTGGGGCCACCGAGGGACGAGAACTTCAGAACCGTGCGCACGGCGCCCCTGCTGTTCTCACCGCTCGATTCCCGGACGTTGTTGTTTGCCTCCAACACGCTCTGGAAGACCACCAACGGGGGACGCGACTGGACGCAGATCAGCCCGGACCTCACGCGTGCCACCTGGGACGTGCCTCCGTCGGTGGGCGTGTACCGCGATCAGCCGAGCGCCCGCGCGTCGCAACGCGGGGTCATCTACACCATCGGCCCGTCATACGTGGATATCAACACCATCTGGGTCGGCACCGACGATGGCCTGATTCACGTGACGCGAAACGGCGGAAAAGCCTGGACCGACGTGACGCCACCCGAGCTCAATGCGTGGGAGAAGGTCTCGCTGATTGAAGCCTCACACTTCGACGCCAACACGGCCTACGCCGCCGTCAACACGTTGCGCCTGGACGACCTGCGGCCGCGTCTCTATCGCACGCGGGACGGGGGGAAGACGTGGTCCAGTATCACCAGCGGCCTGCCGGACGGCGCCACGATCAACGCCGTGCGCGAGGACCGCGCCCGGCGCGGACTGCTGTTCGCCGGCAGCGAACTCAACGTGTCCGTGTCGTTCGATGATGGTGATTCCTGGCGGTCTCTCCGGCTGAACATGCCTGCCACGTCCATTCGCGATCTGGTCATCAAGGACGACGACCTGGTGGTGGGCACACATGGCCGCGGCTTCTGGATCCTGGATGACATCACGCCGCTCAGGCAGATTACGACCGCCATCGTGAGCACCGATGCGTATCTCTTCCGGCCGCCCTCGGCG
>JAHEFO010000019.1 GCA_024640135.1 Acidobacteriota bacterium
TGGGTGCGCTGCCGTGGCTGCATACGCGATTCAGCGTGCTGGCCGGCGCCATCGGAGTGGCAGTCGTGGTCCTCCTGCTGGTGGATGCGTCCCGGCCCCTGGCGGCGCGGTGGCGGCGGGTGGCGACGTTCGCCATCGTGCCGGCCGTGAGCGCGGTGGCGTGGCTCGGAATGTTCTACGCCATCTACGGCACGGTTGACCCACGTGTTCCGTACGGCCCGAATCCCGAGTTTCGCCCATGGATTTGGGGGGCAGTGGCAGGGCTGTTCGTCGATCAGCAGTTCGGGTTGTTCACCTATGCGCCGGTGCTGTCGGTCGCGTTTATTGCGCTGGCGATTCGGGTGCCGCGTCCCTGGCGCCAGTTGAGCTTGCTTAATGTCGGCATCCTCCTCGTCTACGCGATGGCGGTGGCAAGTTATTGGATGTGGTGGGCCGGCGTTCCCGGACTGCCGGCGCGGTTCCTGACGGCCGCAGTGCCTTTGCTCTCGGTGCCGCTGGCGGTGGCCTGGTCGCGGTCCGCCGCCATGGGGCGTGCGGCGCTGCTGTCCCTGTTGGGAATGTCCTGGGCCATCACCGGGCTCGTCCTGATCGTTGACCGTAGCGCGATGGCGTGGAACTTCCGGGACGGGCAGGCGGCGTGGCTCGAATGGCTCAATCTGCTCGTGAATCTGCCCCGCGCCTGGCCCAGCTTCTTCTGGAACGGTGAAGCGGCGTTCTTGCGTCATGCCGGCCTGCTTGTCGGCATCCTTGCCCTGACGTGGTGGCTGATTGCTCTGGGCGTGGGGCGGCGCGCGGGACGCGGCGGGCATCCGCGACTGGCGGTCGCGGTCTGGCTGCCAGTTGGCGCCATGCTGGCAACCCAGGCCGGATGGACGCTGACCGGAAGCGTGCCGCTGGATCCCGCCCGTGCGCAGTTGGCCGTGTTTGCCGCCACCGGGCGAGGCGCGTCCGTGTGGCAGGTGGGGCCTGGCTTGCGCCGATGGAATCCCGAGGCCGCGCCGATGCGAGTCAGCAACGATCAGGCGCCTCTGGCAGATCGCCCGTCGGCGACCGTTCTCATCCTTGGAAATGTGCCGGCTGGAACGTACCGCCTGGATGTCGCCTCGCCGCAACTCATGACCGGCGAACTGACTGTGAGCATCGGCCGGTCCGCCGCGCCGCTCTATCGATTCACGCTGACATCGTCGCCGGCCCAGGTATTTGCCATGTCACTGCCGGCCGGCGCCGAGGTCCTGGTTGCCGAGGCTTCGAATCCCGATCTCGCCCGCCAGTGGCGGGTCACGCTGATCCCGACGTCCGTCGCAGGGCCGGCGACAAGATTCGCCCGCCTGCATGCCACGTACGACGGCACGGAGACGTTCTTCCTCGATGGAAACGTTTTTGCGGAAGCAGACGGGTTCTGGGTGCGAGGCGGCCGGATGGCGGAGGTCGTCTTGAGTCAAGGCGTGGCCGCGCCGCGCCGGACTGGACTGGTGCATGTGCGCAATGGTGGCGCTGACAACGTCGTCACGATTCAATCGGGAGCGTGGCAGGAGGTGGTGTCGCTGGCGCCATGGGAGGAACGCGACGTCAGCCTGCCGTTGGCGGATACGTTCGGGACGTGGCCGCTCGCCATTACTTCAGCGTCAGGATTCCGGCCATCCGATGTGTCCGGCCAGGACACCCGGTACCTGGGTGTGTGGGTGCGCTAGTCGAAGAAGCGGACCACTCCACCGAGCCAGATGCCGTTGAAGCGGAGGTCGCCGGTATCGGTTTCCACCCTGAGGAACGTCGTGATGCGCCTGTATCCGGCCTGCAGACCCAGGTTGTTCGTGAAGTTGAACGTGCCGTAGACGTCGATGTCCAGGTAATCGGCCTCGTAGTCCTCGCTGAAGTCAGGAAGCTTGAAGCCGCTGGCTTCGGCCGTGATCGAGAGGTTCCGGAGCGGATAGACGCGGCCAACCAGACCGAATGACGGCAGCGGCGCTTTGGCCGACGTGTATTCGTCGTTCAGCGCTGACGTCAGGCGCGTGTTCAACTTCGTGTACCTGGCCTCGATGAGGAACCCCAGGAATCCCCGGTCGGTGTAGATGAAGTCGTATTCGTACCCGATACGAAAGACCTTCCAGTCGAACGTGGACTCCACGGGCAGGTCGACGGCGTACTTGATGCCGTTGAAGATGATCTCCCGCGACGGCATGGAGTCGGCCGAGTAGGTGATTGGGGTGTACTGAAACCGGAACTTGTGCTTCGTGCCCGCGCGCAGGACCATGCGGCCGTCAAAGAACATCTTGTCCTTGAAACCCAGGTCGGAGGTGAAGTCGATGTCAGTGCCGGCGATGCCGAATTGTTCAGACCTGATGATGCCCCACTGTGAGGGCTGCCACACCGCCGCGCCAAGCTCGACGTTGTAGGACTCACCAATCGCCGGGTTGGAGGGAGGGTTGCCGTTTCCCTGGGCGCGGGCCAGGGTTGGAAGAGCCAGGGCCACGGCGATCCCGGCAGTGACCAGCAAGAAACGGAGCGTGCGACCGTACATGAACATCCTCCACGGCGGCCCCCGACATGAGAGGCACTAGTTCACATATCGGCACGACGGGCCAGGGGCGATAGGCCCCGGGTTCGGTGCCGCGGCCTGGCTGTCAGATCGGGCTCTAGTGGACCGAATCCTTCGGGTCCCAGCCGAGCCTGAGCACGGTGACGACCGCCTTGCGGCGGCCGAAGTCGAGCGCTTCGAAGCAGCTCCAGATGTAGATATCGAGCTCTCGCCCCTGCACCTCAGGGCCCGTGTCGAGGATGGAGTAGATTCCCTCATAGGCCTCCGGAACGTCTTCGATGCGGACGATTGATCCGGCCGGCAGCAAGTCTGGATCTGAGGCCGCGATCCCCGGTCTGACCCTGACGCCGGAGGCGGTAATCTCGCCCTTACAGTAGGCAGTGACCTCGAATTGCACCGATCGCCCCGGTGACGGGGCCTCGGTGGCGCTGGCGGACTCGATCCTGGCGGTCCGTGAGTCCATCATGACGCGCTCGTAGACCAGCACAAACGCGACCGCGGCGACGGCCGTGGCCACCAGCTTCATCCACAGAGAGCGGGACAAGCGCAGAGACATGGGGCGAGGCTACCCCAAAAAGACTGGTGATTTCGTACTTGTTCTTGGGTATTCAGAAGTGTCCGAACCCTTCGCCGAGAGGGATGCGTCCCTCCGCGCCGAGGAGCCATGCGCCCGATGTGCTGGTGCAGACGCCGACGTCGGTGACTGAGGTCTCGCCGGCCTGATGAACGGCCGAGAGGAACAGTCTGGTCCGGCGCCTTGGCACGGCGAACAGCAGTTCGTAGTCGTCGCCGCCCGACAGGACAAGGTCAAGCTCGGGGCGCTCCGCATCCATGGCCCACGCGCGCGCGCCCGGATGCACCGGAATCGCGGCGGCGTTGAGTTCGACACCGCAGCCGCTGGCGTCAGCCACGGCGGACGCGGCATCCGCCAGTCCGTCGGACAGATCCATGCAGGCCGAGGCGGCGCGGTTTCGCGCGACGATCGTTCCCGTGCGCAGGCGCGCGTCAGGACGGTCGTACCTCTGCACACAGGCTCGCCGGTCGGCGTCAAGGGCCGACAGTGCCGCTCCGGAGTCACGCAGCGCGAGTCCGGCAGCCGCGGCGCCGAGCTGGCCCGTGACAAAAAGGTGGTCACCAGGGCGGGCACCCGATCGCCGCATGACGCGGCGTGGGCGCGCGCTCCCGACGGCCGTCACATCGATCATCAAGGGGCCGGGCGATCGCGTGAGGTTGCCGCCCACCAGGGGGACGCGCGCGGCGGCCGCCAGCGACAGGAACCCGTCCAGCACGCCATCGAAGTCGTCGAGCGGCAGAGCGGGGGGCAACGCCAGCGACAGGAGCAGCGCGCGCGGCCAGGCGCCCATCGCCGCGAGGTCACTGAGATTGACCGCCAGCGCCCTGTGTCCGATGTCCCGCGGTGTGGACCACCCCAGCCTGAAATGGACGTCTTCCACGAGGGCGTCCGCGGTCAGCACATCCACCATTCCCCGCGCCGGCCGCAGGACCGCGGCATCGTCGCCGATACCGACGAGCACCCCGTCGGACAGGGGCTCGCAGGGCGAGGCGGCCACGCGGGCGCGCAGTCGCGCGAGGAGCGCACGTTCTCCGAGTTCAGCAATGATCACAGTTGCCCTGGGATGGAAAAATGGCCCCGCTTTGCCGTGTGGGAAGGTCGAATGAACCTGCGAAGGCAGGTGGAACCGCTCGAAAACCGCGCTTCAGGCTTCCTCGCAACAGGAGGCATGCACACCACGCAGCGTTGCAGCTCACTTTGATAAAAGCATCGGCTCAAACGACGCTTCGATCCATCACGCGCAAAGCAGGACGCTGAGACCCATCCTACACTGCAATTCGGCGTTGTCCACTGAGAACCGCATCAACAAGCCGCTCGATGTCAGCGGCTTTTTCCAGCACGCGTTCTTCGGCGCCGGTTCCATCGGTGCGGGCCCGATACAATTCGTCGGCCAGATTCAGCGCTGCGATGATGGCGACCCGCAACGAATCAGCACTCGACAATTCGTCCGAGGCCATCCGCATCTTCTGATCGACGTGCGACGCCAGCTCGGCGATGTAGACCTGATCCAAATCGCTCTTGACAGCGTACCGCTGGCCGAAAATCTCGACGGTAACGACGCGGGTGGCCATTGATGATCAGAGATTCAGTTTGTCGATGTGGGAGATGATCTCAACGACCCGGAGGCGGATGGTCTCGCGCTCTTCCCGCAGCGCCGTCGCCTCCGCGGTGTTGGATTCGAGTTCGGAGATTTTCGTGGTGGCGGCGTCGAGCTCACGCTCGAGACGCGCCGCGTTGTCGAGCGCTTTCGACCGGTCCGCACGCAACGTTTCGATCATGCCGACCAGTTGCTTGACCTTCTCCTCGAGGCGGTCAATTGATTGCAGGTCTGTCGTGGTTGCCATCCCGTCGTCCTCTCCTAGCGTGCCGAGTCAGTTGCCGCGCAGGGTCGCCCCATGGGTGCCGGACAGCGCGCCGACAATGGCTTCGAGCGCCTGCTGGATCTCCGCATCGGTCAGTGTGCGATCTCGATCCTGAAACGTCAGCCGAAGAGACAGACTCACCCGGCCGTCTGGAACGCCCTTGCCCTGGTACCGATCAAACTCGCGCACGTCCACCAGCGTGGCCGGCGCGTTGGCTCGAATCGTGCCACGAACCGACGCGGCAGGCAAGCCAGCGTCAATGAGGATCGACAGATCACGAAGTACCGCCGGATGGCGGGGAAGCGGTGTCACCCGGCGTTCCGTCTTCGCCGCAGCGCGAAGCGCGTCAACATTGATTTCTCCACCCACGACGGTCACCCCGGCAGGGAGCCCTCGCCCCACCAGCAATCCGGGGAGGATCTGACCGGCCGTGCCAACCCGATCGTCGCGCGTTCCATTGCCGGCACGTAACGCAGCCGCTCGTCCGGGCACGAACCACGCCGTGTCCTCGGTCGGTTCCGAGCGCCACGCCAGGCCGAACGCCTCGGCCAGCAGATCGCCCACGCCGAGCGCGTCGAACAGATCCACCTCGGTGTGGGGGTCGCTCCAGTGCCCGTGTCGTGCGCCAGTCAGCACCCAGCCGACGCGGTGTCCTTCACCACGCACGGAAAAGACGGCGCCCACTTCAAACAGCCGGACATCCGTGATGTCGCGTCGCCGGTTGTAGATGAGCGCATCAAGCAATCCCGGCAGGAGTGACGGACGCAGCACCGCAAACTTCTCAGACAGGGGGTTCGCGATGGTCACGAGCGAGTCGGAATCGGCCGCGAACGGTGCGGCCGCGGCCGACTCCATGAACGTGAAGGTCACAGCCTCCTGCAGGCCGGCACCACAGAGCACGCGGCGAATCCGCCGCCCGCGGAGCACGCCGGAATCCGATCGGTGCGGCGCGGCGCGCAGCGCCGGAAACGTCGCCGGCACGCGATTGATGCCCCAGTGTCGGCCCACTTCTTCGATGAGGTCGGCCTCACGCGAGACATCCACTCGCCAGGTCGGGACCTCGACGTGCCAGCCGTCGCTGCCGGCCGCGGCGTCCGTGACGAAGCCCAGGCCCGCGAGAATGCGAGTCACGTCCTGATCCGGCACCTGGTCGCCGAGGAGGCGGTCGAGGTGCGGGCGCAGGAGGGTGACGGCCCGCGGCGTCTGCGGCGAAGGGTAGACGTCCACCACACGGCCCACGCGGTGTCCCGCCCCCATTTCTTCCAGCAGTCCAAGGGCGCGGGACAATGCCGCCACGGCCGCGGCCGGATCGGCGCCACGTTCGAATCGGGCCGAGGCTTCGGTCTTCAGGCCGAGCCGCTTGCTCGTCGCTCGCACGGTGGCTGGCTGAAACCACGCGCTCTCGAGGGCGATGCGCTGGGTGGAGGCCGAGACCTCGGACGCTGCACCGCCCATCACACCGGCCACGGCCACCGCGCGATCCCGGTCCGCAATGACGAGCATGGACCCCTCCAGCGTTCGCGCCTGGCGATCGAGGGTCGTCAGCGACTCACCCGCGCGTGCCAGCCGGACGCGAATCTCCGGCCCCGCCAGCCGCGCAAGGTCGAACGCATGCATCGGCTGGCCCATCTCGAGCAGGACGTAGTTGGTGACGTCGACGACGTTGTTGATGGGCCGCACACCGGCGGAGGCGAGGCGATCTGCCAGCCAATCCGGGGACGGTCCGACGGTGACATCAGCGAACGCGAGGGCGTACCGTCCGCACAACTCGGACTCAATGGTGACCGGGACGTCAGGACCGGGAACGTCCGGACGTCCGGACCCCGGCGCCTCGGGCCGCTCGACTCCAGATACACCGAAAGCCACCGCGGCTTCCCGCGCGAGGCCGCGCACGCTGAGGCAGTCCGGCCGGTTCGCTGTGATCTCGAAGTCGATGACCTCGCCCTCGATGCCGGCCACTTCGAATCCGACGTCGGCGATGCGCGCCGCCACCTCGTTCACGTCGGCCGACGCAGGCAGGTCCGCGAACTCCCGCATCCAGCTGGTCGACGCCTTCACAAGGCCACCTGCTCAAGGAACCGCAAGTCGTTCTCGTAGAACATCCGGATGTCGTCCACGCCGTACAGGCGCAACGCCAGCCGCTCGATTCCGACACCGAAGGCAAAGCCGGTATACCGATCCGGATCGTACCCGACGGCTTCGAACACGGCTGGGTGGACCATGCCGCAGCCCAGGATTTCAATCCATCCCGTCTGTTTGCAGAGCGGGCAACCCCGTCCGCTGCACCCCTGACACTCCACGTCGAGCTCGGCCGACGGCTCCGTATACGGGAAGAAACTCGGGCGAAAACGAGTCGCCACTCGGGCGTCAAAAAACTCCTCCGCGAAGGCATTGAGCGTGCCCTTGAGGTCGCCCAGCGTGATGTCTTCGTCCACGACGAGTCCTTCCACCTGGGTGAACATCGGCGTGTGGGTTGCGTCGAAGTTGTCGCGCCTGTAGACCCGCCCTGGCGCGATGATCCGCACGGGCGGCTCGTGCTGCTCCATATAGCGGATCTGCATGCCGGAGGTATGCGTGCGCAGGAGTGTGGCTGCCCGGCCGTCGTCCGGGGCCGGCACGGGCGACGAGAGGTACAGGGTGTCCTGCATGTCGCGCGCAGGGTGCGCCGCGGGCATGTTCAGTGCTTCGAAGTTGTGCCAGTCGTCTTCAACTTCCGGGCCTTCGATGACCTGGTACCCCATGGCCATGAAGATGTCCTCCACCCGCTCGCGCACTTGCGTGAGCGGGTGCCTCCGGCCAGTCCAGCCGCGGCGTCCCGGCAGCGTGACATCCAGGGCGTCTGCCGGCCGCGCGTCAGCCGCGACTCCGGCTTCACGCGCCTTGAGCGCCTGTTCAATCTGTTGCTTGAGCGTGTTTGCCGCGGCTCCCAGAGTCCGCCGATCTTCCGGCGGCGCCGTGGCGATGGACTTGACCAGAGCGGTGACGCGCCCGTGCTTCCGGCCCAGGTAGTCATCCCGCAGCGCCTTGAGCGCCGCGGGTGTCCGCGCGGCGTCGAGCGCCGCGTGGAACTGTTGCTTGAGGTCTTCGACGGACGTATCTGCCATGGCTGTTACGGCATTGTACCCGTCGGACGCGCCGTCCAGCTCTCGAGGATGTTGAATCCCCGGACTCCGGACCCCTTACGCCGACACCGACCGTGGCGCGCGTGTGCCCTTGGCGGACCTGGTTGCGGTCTCCGGCTGCGCCGCCAGTGCCTGTGCGGCCACCTTGGCGAATGCGGCCGGGTGATTGACGGCCAGTTCGGCCAGACTCTTCCGGTCCAGCGCGATCGAGGCGGCCTTCAGGCCGTTGATCAGCTGGCCGTAGGTCAGCCCGTTTTCCCGGGCGGCGGCGTTGATTCGCACGACCCACAGCTGGCGGAAGTCCCGCTTCTTGCGGCGGCGGCCCGTAAAGGCGTAGTTGAGCGCCTTGTCGACCGATTCCTTGGCGGAGCGGTACAGCTTGCTCTTGTTGGCGTAGAACCCTTTCGCGCGCTTCAGCAGCTTCTTGCGCTTGGCGACGCGGACGGTTCCTCTCTTGACGCGAGGCATGACAGTCCTTTCAGGCGTACGGAAGCATGCGCTTCAGACGGGGGGCATCGGTCTTGTCGACGACGTGCGACCCGCGCATCTGGCGCTTGCTCTTGGTGGTCTTGCTAGTGAGGATGTGGCGCTTGAACGCCTTCGACCTCGTGAATTTTCCAGTCGCGGTTTTCTTGAAGCGCTTGGCCGCGCCCCGGTGACTCTTTAACTTCGGCATAGTCGTTCCTGTTCACTTCGATTTCGCATCTCCTGATGCGCTTCCTTCGGTCCTGGTCTCCTTGGCCGTCTTCGCCTTCTTGAGTCCAGGTCCAGGCGCCAGAATGGTGTGCATCTGGTTGCCTTCCTTCAGCGGCATGGATTCGATCACGACCATGTCGCCCAGTTCACCCGTCAGCCGCTCCAGAATGCGCCGCCCGATTTCGGGATGTGCCATCTCGCGCCCGCGGAAAAATATCGTCGCCTTGACCTTGTCTCCGTCCTCAAGAAAACGCTCGATGTGCTTCTTCTTGAACTGATAGTCGTGCTCGTCAACCTTCGGCCTGAACTTGATCTCCTTGACCTCGATCACCTTCTGGTGCTTCTTGGCCGCCCGTGTACGCTTCTGCTGCTCGTACTGGTACTTGCCAAAGTCCATGATCCGACAGACCGGGGGAACGGCCGTTGGTGAAATCTCCACCAAGTCCAGCCCTTTGCCCCGCGCTATCGCGACGGCCTGTGGCGGGGGCATGATCCCCAACTGTTCGCCGTTGTCGTCAATGACCCGAATTTCACGAACTCGGATTCGCTCATTGGTCCGCACGCGAATCTCGCGTCGGGGACTTCGATCGTAGGCTATAACGTGCTCCTTTGTGCCAAACCCTTATCTTACTGCCGACGGAGGATTTCGTCGCGCGCCGTTGTCAAGAAATCCTCAAGGGCCCTGGCCCCCAGGTCGCCCGCGGTGCGGCTGCGCACCGATACTGTCTTTTCGGCGGCCTCTCGGTCGCCCATGACCAGCATGTAGGGCACCTTCTGCAGCTGCGCCTCACGAATCTTATATCCGATTTTCGCCACGCGCCCGTCAACTTGCACCCGGAGCCCCGCTTCGGCCAACTGGGTCCGCACGGCGTCCGCCCAGTCCAGGTGGCGATCCGCCAAGGGCAGGATGGCTACCTGCACCGGCGCCAGCCACAGCGGAAACGCCCCGGCGTAGTGCTCGATCAACATGGCGATAAACCGCTCAAAACTCCCGAAAATTGCCCGATGAATGACCACCGGCCGATGTTCCTGGCCGTCGGGGCCGATGTATTTCAGGTCGAAACGCTGCGGCAGCTGGTAGTCGAGCTGGATGGTGGCGCATTGCCACTGCCGCCCGATGGCGTCCGTCACGTTGAAGTCGATCTTTGGCCCGTAAAACGCCCCGTCACCTTCATCGACGACATAGGTGACGCCGGCCGCTTCCAGGGCCTGGGTCAACTCTGCCTCGGCATGGTCCCAGGTGGCCTTTTCGCCGAGGTACTCGGCCGGCCGCGTGGACAGCTTGACGTCATACGAGAGCCCGAAGTCCCCGTACACGCGCTGGACGAGCCGGAGGAGCCGTTCAACCTCTTCGCCGATTTGTGACTCCGTCACGAAGCAATGCGCGTCGTCCTGCGAGAACTGTCGCACCCGCGTCAGACCGGCAAGCACCCCTGACGGCTCGTTGCGATGGAGGGGAGTCTGCTCGTGCAGCCGCATCGGCAGATCGCGGTAGGACCGGGTCTCGCTGCCGAACACCAGCATGTGCCCCGGGCAGTTCATCGCCTTCACGCCCATGGCGCCAGTACCATCGCCGGGAGCGCCAACGGCGACCGGCGCGCCGGCCGCGACGTCAGGATGCGGCTCGTCGTGTCTGCCCTCGACCAGGAACATGTTGTCGCGGTAGTGCTGCCAGTGGCCGGAGGTCTCCCACAGCGCCTTGTTGAAGATCAGGGGCGTCTTGACTTCGCTGTAGCCGGCCGGAAAGAGCACCTCGCGCATGTAGTTGGCCAGCGTGTGGTAGAGCGTCGTGCCCTTGCCGAGCCAGAACGCTGCGCCCGGCGCGTACGGGTGGAATGTGAAGAGCCCCAGGTCCTTGCCGATCCGGCGATGGTCGCGCTTCCTGGATTCTTCTACCCGGTGCAGGTACTGCTTCAGCTCGTCGTCTTTGAAGAACGCGGTGCCGTAGATGCGCTGCATCGGCGTCCCCTTGGCATCGCCCTTCCAATAGGCGTTGGACGCGTTGAGCAGCTTGAATGCCTTCAGCTTCTTGGTCGTCGGCACATGAGGTCCGACGCAGAAGTCGACGAAGGTGTCGCGGTCCTTGATGGTGTAGCAGGAGACGTGTGTCTGCCCTTCGGTCTTCTCCCGGATGAGCTGCACTTTGAGGGGCTCGTGCCGCTGGCTGAAGAAGGCCATGGCCTCCTCGCGATTCCAGATTTGCCGTTCATACGGCAGATCCTGGGAGGCCAGCTCCTGCATTCGCGCTTCGATCTGTTCCAGGTCTTCGGGCACAAACGGCCGGTCCACGACAAAGTCGTAGAAGAACCCCTCGTCGGTGGCGGGGCCGATGCCGCACTGGACGTTCGGGAAGAGCTGGGTCACCGCGGCGGCCAGCAGGTGGGCCGTCGAGTGCCGGTACAGCGCCAGCGCTTCGGGGCCGTCCGGCGTCATGATGCGCAGCCGCGCGTTGGCCGTGAGCGGAAAGCTGAGATCGACCAGCGTGTCGTCGACGTATGCCGCCAGCGCCCGTCGAACCACGCCGCCCGGCAGTGCCTCCTGGGCAAACGTCGAGACTGGTGTGCCGGGAGGCACACTGCGCTCGGAGCCGTCAGGAAGCGTAATCGTAATCATGCGTACACTAGATAGAACAGTCGGTCCTTTGACGCGTCATGGTCAATGCAGCCGATCCCTTCGACTATCTCAGGGTGCCCCCGCGTCATCGAGGGGCTCTGGACATCGGCGCAACCGCCGGCACGCCCTGGGCGAAACCGCTCGCAGTTGTATCGAATGGTAGGCACGGGCGGACTCGAACCGCCGACCTCCTGCATGTCAAGCAGGCGCTCTAACCAGCTGAGCTACGCGCCTATGGCCCTTCGGCGAAAGCCTCAACACACCCACACGGTGGGTCCATCCAGGCTCAAGACCAACAGGCATTATAGATCGAATCGGTAATCTGGAATCTTGAATCGATTACCGATTCGAGATTAATTCAGTAGATCCTTCAATCCCTTGCCGGCTGCGAACTTGGCAACCTTGCGTCTGGGAATCTTGACCGCCGCGCCGGTCTGAGGGTTGCGGCCCATACGGGCCTTGCGGACGGAGACCTTGAAGGTTCCGAAGCCGACGAGGGTGACTGAGCCACTCTTCTTCAGCGTCTTGGCGATTCCGTCCAGGAAGGATTCCACGGCCGCCGCCGCGCTCGATTTTGTCAGTCCCGCGTCCTTCGCGATCTTCGCGATCAAGTCCTGCTTATTCATTCTGCCTCCGCAACGCGGTTATACGCCGCACCCCACTTACTGTCAAGGAATCGAAGCCGGTTCACCCGGCGTTTTGCCCGTCAAATGCTCCACGGCCTTGGCCAGCATCTCGTCGGTGGCGGGCGGGGCCTCGTCGAAGGGCACGCTCGGCGATCCCACCGCCACATCGGGTGAGAGACCGCGCTCGTGGATGGGCTCGCCGTCGACTGCCAGATACCGCGCGTAGGTCATCCACAACCCTCGGCCCTCGGCCAGCGTGACCAGTCGCTGCGCCGCGGCGAGGCCCGCAGTCGGTTCCCCGACCAGGTCCGCGCGCTTGTTGCCATTGAGCGCCGCGGCGAAGAGCTCGGACGCGCCGGCCGTGCCGTTGGACACCAACACCACCACCGGCAGGGTGATTCGACCGTCTCCGCTGACGGCGGACGTCGTCTCAACGGGTTTGCCACGTTCCCCGCGAATGGCAAGCGTGCCAGTCTTGACGAACAGTCGAGCCGCCGCGATTCCTTCGTCAATGGGGCCATCAGCCGTGCCGCGCAGGTCGATGACCACGCCGGACACGCCGGCCTTCTGCAGGCCGTCAAATGTGGTGCTCAGCGCTGTCGCCGCCCCTTCACGGAAACTCGACACACGCACCAGTGCCACTCCAGACGGGAGTCGCGTCGTGGTCACCGCCGGCCCGGTGGGAACTTCGCGAACGAGGTTCACCACATGCGGCTCAGCGGCGTTGCCGCGCAGAATCGTGAGTTGCACCTTGGAACCCGGCTCGCCGCGCAGGAGGCGCGCCCCCGTGAAGGCCGACACCTCCCGGGTGGGCTTGTTGTCGATGCCCCGAATGAAGTCGTTCGTGCGCAGGCCGGCGCGCGCCGCCGGCGATCCATCGCGCACGCCAATGATGCGCAGGTAGAACTGGCGCGAGACGATGAG
Organism: Acidobacteriota bacterium; assembly: GCA_024640135.1. Lineage (GTDB taxonomy): Bacteria > Acidobacteriota > Vicinamibacteria > Vicinamibacterales > SCN-69-37 > SYFT01. The sequence goes on from JAHEFO010000019.1 coordinate 12,954, forward strand.
GCCGACATCGCCCTCGGGCGGCGCCGCGTTCGCCCTGGCCGCAATGACTTCCTCCGTCGTGAGATAGGCGGACATCGGATCGAGGCTGTCGATCAGGCCCCGCATTGCGCCTTCCATGACCTGGTCGGGGTCCGCGCTCTCGACGTAGCTCGACATGATGAGTGACACGACGTCTTCAAAGACCCGGAGGTGGGTGAATGCCTGTTCCGGGACGGCGGCGGGGGACCGGGCCCCGAGCAGGCCCCCGATGGCGACCAGGGCCACCAGCGGTGTGGAGACTGCGAAGGCGAGCCAACGTGACTTGGATGTCATGGTTATCCTGATTGTACTTCCACAGGCGACGCCCGTCGATGGGGGAAGTGGCGGACGTGTAAACTTCCTCCTATGCGGTTCCTCGGAGTCGACTACGGCACGAAGCGAATCGGACTCGCCCTGTCCGACTACAGCGCGACGCTGGCGCGGCCATGGCAGATGGTGCCTGCGCGAAGCCGGCCGCAGGGCTCGGCGTCCGTCGTGGCGGACATCGTGACCGCACTTCGCGCGTCGGATGACCCGGAACTGGACGGTATTGTCGTCGGGTTGCCTCGGCGGCTGGACGGGACCGAGACGGATCAGACACCGAAGGTTCGACTGTTCGTCACTGCCTTGAGCAAGCTGACGGCCCTTCCAGTGGAGATGCAGGATGAGCGGCTGACGAGCGTCGAGGCAGAGTCGCGGCTGGCGGTCCACGAACGCGACTGGCGAAAACGCAAGGCGCAGATTGATGCCGTCTCCGCATCGATTCTGTTGCAGGACTACCTCGACGCCCGTGCGAGAGTCATCGATCGCCGTGGCTCCGATGACGCGACCGGACACGGATCATGAAGAAGCTGCTGTTGGTCACAATCGTGCTGGCTGGAGTGTGCGCAGGCGCGGCCTGGTGGGCGCAGCGCATGCTCCAGACTCCCTACAGGGGATTCCCCGGCGACGAAGTCTTTGTTGAGATTCCAGCCGGCACCGGTGTGGCCGGCATCGCCGATCGACTGGCCAGGGCCGGCGTCGTGCCGCACGCCCTGATCTTCCGGGCAGCCGCGCGGGTGGCGAATGCCGACAGGCGGCTGCAGGCAGGCGAGTACCGTTTTGCCGATGCCGCCGCGCCCAGGGACATCGTCGATCGTCTCGAGCGCGGCGACGTCTATACGCGAACCATCACGTTTCGGGAAGGTTTGACAATCTGGGACATGGCCGATGTGTTCGCCGCGAGCGGCCTGGGCAGCAGGGACGATTTCCTGCGCGCCGCGAACGGAGTCGAGCGTATCCGGGCGCTCGATCCCGAGGCTCGGTCGCTCGAAGGCTACTTGTTCCCGGATACCTATCGCCTGCCTCGTTCGGCCGGAGCAGCCGGCACGGTTGATGCCATGGTGGCGGGGTTCCTTCGCGTGTATGAGTCGGACCTGCGCGTGGCGGCTGCCGAGCGGGGTCTGAGTGCTCGCGAGGTCGTGACCATCGCGTCCCTGATCGAGAAGGAAACCGCGAGTCCGCCCGAGCGGCCCATCGTGTCGGCGGTCTATCAGAATCGTCTGCGCATCGGCATGGGGTTGCAGTGTGACCCGACCGTGATCTACGCGTTGTTGCTGGCGGGGAAGTGGAACGGCAACCTGACGCGTGAGAACCTGCAGGTGGACTCGCCCTACAACACCTATCGCCACGCCGGTCTGCCCCCAGGACCTATTGCCGCGCCGGGCCGGGCGTCATTGCAGGCCGCCGTGCACCCCGCCGAAGCCGCCTACCTCTACTTCGTGAGCCGCAACGACGGCACCCACGCGTTTGCCACCACGCTCGCCGAACACAACCGGAACGTCCAGAAATGGCAAGTCCGCTTCTTTCGATGAATCGACGGATTGCCGAGGCCTCTAGTTGCCCCAGTGCAACTTCTCTCTGAGCATGTCGAAGTGGGTGCGAGAGGTGGTCCGCAGGAGTCGCAGGACGCGGTTGGCGCGGGCGATGGTCACGGTATCGCCGTGTTGCATCGGCGCGCCGAACTGACCGTCGAACGTCGCGACGGTATCGGTGCCGGCGTCTTCCATGCGTGGCGTCAGCAGAATGGCCGCGTCCGCCGGAAGCACGATGGGACGATTGGTCAGCGTATGCGGGGCAATGGGTGTCAGGATGACCGCATCCACGGCCGGATGCATCACCGGCCCGCCGGCTGAGAGGTTGTACGCGGTCGACCCCGTGGCGGTCGCGACGATGAGCCCGTCGGCGCGGACCTGGCAGACGTACTCGCCATTCACTGACACGTCGATTTCGATGAGCCGCGACAGCCGTTCGCGCGTGATGACGATGTCGTTCAAGGCGATGTGGGTGGTGGCCACGGCCCCATCCCGTTCGATTCGACCCTCCAGCAGCAACCGAGTTTCGGTCCAGGTACGGCCTTCGAGGACCGCGGCCAGGGAATCGGTCAGTTCCGTCCGTCGAACCTCGGTGAGGAACCCGAGGTGCCCGAGGTGGACGCCGAGCACGGGCACGTCGTGGCTGGAGTGCACAATGGCGCTTGCGGCTGACAGCAGCGTGCCGTCACCGCCAAAGGCCACTACCACCTCAACGTCCTCCGCAATCGCGTCGCGCGGTGCCGTGGGCCAGCGCGCGCCGGTCGCTGCGGCAGCGGCCTCCTCCTGGGCCAGCACCACGGCTGCGCCACGCGCAGTCAGCCATTCGGCCGCTTCGACCATCGCGGCCAGCGCGGAAGCGTGAGGCCGTGCGACCAGGCCGAGGCGCGTGATGGAGGTCACGGCACAATCCTACCCGACGGACCCTCCTGGGCGCGCCCACCGGCGCCCAGCGGCCGCAGATGCAGCAGGAACTCGCGGTTGCCTTCCGCGCCGGTGATCGGCGACGGCTCCAGACCGCCGTGCGTCAATCCTGCCTGACGCGCCGCGTCGACCACCTCGGCGATGACCCTGGCGTGGACCTGCGCGTCGCGCACGATCCCGCCCTTGCCCACCTCACCTTTGCCGGCTTCGAACTGCGGTTTGACCAACGCGATGACGTGGCCGTTGGCGGAGAGCAGCGGCGGCACCACCGGCAGGATGTGGCGGAGAGAGATGAAAGACACATCGATGGTCACAATCATGAACTGTCGCGTGCCGGCTGGGAGCTGGTCCGGCGTCAGGTAGCGCGCGTTCAGCCCTTCAATCACGACGACGCGTGAGTCGTTGCGAATCTTCCAGTCCATCTGGTTGTGCCCGACGTCGAGGGCCACGACGCGTGCGGCTCCGCGCTGCAGCAGGACATCCGTGAACCCGCCGGTCGAGGCTCCAATATCCAGTGCCGTGACCCCGGTGGGATCGATCCCGAACGCATCGAGTGCGCGCACCAGTTTGAGTCCGCCACGGCTGACCCAGGGGTGGTCCGGCGCCCGAAGTGTCACGTCCGCGTCCGACGAGACCGCGGTACCGGCCTTGCCTGCAGGCTGGCCATCGATGCTGACGGCGCCGGCGAGAATCAGCGCGCGTGCACGTTCCCGCGACGGCGCGAGGCCGCGATCGACAAGCAACTGGTCCAGGCGGATCTTCACGTCTGCAGGGCGATCACTTCGTCCGGGTCAGGCTCCAGTCGGCCAACTCGGTGAGGCGGCCTCCCAGACCGGCCGCATCAAGGGTGGCCTTTGCCCGAGCCACGCAGTCGACGGCGATACGACGTGACTCATCAATGCCGTGCAGCGCGGGATAGGTCGGTTTGCCCGCGGCGGCATCTTTGCCGGCGGTCTTTCCGAGGTCGTCAGCCGACCCCTCCACGTCCAGGACATCGTCGATGATCTGGAAGGCGAGACCCACTTCCTGCGCGTAGTAGTCCACCGCCGCGACGATCGAGTCTTCGACGCCGACAATCATGGCGCCGGAAATGGCCGCGGCGCGAATCAACGCCCCGGTCTTTCGCGCATGCATGTCGCGCAACTCGCGTTCACCCATCGGCTCCTTCGGGTGTGAGGGGACGCGGCCCGCGGCGCGGAGGTCGACGGCCTGGCCTCCGACCATGCCGACGGCGCCCGCGGCGGCCGAGAGCACGCTGATGACGCGCAGGCGGCGCTCCGCAGGCGCTTCGGGTGCGCCGGCCGCCGCGACTGGCGAAGGTGATGCCGCAATCAGGCCGAAGGCCTCGGTGAGCAGGCCGTCGCCGGCGAGGATCGCCAGGCCATCGCCAAACACCACGTGGGTGGTGGGTTTTCCGCGGCGCAGCGTATCGTTGTCCATCGCCGGCAGGTCGTCGTGCACCAGCGAATAGCAGTGGATCATCTCGACGGCACAGGCGCCCGGCAGGGCCATCAGGCGTGCGCGCGGCGTCGTCAGGCCCACCAGGGGCGCGACGGCCTCTGCGGTCATCAGCGTGAGGCACGGACGCAGGCGTTTGCCGCCGCCCATCAGGCCGTGCCGCATGGCGTCGACCACCAGCGTCGGCGCCGCGCCTTCAGGCAACGACCGCTCCAGCGCCCCGTCGATGACGCTTCGGAGTTCCTGCAGGTACGCGGAGAGGTTGGTACTCACGATCGGGTCGAATCGTCGGTGGAAAGGAGCGCGGCCCCGTCCTTGAGTTCGCCGCGTTCGGTCAGCACTTCGATGCGCTTCTGCGCGGCACCGAGTTGCTCGTGGCAATACCGGGACAACTCGACACCCCGCTCGAAGAGCTGCAGCGACTTGTCGAGCGGCAGATCGCCGTCCTCGAGTTGTTTGACGAGTTGTTCGAGTTCCGCAATGGCGGATTCAAAGTCCTTGATGGCCGTGCTCATCGTTCGTCCGTCCGTTCTGTGACCTGACAGCGCAGTTCGCCTCTGGCCACGGTAACCCGCACCGCGTCGCCGAGATTGACGCTGGAAGCCGATCGAATGATACCCGTGCGCGCGTCGTTCCAGCAGACCGCATATCCTCGGCCAAGCACCGCCAGGGGGCTGAGTGCGTGCAGCCGGGCCGCGAGTTCGCGCGACTGCGCCTCAGCAGTCTGCACACGGGTTTGTCCCGTCTGGCGCAAGCGGCCGTCGAGACGCGCCAGCCTCAGGCGCCAGTCGGCGGTGACCCGGCGCACATCGCGAGCCTCGAGCCGGCGCCGAAGGTGTGCGAACCGCTGCCCCACGCGGGCCACGCGGTCCAGTTGGGCATGGCGCATCCGCAGCACGAATTCCTGACAATCACGCTGCTGCAGCACGACACGGGTGGGATAGCTCCTGAGACGCGTCATGGTCCGCAGGACCCGCTGGTGCCGGCCGTCAATCACTCGTCGCATGGCGGAGGTCAGCCGCTCGACCGCGCGATCGATGCGATGGCGAAACGTGTCGGCGCGTTCGACGACCAGCTCGGCGGCGTTGGACGGCGTCGCGGCCCGCAGGTCCGCCACGAAGTCGGCAATGGTGAAGTCCACCTCGTGGCCCACCGCCGAGATGACGGGCACAGGGCTCGCGGCGATGGCGCGAGCCAGGCCTTCGTCGTTGAAGGCCCACAGATCTTCAGCCGATCCACCGCCTCGGCCGATAATCACGACGTCCACTCCGGCGACGTCCGTGATCGCGCGGATGGCTCGCGTGAGATCCGCGGCCGCGCCCTCTCCCTGGACTCTGGCATCACGAATGACGATGTGCGCCGAGGGATGGCGCGCGATCAGGACCCGCAGAATGTCCTGGAGCGCCGCTCCCGACTGGGACGTGACGACGCCGATCTTTCGGGGCAGCGTCGGCAGCGGTCGCTTGCGCACCGATTCGAACAAGCCTTCGGCTGCCAGGCGCCGTTTCAACTGGTCGAAGGCGAGCTGGAGCGCGCCCTGGCCGTGCGGCTCGAGGCGATCGCAGATGAGCTGATACTCGCCCCGCACTTCGTACACGCTCACCCGGCCGCGTGCCACGACGTGCTGGCCATCCTCGAGCTTGAACGTCAGGCGGCGCGCGTCGGTCCGGAACATGACCGCACGAATCTGCGAGCGGTCGTCCTTCAAACTGAAGTACAGATGTCCCGAGGCGTGAGGCCGGTGTCCGCTGACCTGCCCCTCCACTTCGACCCTCGAGAACCCCGATTCCACCAGTGACTTGAGCCGCGCGGTCAGCGCGGCAACGCTGAGTGGAGGTTCGGGCGGGGGCGGCGGTGCGTCAGCCGGCGGGTCGTCGTCGAAACCGAAGGGCAGGCCCTGCAACTTGGCCATGGTCAGCGCACGGCAACCGGGGTGACAGCCAACGTCTCGACGTCCTGCAGCGAGAGGCTCACTCGTGTGATGCCCACGGCGCGGCCTGTCGTCTCGTCCGCCTGAATGACCACCGCGTTGAGCCGGGGGTTTTCGCTCGCCGTCTCGAAGCGCTGCGGGAGTCCCGTCCTGAAACGATGGATGATGGCCGCCCGTTCGACGCCGATGACCGAATCATGCGCCCCCGTCATGCCCACGTCCGTGATGTAGGCCGTGCCCTTTGGCAGGATCCGCTCGTCGGCGGTCTGGACGTGGGTGTGCGTGCCCACACATGCAGCGACTTGACCGTCGAGGTGCCAGCCCATCGCGACCTTCTCGGATGTCGCCTCGCCGTGGAAGTCCACGAAAATGAGCGCCGCTTCGCCTTGCACCGCCGCGATTTGCTCGAGCACCACCCGGAACGGATCATCGAGGGGGTTCATGAACACCCGGCCCATGACGTTGATGACGGCGACCGACACGCCGTTATCCGTCCGGGCGACATACCGACCCAGACCCGGGACGCCCTCGGGAAAGTTCGCGGGCCGGATCATGCGCGGCTCCTTGGCGAAGTAGGGAATGATCTCCTTCTTGTCCCAGGTGTGATTGCCGCCCGTCATCACATGGACGCCATACTCGAACAACTCGCGGGCGATATCCGGCGTCACGCCGAACCCCGCGGCGGAGTTCTCGACGTTGGCAATGACCAGGTCGATGTCGTGGTGGGACGAAATCGCCGAGAGGCCTCGCTTCAGCAGATCACGCCCGGGACGTCCGACGATGTCGCCGACAAAGAGGATGTTGGTCATGCCGTGTCCACGGGGATGAGGATACGGCGTCCGCGGCGATCCTCGACCCGGGGCAGCACCACGTGCAACAGGCCGGCCTCGACACGGGCCTCGGCCCGGTTCGCGTCCACCGTGCCAGACAGGCGGACGGCGCGCGCGAATCTTCCCGAGCTGCGTTCGGCAATGTGGTAGCGCGCACCGGATGGGGAAGGCGCGGCAATCTTGGCTCCGACCACCAGGACCGTGTCACGGCGCACGTAGACGCGCAGCGCGCTGGCCGGGACGCCGGGGACGTCCATGACGACCTCGACCGCCGTGGCGGTATCGACCACGTCCAGCGGCGGCCGGCATTCACCCGTCGCCTGGGCGGCTCCAGGCACGTCCCGATCCAGTTCCAGCAGGAGTTGGCGAGCGTCCTGGGTCAACTCGTCCGCCTCGCGTTCGTGCGAACTCCGAAGTTCAGCCATGCAGATCGATTCTATTGGCTATTTGGCTGCAAACCTCTGTTATTGACCGATGAACTGGGGGCTCAAGTGTCTTCCCGCGTGGACCCAATATAATATATAAGTGGGTCGCACTAAGATAATATGACTTGACACGAAACATATATCGTCTAACATTGGGTCAGTAACGTTCTTCTCAAGGAGGGAAATTGACTATGACTCTGACCCGTTGGAGCCCCGCCCACGACCTGGCGGCGCTGGAAATTGATCGCCTGAATCGGATGTTTGGCAGTGTGTTCGCGGACGAATCCCGTTCGGCAGACTCGACGGTGAGTGCCTGGTTGCCGCCCGTGGACATCTTCGAGACCTCGGAGGGTGCTCTTGTCGTGAAGCTGGAAGTTCCTGACATGAAGCGCGAAGACATCGCCGTGACGTTCGAGAACAACGTCCTTTCGGTGGCTGGCGAGCGCAAGGTGCCGGCCGATCTGAAACACGAGGCCTATCATCGCCGCGAGCGGGTTTACGGTGCGTTCCGGCGCGCCTTCACCCTGCCGTCGTCGGTTGACGGTGGCCGCGTACATGCGGCGTACGCGGATGGCGTGCTGACCATTACCCTGCCTCTGCGCGCGGAGGCCAAGCCCCGACAGATCGCTGTCGAAGGCTAGGTTCGCTGCGTCCAAGTGCTCACGGGCTCCGGGGATTGCGTCCATCCCCGGGGCCATTTTTTCAGGGAACACTGTCGGCGGGTATTCGTCGAACAGGATATGACTGGATGGCTGGCGCTCGGCGGGGTCCTGCTGGCGGGCTTCGCGTTTCTGTCGTTGATGATCGCCTTCGTCGTGTTGGCGGTGAAGTCGGTCTTCTGGCTCATCCTGCTGCCATTTCGCCTGTTGTTCTGGGTGGTGGGCGCAGTGGTGATGCTGATTGGCAGCGCGATCGGTGTCGTGCTGGCGCTCACGGTGGGCTTGGCCCTGATCCTGGCGCCGCTACTGCCACTCCTGATCGTCGGGGCGCTCGTCTACGGACTGGTCCGGCTGGTGAAGAGTCCGGCTACGGTGTAAGGACGGGCGCCCGTTCACGCCAGGGGGTTGCTGTCTCGTACGCGTCTGCGACGCGCAGCATGGTGGCTTCCTCCCACGCCCGCGCAATGAACTGGAGTCCGATGGGCAGGCCACTGTCCGTAAACCCGCAGGGCACGCTCACGCCCGGCAACCCGCTCAGATTCGCGCCGACCGTAAAGACATCTGCCAGATACATCTGCAGGGGATTGTCGACACGCTCTCCCAGTGAAAATGCCGCACCGGGTGATGTCGGCAAGGCGATCACGTCCACGGACTCGAGGGCGCGCGTATAGTCGCGGGCGATGAGGGTGCGCACGCGTTGTGCTTTCAGGTAGTAGGCGTCGTAGTAGCCCGCGCTCAACACATAGGTGCCGAGCATGATTCGGCGCTTGACCTCGGCGCCGAAGCCGTCATGCCGCGACCGTTCGTACATGTCGGCCAGGGTCGTTGCGTCGTCCGCGCGCCGGCCGTATCGCACACCATCGTAGCGCGCGAGGTTCGCGCTGGCCTCGGCCGTGGCGATCAGGTAATAGACGGCAATCCCGTGAGCGGCATGGGGCAGTTCGATGTCGCAAACCTCAGCGCCCAGCGACCGTGCGACCGCCAGCGCGGCGTCAAAGGCATCCTGCACTTCCGGGTCCACGTCCGCGGTCATCAGGTGACGGGGCACGCCGATCTTGAGATGCTTCACGTCACCGGTGAGCGACTCCGTGAACCTGGGTACCGGCTGGCGGGCCGAGGTGGAGTCACGCGGGTCGTGCCCGCTGATGACTTCCAGGACCTGGGCCGCCTCGCGCGTGGTCCGGGCCATCGGGCCGATTTGATCCAACGACGACGCGAATGCCATCAAGCCGTATCGGGAGACGCGTCCGTAGGTCGGCTTGACACCGACCACCCCGCACAAAGACGCCGGCTGCCGGATCGATCCGCCGGTGTCGGACCCAAGGGCGAGCGGCACAAGTCCGGCGGCCACAGCTGCGGCGGCGCCTCCACTGGACCCGCCTGGTGTCCGGGTGACATCCCACGGGTTGTGCGCGGGCCCGTGCGCACAGTTCTCCGTGGATGACCCCATTGCGAATTCGTCGCACCGCGTCGTTCCGACAATGATCGCGCCCGCGCCTTCAAGGCGCTCAACCACCGTGGCGTCGTATGGCGACTGGTATCCCTCGAGGATTCGTGATCCGGCTGTCGTCGTGAGACCGCGCGCCACCATGTTGTCCTTCAGCGCGATGGGTATTCCGTGGAGAGCCCCCCCCCGGACCGGCGACGGCGCGATCGAGCGCGTCGGCCCGGTCGCGGGCGCGTGCGGCCGCCACATGCTGGAATGCCTGGAGTGCCGGCTGCGCCTGGGCGATCCGCTCCAGTGCGGCGTCAACCGCTTCGCGGACGACGCTCATCCTTCGATGACCTTGGGCACACGGAAGAGGCCGGCTTCCCGGTTGGCGTCCGGAGCGTTCGCGAGGGCTTCAGTCGTCGACAGCGAAGGCTGCGGCACGTCCTCCCGCCAGGCAGTTTCCGCAAAGAGGGGATGTGACGTCGCCGCGATGTCCGCGGTGTCCACCTGCTGGACTTGTTCCACGTATCCCAGGACGTCGTTGAGTTGACGGACGAAGCGTTCACGTTCCTCCGGCGTCAGCGTGAGGCGCGCCAGCGTGGCGATTCGGTCAACGTCAGTGGGGTCAAGCGTGGACGCCATGTCGGGATGCTAGCATGAGCTCATGCGACTCCCTGAACGAGGGCCAATGCGCTTCTCCTGGTCCATGCTGGTGGCGGTGTGTGTGCTGGTGTCGCCGGCTGTCACAGGGGCATGGGGCATGGACGTGCACCGCTGGATCACCGAAAGGGCGATCGACGGTCTGCCGTCGGAGATCAAACCGTTCTTCGTGCCGGAGCGGGCGTTCATTGCCGAGCACTCAGTGGACCCTGATCTCTGGCGCAGTATGGACCTCAGGGGCGATCGTGGCGACGAGCCCCCCAATCACTTCCTGGACATGGACTTCGAGGCAGGATCGGAGGCGCCGTTCCCCAATATCCCCCGCGACTACGATGCCTATGTAGCGAAGTACGGGCCAGACTCGGCTTCAAAATATGGCCGCCTGCCCTGGCGTGCCACGGAGGTCTATGACCGACTGGTGGAGGCCTTCAGGAGCATCGGGAAGCCGGGCGTGCCCTATGCGGCTGACAATGCCCGCTACTTTGTCGCGGTGCTTGCCCATTACATCGAGGACGCGCACCAGCCGCTCCATGGCGCGCTCAACTACGACGGCCAGTTGACGAATCAGCGGGGCATTCACGGGCGGTTTGAAACGGAACTGGTCATGCGGAATCGGGCTGCCCTGACGCTGGCTCCAGTGACGATCACTGCCATCAACGGGTTTCGCGACTACATGTTCAGCACACTGGTTGACAGTCAGGCGCTCGTCGGACGCGTGTTGGCTGCTGACTTGAGAGCCGCGAAGGGCGGCAGGCTCTACGACTCGGAGTACTTCGACGACCTCCTCCAGGTCACCAAACCCATCGTCGAGCGCCGACTGAGCGACGCCGCGTCGGGGGTGGCGAGCGCCGTCTACTCCGCATGGGTGGCCGCCGGGCGGCCGGACCTGTCTGCCGGTCGATCCCGCGCGCCGGTCCCCCTTCGTCGATAGGGCACCTCGACGGCTTTGCTGATGGACGTGTTTCTCCTGCCGGTGGCACCGGCACCGCCCGGGTCCGACCCCCGTTTCGAGCTGTATTGCGAACCGGCGACTGACCACGTGTCTGAGCGGGCCGCCGATCCCGCCGAACGCCCGCGCTCGGTGTTCGGACGTTGGGTCAAGGGATTTCATCAGGCCCTTGCCGAAGGCGAGGCCGAGGCGCGTCGCCAGGAAGACGGGGGCGCGCAGCCCGATTCCGGGAGCCGCGCCAGTCGCTGGGTGAAGCGCCAGCTGGCGGCGGCCGTCGCCGAGCAGCGCCTGTTGTGGCACCTGCGCCACGCGGCCTCCGCCCGCCTGCATCACCCGGAGACCATTGCCTCGACGCGGGCACTGGAGCTGGCGATGGCAGAATTCCGCCGGGACTTTGACAAGCACCGTCTCTGGTGCGTGATCGACGCCATCATCGTGGTGGCGTCGGCGCCGCTGGCGCTGGTGCCGGGGCCAAATCTTCTCGCCTACTACTTCATCTTCCGCAGCGTGGGCCACTTCTTCTCGCTTCGCGGCGCTCGCAAGGGAATGAACCCAGTCCTCTGGACGGCTCAGCCCTCCGGCCCCCTGGCAGATCTGCAGCACGCGTTGTCGCTGGAGCCACAGGCCCGCGCTGAGCGCATCGACACCATTGCGGCCACGCTGGGTCTCGAACGGCTCGCCGTGTTCATGCGCCGGGTTGCTCGCCGGACGGGCCAGGGCTAGCCGCCCGCCGCAACAGTCGGGACTGGTGCCACTTTGCGATCACGGTGTTATTCTTCGCCGGTGACACTTGCTGAACTGGCCGAGCACCTCGGGTGCCGCCTCGAGGGCGCGACCGAGTCTGACGCGGCGCAGACCATCACCCGGGTGAATGGTCTCGATGATGCCGGGCCGGGCGATGTGACGTTCCTGACGAATCCGAAGTTCACATCCAGGGTCGCCGGTACGAAGGCCGCCGCCGTTCTCGCAGACGATTCGCTGACAGGTGCGCCGTGCCCGATTCTCCGGACGGCCACTCCTTCCGTGGCCTGCGCGGCCGCGATCGGTTTGCTGACGCCGGTCGTGGTCCCAGTCGCGCAGGGAATCCATCCTCTGGCGTCGATCGACCCCACCGCCGTGCTCGGGATGGGCGTGTCCGTGGGACCGTTTGTGGCGGTTGGTCCAGATGCCGTGGTGGGAGCGCACACGACGCTGCACCCGCACGTGGCCATTGGTCCGCAGGTCCGTATCGGTGAGCACTGCGTGTTGCACGCGCATGTATCGGTGCGCGACCGCGTGGTGATCGGAGATCGGGTGATCCTGCAGGACGGGGCGGTTGTGGGCGGCGAAGGCTTCGGATTTGCCACCCGTGCGGACGGCACCCATCAAAAGATTCCCCAGGTTGGCATCGTCGTCATTGGGGACGACGTGGAAATCGGGGCGAACTCGACGGTTGACCGGCCAGCGATCGGCGAAACGCGGATTGGCTCCGGAACCAAGATCGATAACCTCGTGCATGTCGGTCACGGCGTCAAGATTGGGAAGAACGTCCGGTTGGCCGCGCTGGTTGGGATCGCCGGCAGTTCGATCATTGAGGACGATGTCGTGCTGGCGGGGCAGGTCGGCGTGATTAACCACGTGCGAGTGGGACCGGGCGCCCAGGTCGCGTCGAAATCGGCCGTGATGAACGACCTTGCTGGAGGCCAGACCTACGCCGGCATTCCCGCCATTCCCATCGGGCAATGGCGTCGTTGGGCTGTCCGATATCGCAAGCGTGGCAAGGGACCGCTATAATCGCAGGAATGCTCCGAAACCTAACCGGTCGCGCGCTGGCGGTCGCCAGCGTTCTGTTCCTGTCGCTGGGCGCCACCGCCCAGGACACCATTGTCAGGCCCCCCAAGTTCGACTACACGATGACGACGCTCCCGAATGGGCTGCAGGTCGTGTTCCTCGAGGATCACTCCACACCGATTGTGCACTTGTCGTTGTGGTATCACGTCGGTTCGAAAGACGAACGGCCGGGCCGTACCGGGTTTGCGCACCTGTTCGAGCACCTGATGTTCAAGGGGTCGAAGAATGTGCGCGCCGATCAGCATCCGTCGTGGGTGACCAGCATCGGTGGCGTGGCCAACGCGTCCACGGACGAAGACGCGACCATCTTCTGGCAGACGGTCCCCGCGCAGTACTTGCCCCTTGTCCTGTGGCTGGAAGCCGATCGGCTCGGTTCGCTCGACGTCAGCGAAGACAAGTTTCTGAGCGAGCGCGAAGTCGTGAAGGAAGAGCGCCGGATGCGCGTGGACAACGTGCCCTATGGCGCCCTGTCGGAGGTGATTTTCGACAAAGCGTTCACGACCCATCCCTACAAGCATCAGACGATCGGCAGCATGGAGGACCTCGAGGCTGCGTCGATTGACGATGTGCGTGGCTTCTATGAAACGTACTATGTGCCGAACAATGGGACGCTGACGCTGGTTGGCGATTTTGACTCGAAGCAGGCGCTGACGCTGGTGCAGCAGTACTTCGGCCGGATTCCTCGCGGCAAACCGGTGCCCCGGGACATTCCCGCAGAGCCCCGGCCGACGGCCGAGCGACGTTTCACGGTGCAGGAGCCGTGGCCGCTGCCAGCCGTGGTGGTGGGCTACCCCATTACCAGAGATGGCGATCCTGATGCCTACCCGCTGCATATCCTGGCCAAGGTGCTGTCCGACGGGCAAAGTTCCCGTATCTACCGATCGATGGTGTACGAGAAGCAACTCGCCCTCGCGGCGTTTGGAGATGCCAAACTCATCGAGCACCCGAACCTGTTTTATGCCGTGGCGGTGATTCCGCAGGGACGTTCGACTGAGGTCGCGCTCAAGGAGTTGACGGCGCAGGTTGATGCCATGAAGACGACGCCGATCTCCGCTGAGGAACTCAATCGCGCCAAGCGGCAGTTCGCGCGCGACTACATTCTCGGACGCGAGACCATCCAGCAAAAAGCCCTGCACCTGGCTCACGCCGTGGTCATCCACGATGACATCAAGACCGCCGATGGCGAGTTCGATCTTTTTCAGAACGTGACCGTCGAGGATGTGCAGCGCGTTGCGCGCAAGTATTTCACGCCGGAGACGCGTTTCCTGATCACGATCAATCCGGGGCCGCTTGCCAGGTCGCCGGAGTCGCAGGGAGGTGCCCAGTGAAGGCGTGCCGAACGCGGACTCTTGCGGGATCGGTGTTGCTGGCCTCCGTCGTTGTTGCCGGGGTTGTGTCGGTGCGCGCCCAGAACGCGCAATGGCCCAGGGAGGACCCGCCCCGTCCGCTTTCCTCCAGGCCGGTGACGTTTCCGGATTACAAGCTCAAAACGCTGCCCAACGGCTTGCAGGTTGTGGCCGTGTCACAGAACGAACAGCCCGCCGTGAGTTTCCGCCTGTTGATCAAGGCCGGCGCCGCGCAGGATGCCCCCGCCAAAGTCGGGGTGGCGGCGTTTGTGTCGGCACTGCTCGATCAGGGCACGACGACGCGTTCGGCCGAAGTCATCGCCAATACGATTGAGTCGGCCGGCGGCGTCCTTGGTGTTGGTGCGGGCAACGAATTGACTTTCGTCAGCGGGGCCATCGTCAAGGATCAAGTCGCGCTGGCCCTCGACCTGGCTGCTGATGTGGCGGAGCGTCCTGCGTTCGCTCCCGACGAGATCCGCCGGCAGATGGATCAGGCCATTCAGGGCCTGCGCGTGAGCGCAGAGGATCCCGAGTACATCGCCAACGCCTTGATCGACAGACTCGTGTTCGGCTTCCATCCGTACGGTCGCCCGGGGCCGAATTCGGTGGAAGCGATTCAACGCATCACCCGCGACGACCTGGTCGAGTTCCATCGCAACTGGTTTGTGCCCAACAACGCGCTGCTGGCCATTGTGGGCGACCTGACCCATGAGGAAGCGTTTGCCGCGGCAGAGAAGGCGTTTGGCAACTGGGCGAAGCGCGACGTGCCGGTCATGACGTTTGAGGAGCCTCCGCCGCCCACGCGACGCGTGGTGGTCGTGGATCGGCCCGGCGCTGTCCAGACCGAGATTCGTGTGGGGCAGATTGGCATCAGCCGGACCGACAAGGACTACGTGCCTGTCGACATGGCGATGCGGATCCTCGGCGGCGAGGGGGCCAACCGGCTGTTCGGGGTCCTGCGCAGCGACCGCGGCCTCACCTATGGCGCGTCAGCTGACTTCAGTGCCTACAAGTTCGGGGGGAGTTTCGTCGCCGAGACCGACACGCGGTCCGAGACGACGGGGCAGGCCCTGCGCCTGACCGTTGACGAGTTCTTCCGTCTTCAGAAGGAGATGGTCGACCCGCGCGAACTGCGAGGCGCGCAGGACTACATGTCCGGCAACTTCCCGCTGACGATCGAAACGCCTTCCGCGATCGCGATGCAGGTGCTCAATCAACTGTTCTTCGGTGTGAGCCTGGATGAACTCGAGACGTACCGGGACGAGGTGGATCAGGTCTCGGTGGTGGACATCCAGCGAGTGGCCAGACAGTTCCTGTTTCCCGATCGGCTGTCGATTGTCCTGGTCGGCGATGCCTCGACATTCGTCGATCAACTCAAAGCGATGGGGTTCGCGCAGTTCGAGCGGATTCCGATCGATCAGCTGGACCTCAGTGCGCCGACTCTCCGCAGGACGGCTGGCGGACGTTAGGGCAGGCCACCAGCAGTGACAGACTCAGGGCTGGTGGCGACCTCGCGCCGCGTGATGATTTCCTGCGGGGAAGCCTCCGGCGATCTCTACGCGGGAGCGCTGGTGCGCGCCCTTCAGCGACAGGCTCCAGGAACGATCACGTCAGGCTTTGGCGGCGCGCAGATGGCGGCCGCGGGCGCGGAACTGGTCGGCGATTATCGCGGCTTCAGCGTGACCGGGTTGACCGAGGCGGTGTCGGTCCTGCGACGGTCCTGGGGCATGCTGGGGACGCTCGGTGCCGCTGCGCGCGACCGGCGTCCGGACGTCTTTGTCGCCATCGACTTTCCCGACTTCAATTTCCGGTTGCTGCCGGTCATGCATCGGCTCGGCATCCCGATCGTGTACTACATCAGTCCCCAACTCTGGGCGTGGCGCGCGGGCCGCCTGAAGACGCTGAAGCGATACGTGTCGAAGATGCTGGTCATCTTTCCGTTTGAGCAGGCGATTTATGAAGACGCAGGGGTGCCTGTCGAGTTCGTCGGGCACCCATTGATTGACCTGGCGGGGCCGAGCCGGTCGCGCGAGGAGACATGCCGGGCCGCCGGGCTCGACGCCGGTCGCCCGATCGTCGCGCTGCTGCCAGGAAGCCGGTCGAACGAAGTCCGCTTGCTGTTGCCGGTCATGATGGACTCGGCCCGGCTGCTGGCGCGAGACGTGCCGGGCGCACAGTTTCTGGTGGCGCGGGCTCCGGCGCTGGATGATGAGTTGTTCGCGCCGCTCGACCAGCTGCGCGCAGCAGGTGTGACCTCTGGCATCCTGGCCGATGCCACAGACGACGTGCTGGCCGCGGCAGACGTTGTCATCACGGCGTCGGGCACGGCCACGGTGCAGACCGCGTTGCATCAGCGCCCGATGGTCATCGTGTATCGCGTGTCGCCGCTCACGTACGCGGTCGGCAAGCGCGTCGTCCGTGTCGCGAACTACGGGATGGTGAACCTGGTGGCGGGACGACAGGTCGTGCGGGAGTTGATCCAGGGGGCGTGCACCCCTGAGGCCGTGGCCGGCGAAGCCCGGTCGCTGCTGGTGGATGCGAGCCGCGCCGAGCGGATGCGCACGGATCTGGCCGAAGTGGTCCAGAAGCTGGGCGGTCCGGGTGCCTCCGAACGGGCCGCCGCCGCCGTGTTCGGCGTGTGCGGTCGGGCGGGGGCGGCGTCCTGACGAAGTCCCAGTGGCACCGGTTGCACTAAACTGGGTGTCATGCGTCGCATTCTTCTGGTGTTCGCCATCACCTTGGGACTGTGCCTCACTCAAGGCACACTTTCAGCTTCCACGTTCCTGACCGCGGAGTTTCGCGCCATCGTCTCGGACTCGACGGCGGTCGTCCGGGGCCGCGTCACGGATGTGCGCGCGGTTCGGTCAGTCGCGGGCGACGTCGAGTCCGTCGTGACCATCGCGGTCGATGCCGTTCTCAAGGGCTCCGCCGGGACGTTTGTCTCGATGCGCGTGCCAGGTGGCGTCATCGGCCGTTACCGCACCGTGATGATCGGGTCGCCGGTGATGCGCGTGGGTGAACAGGCCGTATTCTTTCTCAAGCGTGGGCCTGGCAACAGCTTCTGGCCCGTCGGTCTCGTCCAGGGCATCTACCGCGTCAGGATGTTCACTGGCGGAAACGCCATGGTGGCCCCGCCCGTTCTGCCGGGGGTGACAACCAACGCCGCAGGTCCCGTCGTGAGGGGCGATCCGCGCCGCCGGGGGATGCCGGTCAGTGAATTCGAGTCCCTGGTGCGGCTGGTCGTGGCCGGGAGGGCACAGTGAGGCGCCCACTCGCCGGGGTGTTGTTGCTTGGGGTACTGGTTGGCGGCGTTGTGTCGACGCCCCAGGCGTACCTGAAATTGGGCTTCCTCACGGCCAACGGAGTGGTTGGCCTTCGGTGGACTCGTCCCATCGAGTACTTCGTCACAAACCGCGACGCCGACGGCGTCACCGCGCCGCAGCTGCAGGCCGCGGTGTCTCGCGCGTTCTCCAACTGGACGTCGGTTCCCGGCGTGGCCGTGGTGCATTCGTTCGTTGGATTTACCGGAGCCGAACCGTTTGCGGCGGACGGTGTGTCAGTGGTCGGGTTTCGCTCCCGCCCTGAACTGGAGCGCACGTTGGCCGCGGCTACGTTCGAGATTGATGAACAGACCGGACAGGTCATCGAG
>JAHEFO010000181.1 GCA_024640135.1 Acidobacteriota bacterium
TTCCTCAACCGGTTCGAGCGCGGGAAGACGACGGTCCATCCACGCCAGTTCCTCGGCAGACAGGACCTCTTCCTCGTCCTCGGCGCCTGAGCCTCTGGGCTCCCTGGCCACGACGCGGGTCACGACCTCTGGACCTCTGAGTTCGAGGGATTCAGGAAATGGGGCAGTGGCGGAATTGGCAGACATGGATAGCGGACTCAGCACTTCAGGACTCCGGGATCTCTGGACTTGAGCACCTCGAGACTGGACGACGATCAGCACCGCGGCAACGGTCGCCATCCCGCCGGCCATCGCCCACAGCGGCCAGGCACGTCGCCGGACGGGCGCGGGTTCGGCATCGAGCCGCGCACGGATGCGGGCCTCGAGGTCACTCGCCGGTTCGGCATCCATGACCTGCCGCGCGATGCGGTCAATGTCCATCATGACAGTTCCTTCTCAATCAGCCTTCGGGCCTCAGCCACACGCCACTTCACCGTACCGACCGGCACACCAAGCATGGATGCGATTTCGGCATACCCATGGTCGCCGGACGCGGCCAACAGCAGCGTGTCGCGCAATTTCGGCGACAGGCGTTCGATCGCGCGGCAGACTTGCCGGACTCGGTGCCGGGCCTCGGTCCGGCGCTCAGGATCGGCTTCGAGGCTCACCAACCGGTTCACCACGTCGTCGGCGGCGTCATCGCGCTGGGGTGTTGCGGCACGTTGCCACCAGCGCGCCCTCGATCGGCGCCGATCGAGCGCCTGCCGCCAGACGATGGTCAGGAGCCAGGTCTTGAAGCTGGAATCGCCCCGGAAGCGCGAGACTTTTCGCCAGGCCAGGACAAACGCGTCTTGTGTCGCGTCCTCCGCGTCTTCCCGTCGTCCCAGTGCTGCCAGAGCCGTGCGGAACACCGGGCGGAAGTGGATTGACACCAGTTCGTCGAACGCCGTCCGGTCGCCGCCCCGGGCGGCAGCCACCAGGGCCCGCACCTCGGACGTGTCGCCCACCACAACCCGATTCTCCGAAGGCCGTGTGTGGCCCTGGGTCATCGAACACGCGGCGGGAGAGGCAAACTGCGGCACTGCGAAGGTAGACCATCAAAACCCCGTCCCGGTTGGGTGGGGATTACACTTAAACGTCATAACGGGCCGCTGCGGCGAGGGACTTGAGAGTGCCTGAGCCCCGGAGCCCGAGAGCACAGAGAACATATGCAGTCAGATGAACAAATCCTGGAGCAAGTCCGTGAAAAGGTGGACCATCCGGCCACCGTCAAGGAATTGCTGCAGCGGCTGAAATGGCCGAAGGAACAACGGGCCTCCTTCAAGCGCGCCTTGACCCGCCTGGTGGATGCCGGCGAGTTGATTGAGATTCGCGGATCCAGGTTCGGCCTTCCGGACCGGATGAATCTGGTCGTGGGCCGCGTCACGACGAATCCGCGCGGCTTTGGATTCGTGGATGCCGAGCGCCCCACGGAGGACGGACCGGCCAGCATCTACATTGCGGGCGCCAACCTCAATCAGGCGATGCACGGCGACCGTGTGGTCGTGCGAGTGGAACGGTCCCGCGACGAGCACCGGGCCGAAGGCCGCATTGTGCGCATCCTCGAACGCGGAACGTCCTCGGTCGTGGGGCGCTATGAGGTGGACGGCCAGGGGCGGGGGTTCGTTGTCCCGTTCGATCGCCGGCTGGTGATGGACGTTGAAGTGACGCCGGGTGAAGCGCTGTCGGCGTCGCCGGGCGAGATGGTGACCCTGACGATCACCACGTGGCCCACCGAGACCCGCCCCGCGCAGGGGCGTGTGACCGAGGTGCTGGGTGATGTCAACGCGCCCGGAGTGGACACGACGGTCATCATTCGCAAGTACGGCATCTCGGATGTGCACAGCGCCGCTGCGGTCGCCGAGGCGAAGCACCTTGGCACCCGGATCAAGGCCGGCGATCGCGAGGGCCGTACGGACTTCCGCGCGTGGCAGACCGTGACGATTGACGGCGTCCACGCGCGCGATTTTGACGATGCGATTTCGATCGACGCGTTGCCCAACGGGAACTACTGGCTCGCGGTGCACATTGCGGATGTGTCGCACTACGTGACCGAGGGCAGCGCGTTGGACGAAGATGCCTACGAACGCAGCACGTCGGTGTATTTCCCCGAGCGCGCCGTTCACATGTTTCCGGAGGAACTCTCGACCGGTCTCTGCAGCCTGAAGCCCAGGGTGGATCGACTTGTCCAGTCGTGTCTCATGGAGGTCGATCGGCGGACCGGGGTGGTCGTGAGGCACGAGATACACGACGGCGTGATCCACAGCGATGCCCGGATGACCTATTCCGAAGTGAGTCGAATCCTGACTGACCGGGACCCGGCCATGACGGCGAAGTATGCCGCGCTGGTGCCGATGTTCGAGCGCATGCATGCGTTGTTCGAGATCTTGAATCGACGACGCCGGCGCCGGGGATCCGTGGACTTCGATCTGAAGGAGTCCGAGATTCGTTTTGGTGACGACGGCGCGATGGAGGCGATTGTCGCGGCCGAGCGCAACGTGGCGCACCGGTTGATCGAAGAATTCATGTTGCTGGCGAACGAGACCGTGGCCGAACATCTCGAGACGCGTCAGATCCCCACGCTCTACCGCATTCATGAGGCCCCTGATCCGCTCAAGGTCGAGAGTTTTGAGGAGTTCATCGGCGCGCTTGGGTATTCCCTGTCGGGCGCTGCCGACCAGCTCGAGCCCCGGCACTTCCAACGGCTCGTCGAAAAGATTCACGGCAAGCCCGAGGAGAAGCCAATCGCGATGCTCATGCTGCGCACGATGCAGAAGGCCAGGTACGAGCCGACGCCTGTGGGGCATTTTGGACTGGCGACGCCCCACTACGCCCACTTCACGTCACCCATCCGGCGGTATCCCGATCTGGTCGTGCACCGCTCCCTCCGCGAAGGGCGTCACGGCATGGCGAAGGAACGGCGTGCTGAATTGACCGAGGACCTCCCGGAGATTGGCCGGCACACGTCCGAGCGTGAGCGCCGCGCTGTTGATGCCGAACGTGAACTGGTCCAGTGGAAGAAGGTCCGTTTCATGGCGGACAAGGTCGGAGACGAGTTCACCGGATTCGTCACCGGTGTCACCGCGTTCGGTCTGCACATCGAACTGGTGGAGCATTTCGTGGAAGGCATGGTTCATATCTCCACCATGGCCGATGACTACTACCGATTCATCGAGAAGGCGCACCTGCTGCGAGGCGAGAACAGCGGGCGCATCTATCGCCTCGGTGACAAGGTTGGCGTGCAACTGATTCGGGTCGACCTGGAGCGACGACTCATCGACCTCGGGCTGACCGAGATTCTGGATGCCGTCCGCACTTCCGAACGCAATCGCGGTCCGCGACGCAGCCGGACCGTTCCCAAGAGGGCGGACCGCCGCGGTGGGCGGTCCGGCGGCACGGGCAAGGCCCCGGCGAAGAACGGGAGACGGCCGGGCCCCCGCGAGCGCGCGTTCAAGAAGGCGGCGCGCGGGAAGAAGCGCTAGTGGACAGGCCGCGCACCGACGGGCCTTCGGGGAACCGCACACTCGTCATCGGCACGGCGGGGCACATCGACCACGGCAAGAGCGCGTTGGTGCGCGCGATCACCGGGATCGACCCGGATCGCCTGAAGGAAGAACAGGCGCGAGGGATCACGATCGAACTCGGGTTCGCGCACACCACAATCGATGACACCGACGTGGCGCTTGTGGATGTCCCTGGGCACGAGAAGTTTGTGCGGACGATGCTGGCTGGCGCGGGCGGGCTGGACGCCGTGTTGCTGGTCGTGGCTGCCGACGAGTCCGTGATGCCCCAGACTCGCGAGCATTTCGAAATCTGTCGATTGCTCGGGATTCGCCGCGGGATCATTGTCATCACCAAAGCCGACGTGGCTGACCGCGACACCATTGAGCTGGTGGAACTGGAAGTGCGCGAACTGGTGGCAGGGAGTCCCCTGGAGTTCGCTCCGGTGATTGTGGTGTCGGCTCGAACAGAGGAGGGCCTGGGTCGGCTGAAGGAGGCCATCGTCGCGCTTGCGCACGAGGAGATCTCGGTGCCCAGGCGGGGAGTCGCGCGGCTGCCGGTCGACCGTGCCTTCAGCATTCGGGGATTTGGGACGGTGGTGACCGGCACACTGGTGTCCGGCGAGTTGGCCGAGGGAGATGCTGAGGTGCTGTTGCCTGTCGATCACCCGGTGCGGATCCGCGGCCTGCAGGTGCATGGCCATCCGGCGTCGCGCGTGGCGGCACCGCGGCGCACGGCGGTGAATCTGGGCGGCATTGACTTGAACCAGGTGTCGCGCGGCATGACCCTGGCGACCGAAGGCACGCTGGCGGTGACGAGACGGATCGACGTGCGGATCGAACTGCTTCCCGGCGCACGGCCGCTGCGGCATGGCGCGCGCGTGCGTGTTCATCAGGGCACTGGTGAGTGGCTCGGTCGCGTGTCGCTGTCGTCCATCCGCACGCACGCGGCCGACTCATGGACGCGGGTTGACGTGGGCGCGAGTGATGTCGAAGTGCCACCGGGAGGCGAAGCGCTCGCGCGGCTGCGGCTGGCCGCTCAAGCCGTGCTGACTCGCGGGGATCGCCTCGTGCTGCGGGCGCCGTCACCCGCCGGCACCATTGGCGGCGCGGTGGTGCTCGATCCCGAACCGTCGGCGGGCGGCGTGCGCCGCGCCCATGCGGCCGACCGGCTCGTGGCCCTTACCGCGCCGGAGCCGGCGTCGTGGACCGGGATCTGGCTCAGAGACGTCGGCCTGCGGGGGCTCACCTCCGGTGACCTGGTCCGACGCGGCGGGCTGGGGCCTCAGGAGGCCGACGATGTGCTGGAGGCGCTGGTGAGTTGTGGAACGGCGGTTCGCGGTCAGCGTCTCGTTCTGGACGCGGAGGCCGTGACGGCCGCCCGCAACGCTATCGTCGCGATGCTGGGCGCGTTTCACCGCGAGCATCCTGATGAGACTGGTGTGCCCAGAGAGGTGGTCCGTGACCGCATCGGGGCAGGCGAGGTGTTCGAGACGCTGCTGGCTGGTTTGCAGGACACCGTGACCGGCACGGAGCGACTGGCACTCAGTTCCCACCGACCCGTGCTGAGTAGTGGCGATGCGCGGGTTCGGGAGGTGGTTGATGAGGTCTTGAAGGCTGCTGGCCGCCAGCCCCCCGATCTGGCGACACTGGCCAGCGCCGCCAAGGCGTCAACGACTGTCGTGCAAAAGGCCCTCCAGGGGTTGATGACCAGCCGCCGCGCCCAGCGCCTTGATGGGCTGTGGTTTCACGCCGACACACTGATGGCACTCAAGGCCGACGTCAAAGGGTTGGGTTCTGGTGCCTCGATTGATGTCGCGTCAGCAAAAGCCCGGTTCGGCGTGAGCCGAAAGTTTGCGATTCCGCTGCTGGAGTACCTCGACAGAGAACGGGTGACCCGCCGGGTGGGCGATCGCCGTGTCGTGATCTAGCGGTCGGGTGTCACGGTTCGTTGTGGTCGTTCAGGCTGTTCTTCGTGGCGTCCTTGAAGTTCTTGATGCCTTTGCCGATGCCCTTGCCCAACTCTGGCAGGCGGCTGGCACCGAACACCAGGATCACGATGAAAAGAATAATGAGCAACTCGGGAAGGCCAAGGCTTCCGAACATGGTGAACTCCTGGAACTGAACAATACGGACGAGTCTCGATTCTATCACCGCTGCGCCGGATGGCCCGCGGCCGCCGGCACCTGCGACAATTCGAGATGCGTATACTGAAGGTGAGTCCTTCGAGACAAATCCGATGGAAACCGCTCCTGCTCCGAACGCGCCCTCGTCTGCTGGTCCCGCAGGGCCCGCTGAGGGCGACGCCCTGGTCCCGGCGCCGGTGGAGCAGGGCTGGCTCGGCGCCAACTCGATGTTCGCGCCTGTCGATCAGAGAAGAATGGGGCGCGCCTTCTCGACCTCTGCCGCCCTTCATGGCGTCCTGGTTGTGCTGGTGCTCGTCATGATGGCCCTGCGTCCGGATCACGGACCGGCCGAGGTGACGTTCCCGGAACGATATGACCTCGTGTTTGTTCAGGCCGTCGGCCCCGGGGGTGGTGGCGGCGGTGGCGGAAATTCGTCGCCAGAGCCACCTGCCAAGCTGGAGATGGAGGCGGAGATGCCAAAACCGCCCGTCATCGAGCCGGTCAAGCAGGCGCCGCCACCGCCTGATGCCCTGGTGGCGCCGGTGCAGATGTCTGCCGTCGTACCGACGCCCGGCACAATCAGCGGATTGGCCGCCGCACCTGCGCTGGGCCGCGGCACCGGCGGGGGTGGCGGCACGGGGACGGGCACGGGCACGGGGGAAGGTCGCGGGTCAGGGATTGGCGAAGGCACGGGCGGTGGATTCGGGGGCGGTGCGATGCGTCCCGGCAGCGGGGTGGAGAATCCGACGATTCTGCGACAGGTGGACCCGAAGTACACCCCGGACGCGATGCGCGCGAAGATTCAGGGCATCGTCGAACTCGAAGCCGTGGTCGGCACCAGTGGCGTGATTACGGAGGTCCGGGTCACCAAGTCCCTCGATCGGGCGTTCGGGCTCGATGAGGAAGCAATCAAGACTGCGAAGCAGTGGCTGTTTCGCCCGGGGCGTTTTCAGGGCAAAGCCGTGCCGGTCTTGGTCATCATCCAGATGGAGTTCCATTTGCGGGAGGAGTAGCACACGCCTGCCGGTGTGAGCGGGCGCCGTGTCAGTCTTCCCGGAGGGCTACCGTCGGTGCGATCCTGAGCGCCCGGCGTGCAGGGACGAGCATGGCCAGCGTCGACAAGGCCACAATGGCCAGGGCGAGAATCGCCACTGGCGTTGCTTCGAACGCTGGACCCGACACCATGAATCCGTCCATGGCCGGACGCGCGAGCCAGAGCGCGCCGACGCCCGCAGCCAGTCCAGCGAGGACCGGCGTCAGGCTCTGGGACGTGATCAGAGACAGGACGTCAATGCGGCTGGCTCCAAGGGCGATTCGGATTCCAATCTCACGCCGGCGGTGAGTCACCGCGTAGGCGACGATCGCGTACAGGCCCAGTCCCGTCAGGATCATCGCCAGTGTCGCGAAGAGCAGGAACAGTGTCAGGCCCAGGCGCTGGGACATGAGGGTGTCGCGAAAGGCCGCGTCGAGCGGTTCCGCGCGGGTGATCGGCATGTTCGGATCCGCGTTCGCGATGGCGGCCGACGCGGCGGCCAAGGCTGCGCCACGAGCCTGGCGGTCCGAGCGCAGAAAGAGATAGTGGCCGCCGAAGTCCATCCTGTCCTGTTGCTGCGCCAGCGGGAGGTACATGGTCGGCGCCACAGATCGGCTGAGTCCCCGCTGAATGTCGGCGACCACACCAACGACCGTGAGCATCGCGTCGGAGTTCCGGAGCGTCAGGTCAGTCGAGACTTGTCGGCCCAGCGGGCTCTGTCCGGGCCAGTATTTTCGAGCCATTGACTCGCTGACGATCGCGACGCGCTGCGCCCCCTGGTCATCACGCGCGTCCAGTGCGCGGCCGTGCCGCAGCGGAATCCCGAGCGCATCAAAGTACGCGCCGGTCACCATATTCACCTCGACCACGCGTTCGCCGATGTCGGTGCTTCGCGGCTCCTCATCGCCCGGGACCGCCACGTCGAACATGATCACGCCGTTGTACGGGCGGAGTTTGGACCATGCGGCCGCCTTGACCTCGGGTCGTGATTGGAGGGCCTCGAGCGTGTCCTGCATCATGCGCATCATTTCGGGCTCCGAGCGCCGGACGAGCGACGCATCGACGCTGACCATGGAGGTCTGGGTCGTGTCGAAGCCGAGGTCAACGCTGACGGCTTGTTGAATCGCACGGCCGAACGCGAGTGTGCCGCCAAGCAGCACCACGCAGACGGCCACTTGTACGCCGACCAGCGCCGCACGAACGGGGCGCCGCGCCGCGCTGCGTCCGCCCTCGCCCAGTGCGGCGGCGGCCGGGACTTTCGACGCCTGCCACATCGGCGCGAGACCAAACACGACGCTGGTGAGGAGACCGGCTCCGGCCGCGACGGCCAGGAGTGTGCCGTTGAGCGTGACGCCGAGGTCACCGATGGCAATGTTGCCGGGCAATTGAAAGGTGTTGAGCAACGCCAGCGTGACTGTGGCCGCACCGAGGCCGACCAGGGCCCCTCCGAGGCCCAGCGCCAGACTCTCGAAGAGCAGCAGGCGCACGAGGCGCCCACGGCCGCCTCCGAGGGCGGCGCGGACGGCGAACTCCCGACGCCGGCCCTGGAGCCGGACGATCAGGAGACCGGCGACGGCGGCGCAGGTCAGGAGGAGGGTGACGATCGTGGCGCCCATCAGTACCCACAGGAACCGGCGCAAGTCCGCCGACGAACCCATGCCCAGAGCGACGGCCGTCATCGGCACCAGTTCCACGGGTTCCGGAATCCGGTTCGATACCGCGGCGGGAGGATGGGCGCGCCTGTACATGACCTCCATTGCTGACCGGGCCGCTTCAGGCGACACGCCATCCCGCAGGCGTCCGGCGACCTGCAGCCAGACCAGATCGCGGGAGGATTGAATCTCGGGGTTTGTCACGAA
>JAHEFO010000182.1 GCA_024640135.1 Acidobacteriota bacterium
TGACTACGACACCAGTCTGGTCAGCCGAGGCTTTGTTTTTCAGAATCCGCATGCCAAACAGACGTGCGGCTGTGGAACGTCGTTTTCCGTGTAGCCCACGGCACATGAGCACCAAGCACCCAGCACATGAGCACCCAGCACCCAGCACCGAGCACCGAGCACCGAGCACCGAGCACCCAGCACATGAGCACCCAGCACCCAGCACCCAGCACGCAGCACTGACCTAATATGTCGACTCCAGAAGAAACCATCGAACAGCTTGCCACGCGCGAGTACAAGTACGGCTTTGAGACGATTCTCGAGTCGGACACGTTTCCGCCAGGGCTCAATGAAGATGTCGTCCGCGCGATTTCGGCGAAGAAGGAAGAGCCGGAGTGGATGTTGGACTTCCGGCTGAAGTCGTACCGCGCGTGGCTGAAGATGTCCGAGCCCACGTGGCACAACCTGCACATTGAGCCGATCGACTACAACGGCGTCAGCTATTACTCGGCGCCCAAGGCGAAGCCGCAACTGGCGAGCCTTGACGAACTCGATCCGGAAGTCCGCCGGACGTTCGAGAAACTCGGCATTCCGATTGAGGAGCAGAAGATGCTGGCGAATGTCGCGGTTGACGCCGTCTTCGACAGCGTCTCCGTCGCCACGACGTTCCGGGAGAAGCTCGGGGAAATGGGCGTGATCTTCTGCTCGTTCTCCGAGGCCGTGAAAGACTACCCTGAGCTGGTGAAGCAGTACCTCGGGTCGGTCGTGCCGTACACCGACAACTTCTTCGCGACGCTCAATTCGGCGGTGTTCAGCGACGGGTCATTTGTCTACATCCCGAAGGGTGTGAAGTGCCCGATGGAACTCTCGACGTACTTCCGCATCAACGCGAAGAACACGGGACAGTTCGAGCGAACGCTGATCATCGCTGACGAGGGAGCCCACGTGAGCTACCTGGAAGGGTGCACGGCGCCGATGCGTGACGAGCACCAGCTCCATGCGGCCGTCGTTGAATTGGTGGCGCTGGACAAGGCGACGATCAAGTACTCGACCATCCAGAACTGGTATCCCGGTGACAAGGACGGCAAGGGCGGCATCTACAACTTCGTGACCAAGCGCGGCAAGGCGATGACCGACGCCAAGATCACCTGGACCCAGGTCGAGACCGGCTCGGCGATTACCTGGAAGTATCCCAGTTGCATTCTCCAGGGGGACAACTCGGTCGGCGAGTTCTATTCCGTGGCGACGACCAACAATCGTCAGCAGGCCGATACGGGCACCAAGATGATCCACGTCGGCAGGAACACACGGAGCACGATCGTGTCAAAGGGCATCTCCGCCGGTTTTGGCCAGAACACGTATCGGGGCGCCGTCAAGATTGGCAAGAACGCCCACGGCGCCCGCAACTACTCGCAGTGTGACTCGTTGCTCATCGGCGACAAGTGCGGCGCGCACACCTTTCCGTACCTCGAAATCAAGAACACCACGGCCATGGTGGAGCACGAGGCCTCCACGTCGAAGATCGGCGAAGACCAGATCTTCTACTGTCGTCAGCGCGGCATCGCCACGGAGGACGCGGTCAACATGATCGTGAGCGGCTTCTGCAAGGAAGTCTTCCGCGAGTTGCCGATGGAATTTGCCGTGGAAGCTCAAAAACTTCTCTCAATCAGTCTGGAAGGAAGCGTCGGTTAGCATGTTGCTCGAAATCAAGGATCTGCGCGTCAAGGCCGAGGACAAGGACATCCTCAAGGGTGTCAGCCTCTCAGTGAATTCCGGCGAAGTCCACGCCATCATGGGGCCCAACGGCTCCGGCAAGAGTACGCTCGCGCGTATTCTGTCCGGACATCCCGGGTACGAGGCGACCGGGGGCACCGTCACGTATGACGGAAAGGATCTGCTGGAGATGGAGCCGGAGGAGCGCGCCTGTGAGGGCGTCTTCATGGCGTTCCAGTACCCGGTGGAAATCCCGGGCGTCAACAACTCCTACTTCCTCAAGTCTGCCCTCAACGCGTTGCGCAAGCACAAGGGACTGCAGGAGCTCGACGCGGTGGAGTTCCTCCAGGTCATCCGCGAGAAGTCGCAGCTGCTGGAGATGGACCAGTCCATGCTGCATCGCGCTGTCAACGAGGGGTTCTCTGGCGGCGAGAAGAAGCGGAATGAAATCTTCCAGATGGCCGTCCTTGAGCCCCGGTTGGCCGTTCTCGACGAGACGGACTCCGGCCTGGACATCGACGCGCTGCGCGTGGTCGCCAACGGCGTGAACAGCCTGCGCAGTCCGGATCGCGCCATCATCGTGGTCACCCACTACCAGCGGCTCCTCGATTACATCGTGCCGGACTTCGTGCACGTCCTGAGTGACGGCCGGATCGTACGGTCGGGCGGCAAGGAACTGGCGCTGGAGCTCGAAGACAAAGGCTATGGGTGGATTGACGCCGCCGCGGGGGCTCGAGCGTGACCATGGCCCAGGTCGCAGAACGTCACGGCACCTACGCGGCTGACTTCGAGGTCTTCCGCACGACGCCAGCCTTTGGTCCGGAGTGGCTCCGCGACGCCAGAACGGCGGCGTTCGCGCGATTCCTCGAACGCGGGTTTCCGACCTCGAAAGACGAGGAGTGGAAATTCACGAATGTTTCGCCGATTGCTTCAACCGAGTTCCGGCGTGTGACCGGCGGCCCGCGAGTAACGGCGGCCATGCTCGAGCCGTTCCTGTACGGGAAGACTTTCAGACTGCAGGCGGTGGTGGTCAACGGCAGGTTGTCCTCGGAGTTGTCGTCCTTGTCGGATCTGCCCGAGGGCGTCACCATTTCGAGCCTCGCCGACGCGATGACCGCGCAACCGCCTCTGGAGGGACCCAGCCTCAAGACCGACCATCCCTTTGTGTTGTTGAACACCGCATTCTGCGAGGGAGGCGTGTTTGTTCATGTCGAACCCAAGGCGGTTGTGACCGAGCCGATTCACGTCGTGTTCGTGTCGGCGCCGGGCGCCGCGCCGGCGCTCGTCGCACCCCGCCTGTTTGTCGTCGCAGGAGAGCAGTCGCAGTGTTCGATCGTCGAGACCTACGCCGGGGTGGGCGAGTCGGCTGTCCTGACGACCGCCGTGACGGAAGTCTTGCTCGGCCCTGGCGCGATGGTGGATCACGTGAAAGTGCAGCGCGAGACGGCCACGGCCTTCCATCTGGCCAGCACGTTCGTGCATCTGTATCGGGCCAGCACGTTTACCTCGCAGGCAATTACGTTTGGCGGCCGGATCGCCCGGAATGACATTACTGCAACCATGGCGGGCGAGGGTGCCGAGTGCACGCTGAACGGCCTGTACGTGGCCGACGGCGACACGCTGGTCGATACCCACACCACGATCGACCATGCGATGCCGCACTGCCCCAGCCATGAGATCTACAAGGGCATTCTGGCAGGCCGGTCGAAAGCCGTGTTCAACGGCAAGATCATCGTCCGCCCTGACGCCCAGAAGACGGATGCGAAACAGACGAACAAGGCGCTGCTGCTTTCCGGCGATGCGGGCATCAACACCAAGCCGCAGCTGGAGATCTTTGCCGACGATGTCAAGTGCACACATGGCGCCGCCATCGGTCAACTTGATGACGACCAGTTGTTCTACCTGCGCGCCCGTGGGATCGGGCAGCACGACGCCCGGAACATATTGATCCACGCGTTTGCCAGCGACGTCCTGAACGGGATCGCACACGAGGCCGTCCGCGCACGTCTGGAAGAGGTTCTGGTCGAGAAGCTGCACTTGCCGTCATGACACCTCACGCCGTCCCCGTGCCAGCTGCCTCGTCATCGTTCGACGTGAAGGCGGTGCGCGCCCAGTTTCCGGCGTTGCAGCAACAGGTGCACGGCAAGCCGCTGGCCTACCTCGACAACGCCGCCACGACGCAGAAGCCGCAGGTGGTGATTGACGCGTTGCGCCACTACTACGAGCGCGACAACGCCAATGTGCATCGCGGCGTCCACGCATTGAGCGAGCGCGCGACGGCGGCATTCGAGGCGTCCCGCCGTACGGTGCAGCAGCTGGTGAACGCCGTGAGCGAGCGCGAAATCGTGTTCACGCGCAACGCCACTGAGAGCATCAATCTCGTGGCGCGGGCCTGGGGCGACTGGCAGCTGAAGCCAGGTGACGAAGTGCTCATCAGCGCCATGGAGCACCATTCGAACATCGTGCCCTGGCAGATGGCGTGCGCCCGGACCGGGGCCATCCTCAAGGTGGCCCCGATCGACGATCGCGGCGACGTGATCATGGAGGAGTTCGAGCGCCTGGTCACGACGAAGACGAAGATGGTGGCCGTCGTGCATTTGTCGAATGTGCTGGGCACGATCAATCCGGTGGAGGAGATGATTGCGCTGGCGCGCCGGG
This sequence comes from Acidobacteriota bacterium, assembly GCA_024640135.1. Taxonomy (GTDB): domain Bacteria; phylum Acidobacteriota; class Vicinamibacteria; order Vicinamibacterales; family SCN-69-37; genus SYFT01. The sequence goes on from JAHEFO010000182.1 coordinate 4,351, forward strand.
TGGGCGCCACGGTCCTGATTGACGGATCGCAGGCGGCGTATCACATGGCGGTGGACGTCCAGGCAATGGCCCCGGACTTCTACGTGTTCACCGGCCACAAGATCTACGGCCCGACCGGAATCGGCGTGTTGTACGGTCGCGAGTCCCTGCTGGACGCGATGCCGCCGTTCCTGGGCGGCGGTGACATGATCAGTTCCGTCACGTTCGAGAAGAGCGAGTGGAACGGGCTGCCGTACAAGTTCGAGGCCGGTACGCCGAACATCGCAGCAGCCATCGGACTGGGCCGGGCGGTGGAGTTCGTGCGTGACATCGGCTTCGAGGCGATTGGTGCACACGAAGCGGCGCTCCTGGCCTACGCTACCGAACGTCTCTCGGCGGTGCCGGGCCTGCGGCTGGTCGGTACCGCGCGCCGGAAGGCGAGCGTGTTGTCGTTTGTGATGAGCGATCTGCATCCTCACGACATCGGCACGATCGTCGATCGCGAGGGCGTGGCGATTCGCACGGGCCATCACTGCGCGCAGCCGGTGATGGACCGTTACTCGATCCCGGCGACGGCGCGAGCGTCGCTGGCGATGTACAACACGACGGATGAGATCGACGCGCTGGTGGTGGCGCTCGATCGGGTCCGTCACTTGCTGGGGTGAGCATGGGTATGTTTTCGTTTCTGACGGGCAAGAAGGACATCGTGGAGGAGGCACCGGACGCCGCTCCCGCTGCTCCCGCCGCCGCCGCAGGACCGGTCAACCCGGCACCTGGATCGCAGACGCCGTTCACCGCGCCTGAAGCGTGGGGCACCGAGGCGCTGAAGTCGCCGAAGCCGGAAGCGAAGCCGGATGCGTTGCAGGTGGGGCCGCTCGATGCCGAGCAGACGGCAGCGTTCCAGAGCAAGATCGTCGAGGCAATCAAGACCGTGTTCGACCCCGAGATCCCCGTTGATATCTACGAACTCGGCCTTATCTACGACATCATCGTGGATGCGGAGAAGCGCGCGCTGATCAACATGACGCTGACCAGTCCGGCGTGCCCGTCGGCGCAGCAGTTGCCCATGGAAGTGCATTACAAGGTGAAGGCGATTCCAGGAATCACAGACGCCAAGGTGGAGATTGTCTGGGAGCCGGCCTGGACCAAGGACCGGATGTCTGAAGCCGCGAAGCTGACGCTGGGGTTCTTCTGATGCAGGATCTGCACGACCTCTATCAGGAGGTCATCCTCGATCACAATCGGCGGCCCAGGAACTTCGGCCCGCTGCCGGACGCAACGCAGTCTGCCAAAGGTCACAACCCGCTGTGTGGCGACAAATTGACCCTGTCCCTCAAGGTCGAAGGCGATCGCATCACGGACGTCATGTTCGAGGGTTCCGGTTGTGCCATCTCCAAGTCGTCTGCGTCACTGATGACCGACGCCATCAAAGGGCGCACGGTCGACGAGGCCACGGAACTGTTCGATCGCTTTCATCAGATGGTCACGACTCCGAGCGATCAGCCCGTTGACGAGGCGGCAGTGGGCAAGTTGGCGGTGCTGGCCGGGGTTCGCGAGTTTCCCGCACGCGTCAAGTGCGCATCCCTGGCGTGGCACACGCTCAAGGCCGCCCTGACGAAGGCCCCCGATCCGGCCAAGACCGAATAGCGCTTCCGTTCAGGCGCCAGTCAGAATTTCCAGACGAAATTTACAATCGGAAATGCGATGAAGTCGCTGGTGTCGAACGGCGCTATCAGACCGATGTCGGCCGACAACGACTCTCCCAGAAGCCGGATACCGGCAGACAGCACCGCGCCACCGGTCAGGACGTAGTTCTCGGTGATGAGCTTGAGACGCCGGCTCAGCCGACGCTCCCCGCCCACCAGGGCTACCGTTGACCCGGCATCATCGTCGTCATTGTTGTAATACGCCCGGCCCACTCCGAGCGTCACCGCGTTGTCGGCGGAGCCAAAGGTTCCGGCCGCGTAGGCGATACCCAGGGTGACGCCGTCAACGTTCAGGAAGTGCATGGCGCCCACCGAAATACTCGTGCGGGGACTCCTGTACACCTGAAACTTCGGCGTCACCCAGAAGGGGTGATTGCCTTCACCCAGGAAGAGGGGTGTGCCGCCGCCGATCGAGAGCCGGTCGGTCAAGCCGACCTGGACGAACGGCATGATGACTTCATAGACGCCGAAGTACGCCTCCCCCTTCTTGAGCGACCGGCCCGTGGGCCCAAAGAACAGTCGCGTGGGATTGGGATCAGCCCGGCGGAAGTCCTGGCCAACCAGCGTTCCCTCGGCCTCCACCATCGACGCGATGTCGGCCCTCGCCAGTTCGATGATGGCGCCGCCAGGCGTTCGGATGACCACCCGTTCCGGCGTCTCAACCTGGAGGTAACCGTAGTACCTCACGCCGTCTCTGGTGGTGACCTCGTAGATACGCTGATCGGCCGTGGCCGCCTGCTGCGCGAAGGCATGGTTTGCCCCGCAGGGCATTCCGAGAATCAGGAGGAATGCCAGGCTCGCGATCGCTGTTGAAGACCGCATGACATCTGCCAGATTAGCAGGAGACCGTGCTCAGGTGCACGTCCAGACGCGCCAGGGCACCGTCGCACCGCTGGAGTGTTGATTTCACAGAAACCTCAGGGTTTCCTCACGACTTCGGGTCAGGCGGGTTCGTATCGTCGCCACATGGCCACAGTGGGCCGATCAGGAGGGCGATCATGAAGAACTACAGGAGTGTTCTTGCAGCAATGTCGCTGGCGGCGATGACCGTGCAGCCCGCGATGGCCGGTGCCCAGACACCGCGATTCAACCTGCCGGTCAGCGTGGGTCAGAGCGTCAAGGTCAGATCGGCCGATGGCCGGACCGTTGACGGCAAGGTGCAAAGCCTGACACTGATGACGATGGAGCTGGAGGCAGACGGCGTACGGACGGCCATTGCCGTCGACGACGTGAGGCGAATTCGCGTGCACGACTCTGTTGGAGATGGCGTCGCCAAGGGTATTGCTCTCGCGCTGCCGATCGCGTTAATCAGGCTATTGGGCGACAACCAGATCAAAGGATTTGGCGGCCCCTACCGCGCAAACAAGTCTGGGAGTGAGGCCATTGTCCCCATGGCGGCCATTGTCGGGGCCGGTGGACTGATCGGCGGCCTCATCGACTCGCTCCGATTGACTACGATCTACCAGCGGGAGAGCGACGGCATGGCCGTGAGCGTGCGTCCTCTTGTCTCAGACGCAGGCAAAGGCTTGGGCATTCGCCTGCGCTGGTAGCGGGCATCAGCGCACCGGAGCACCAGCGCACGTGCGCACATGCGCACATGCGCACCGAGGGTCTACTTAATCCCCGCCACGTCCATCGCGTACATGCCGCGACCGTATGTGGCGATCACCAGGACGTGGTCGACCGGGTGATACTGCAAGTCCGACACCTGCGTCGACGGCAGATTGCCGCCGAGCACGTCCCACTTCGCGCCGCCGTTGGTGGACACATACGCGCCGAAGTCCGTGCCGACAAACAGCACGTTGGGGTTGGTCGGGTGCTCGCGGATGACATTCACCGGGCCCGCCGGGATGTTGTTCACGATGCTCGTAAACGTCCGGCCATAGTCCGTGGACTTGTAGATGTACGGCGCGAAATCGTCGTCCTCGCGGCCGCGCTGAACGACGTAGACCGTGCCTTCCTCATGTGTCGAGGGCACCAGCCCGGCGAACCACTTTCTGACGGGCAACCTGTTCGTCAACTCCGTCCACTCCTTGCCGCTGTCAATCGTCGTGTGCAGCCGTCCGTCGTCGCTCCCCACATACATGAGGCCAGCCTTCTTCGGAGACTCGGCCAGCGCCACGATTGTCTGGTAGGGAATGGCGGTCGAATTCTTGAGCAGCATCTCATTCGGGTCGTTCTTCGTCAGGTCCGGGCTCATGATTTCCCACGTGTCGCCCCGTGTCGTGGACTTGAACACTGACTGATAGCCCGCAAAAATGACGCTGTGGTCGTGCGGCGAAATGATGATTGGCGCCATCCACTGCGCGCGGAGTTCGATATCGGCCGGCGCATCCGGCTGAATGTCGGTCACGCGCTGCGGTCCAGCCGGCGCGGGCGCCTGCCCGCCGGCGCCCGCACCGCCGCCACGCTGGCCCC
>JAHEFO010000020.1 GCA_024640135.1 Acidobacteriota bacterium
CGACGAGATGCTGCTGCCCAGACCCACGTACGCGATGTATCGCTTCTACGGCGAACTGGCCGGCGCGCGGATTCGCGAGGTCGACTACCGTCGTCCCGGCCTCGACTTCCCGGCTGCGGCTCTCCTGGCGGCGATCACTCCGGTGACGAAGGTCGTCTGTCTGGCAAATCCGAACAACCCGACCGGCACCAGCACATCCACCGACGTACTGCGGACGATTCTCGAGCGCGCTCCCCATGCCGCCGTGTTGGTCGACGAGGCGTACCACGAGTTCTCCGGCCTCACGGTGCTGCCCCTCATCGGCGCGTATCCCAACCTGTTCGTGTGCCGGACGTTTTCGAAGGCGTTCGGAATGGCGGCCATGCGGCTGGGTTGCCTGTTTTCGCAGCCAGGCAATGCCGCCTGGCTTGGCAAGGCCCAGTCGCCCTATTCGGTGAACGCCCTGGCGGTAGTCGCAGCCCGCGCGGCGATTCAGGACCGCGACTACGTGACCAGGTACGTGGAGCAGGTGGCCGCAGCCAGAATGCGCATCGTCGAGGGCCTGTCGACCCTCGGTATTCCGACATATCCGAGCGTGGCGAACTTCGTGCTCTTCGAGGCCGGCGACCGTGCGACCTCGCTTCGCGACCAACTGCGTCGGCGTGGCGTTCTGGTGCGGGACCGCAGTGCCGACATCGATGGTTGCGTACGCGTGACCTGCGGGACGATTGAACAGGCCGACCGATTTCTGGCCGAGATGATGGAGCTGTGGTGAAAGACCTGCTGATCTTCGACATGGACGGCGTACTCACGGAAGTCTCGGAGAGCTATCGGGCAGCCGTCGTTCAATGCGTGCTGCACTTCACAGGACAGCGCGTCACCCCTGACCTGATCAATGAATACAAGAACAAGGGCGGTTGGAACAACGACTGGGACCTCACGCAGAGAATCGCGTCCGATTTTGGAGTACCGGTGCCGCACTCCACGATCGTCACGAAATTCAACGAATTCTTTCTCGGCGAGAACGGCAACGGCTTGATCATGCAGGAACGGTGGTTTCCGGCGCCCGGCCTCCTCGAGCGGCTGGAGCGAGCGTTCCAACTCGGCATCTTCACGGGCCGCCTCAGGTACGAAGCAGACATGTCACTTCGCCGGTTCGCCCCGTCCTTCACGTTCGAGCCGATGATCTGCGCCGACGATGTCGTCCGTGCCAAGCCCTCGCCTGAGGGACTGCAGACCATTGCGGCCAGATTTCCTGGCCGCCGGGTCGTCTACGTCGGCGACACCGTGGACGACGCCAGGAGCGCGGCCGGAGCGGGCGTGCCGTTCATTGGCGTTGCAGCTGCCACTCACTCCAGGCGGGACGACCTTCTGGCGCTGTTTGCGTCAGCGGGCGCGATCGCGGTTGTCGAAAATATCAACGAAGTCGAGAGGGTGCTATGAGGCGGGCAAGCGTCGAGCGCGTCACCAAAGAGACGCAGATTCGCGGATCACTACGCATCGAGGGTCGCGGGAAGTACGACGTGTCTACGGGTATCCGGTTCCTGGATCACATGCTGGAGTTGTTTGCGAAGCATGGCGGTTTCGATCTGGTCCTCCATGCCCAGGGCGATCTGGACGTCGATCAACACCACACGGTCGAAGACGCCGGCATCGTCCTCGGTCAACTCTTCAGCAGGGCCCTGGGAGACAAGCGGGGCATCAATCGCGCCGGCTATTTCGTGATGCCGATGGACGAAACGCTGGCCGTCGTCGCGGTGGACCTGAGCGGACGACCGACGCTGGCCTATCGAGACCTGGTAAGAGTGCGCAAGGTGGGCGATTTGCAGGTGGAGCTGATCGAGGACTTCTTTGGTGGATTCGTCAACCAAGCCGGCGCGAACCTTCATGCGAAGGTTCTGTATGGGCGATCCAGTCATCACAAGATCGAGGCGGTCTTCAAGTGCTTCGCTCGTGCCATGCGCGTCGCCTGCGCGAAAGACCGACGGCTGAGAGACCAGCTGCCGTCGACAAAGGGGCTGTTGTGATCGCGATCGTCGACTACGGCGCCGGAAACCTACGGTCGGTTCAGAATGCCCTTGCGCGAATTGGAGCTCCGGCTTGCGTGGTCAGCGACCCTCAGGCCCTGATGGATGCATCGAAGCTGATTCTGCCCGGGGTGGGACACTTCGGCCCCATGATGCGCGCGCTCGACCAACTCCGGCTGCGGGAGGCGCTGGTCAGACGGGTCGCCGATGGCATCCCGCTTCTCGGCATCTGTCTCGGCATGCAGGCCCTGTATGCCGGAAGTGAGGAAGCACCCGGCGCCGCGGGCCTCGGATTGCTGCCGGGTGTGGCCAGGCGCTTCGGCCCCTCGCTGCGGGTCCCGCACATGGGCTGGAACAGCGTCGAAACGGTCGGGCCCTCACGGCTTCTTCCAGATGCCGGCGCGTCGCCCTACTACTACTTCGCGAACAGCTACTACGCCCCTCGCGGCCCTGACACCTCCGGTGTCTGCGCATATGGCGAGAGTTTCGCGGCGGCGGTGGAACGCGGCAACGTCTGCGGCGTTCAGTTTCACCCGGAGAAGAGTGGCGCCGCCGGCCTTCAGCTTCTCCGCCGGTTCGCGGAACTCGGGCCATGCTGACAAGGAGGATCATCGCGTGTCTCGACATCGCGGGCGGACGTGTCGTCAAGGGAGTCCACTTCCTGAACCTCCGCGACGCCGGCGATCCGGTCGAACTGGCGAGACGCTATGACCGTGAGGGCGCAGACGAACTGGTTCTGCTCGATATCACGGCCACCAGCGACGACAGGGACACCATGGCCGATGTGGTCGCAAGAACCGCCCGCGAAGTCTCGATTCCATTGACTGTTGGCGGCGGCATCCGGGGCGTTGACGATGCACGACGGGTGCTCCAGGCGGGCGCCGACAAGGTGGGCGTCAATACCGCCGCGGTCAGAAGACCGGCACTCATCCGTGAGCTGTCCGACGCCTTCGGCTCGCAGGCGGTCGTGCTTGCGATCGACGCGCGACAACGCGACGGAGGCGGCTGGAGCGTGTTCACGCGCGGCGGCCGCGACGACGAAGGGATTGACGCCGTCGCCTGGGCCAGGCGGGGTGAGGAACTTGGCGCAGGAGAGATTCTTTTGACGTCCATGGATACCGACGGCATTCAGACGGGGTTCGATTGCGGAGTCACACGCGCCGTTGTTGATGCAACGTCCATTCCCGTCATTGCCTCAGGCGGTGCGGGGCAGCCTGGCGATTTCGTCCGCGTGTTCGAGGATACCGGAGTCACGGCAGCATTGGCGGCATCGATCTTTCACGACGGCACGTGTCCGATTTCTGCACTGAAGGCCTTTCTGAACCGGCACGGCATCGAGGTCCGACTCTCATGATCTTCCCCTGCATTGACCTGATGGACGGCAAGGTCGTCCAGCTCATCCAGGGCCGGACGAAGGCGCTCGAAGGGGCAGCCCCCGAAGAGATGATCCGGCGTTTCGCCGCCTTCCCGGAAATCCAGGTGATTGACCTCGATGCCGCCATGGGCCGGGGCGAGAACGGGGCGCTGGTCGAATCCATCGCGTCGAAGGCCCGCTGCCGCATCGGCGGCGGGGTTCGAACAGCTGCACGGGCCGCGCGCCTCATCGAACAGGGCGCTCACCGCGTCATTGTCGGCACCGCTGCGTTCAACGCGGACGGGGTGAACAGCGCGCTGCTCGACGACATTACTGCGGCGATCACGCCGGAACGAGTCATCGTTGCGCTGGACTCCCGCGATGGCCGCATTGTCGTTCAGGGATGGGCGACAGCGACGTCGCTGACCGCCGAAGCTGTCGTGGCGCAACTGGAGCCCTACTGCGCGGGCTTCTTGTGCACCTATGTCGACAAGGAAGGCACGATGCTGGGCACAGACCTTGACTGGTTCCGGCGCATACGGGCGGCGACCCGGCACGAGCTTACGGCGGCCGGCGGGATTTCGACCATCGAGGAAATCAAGGCGCTGCACGACATGCACGTCCATGCCGCCCTTGGGATGGCCGTCTACACCGGTCGGCTGAGCCTGGATGAACTTGCCGCGCTGCCGTCAATGACCCGTGGTAAAGTCCTTTCCTGATGACTGCCAAGCTGGCCGCCTCCGGCGACGCCCTCGGAATGATCGAAACGCGCGGCCTTGTCGGCATGATTGAAGCCACCGACGCCATGCTGAAGACGGCGAACGTCACGTTCGTCGGATATCAGAAGGTGGACGCAGGCCTGGTGACCGCCATCGTGCGCGGCGACGTGGCCTCAGTGAAGGCTGCCACGGACGCCGGCGCCGCCGCTGCCCGCAGCGTGGGTGAACTCGTCGGTGTGCACGTCATTCCCCGCCCGGCCGACGACGTCGGCCAGGTCTTCCCCATCGATTGATCGCCGGCGCGGCTGACCGCCTTCGCCAAGGCTTCGGCGGTCGGCCGTAGCCTCGTGCGGAGGCCGAAGCCACGCCCGCCCCGGATCCTACCGCGCACCAGTGAGCGCGTTGAAGATGACCTTGAAGGTACCGAACGTCTGACCGCGCCACTGCGGTCTGAACCCGATCAGAATCACACGCCCCTGGCCGTGCTCCACTTCCAGCGCGGCCGCTTTGCCTTGGAGGTGCTCCTCACCGAGCAAGTAACCCGACGCCAGCGGTGATCCCGTTTCGGCGTACCCCGCAAGCACGGTGCCCGTGAATCCAACCAGCGTTTCGAACGCCGGGCTCGAATTGAAGAACACCGCCGTGGTCGGAGACAAGCCAGCCATGACAGGCCGCGACGGATCGACCTGCACATTCATCAACGAGCCCCCGGCGAAGAACTCCTGACGGCCCAGGCCCTGCAAGCTGTTGCGCACGGGCAGCTTCAGCTGATCGATGGCAAACGCAGTGCTGCGATTCAGGCACACGAGCGTTCCGCCCCCCCGAACGAACTCATCGATGGCCTTCACGCGCTCCGCGTCAGCCTCCGGCAACTCCGGCGCCGCGCCGGCTGCTCCCGCCCCTCTCCCGCCGCGGCCGCCACCTCGTCCGCCGCGGCCGCCGCCGACCAGCACCCCGCGAGACTCATCGGTGATGACGATGGCGTCGAACCGGAGGGCCAGACCGCCGGCAGCGATGTCGTCAGCCGACACCGATGTGAAGGGAAACTCGAATCGCTCCAGCACCCAGCGGGTCCAACCTTCGTCCATGCTGCCGGTCGGCTGGAACATGGCGATGCGTGGCTGCTTCAAGGTCACGGCCGGGGCGGCCACACGTTCGGCGCGCAAGGCCAGAGTGCGCACCAGCGTCTGTTGCGCGTCTGCCGAGAGCCCCGAGATCACGTAGCGACCCGATTCACCGGGTGCGCCCGGTTCCCACCCGACGGAGGCACCCGCCTTCCACGCCTGGTTCATCGCGCGGAACGCATTGTTCTGGCCGGGATCGATCGCCAGCGACGGTCCGGTGCCGGTGATTTCGCCGGGCGGAGGAACGATGGCGGCCGCCAGAGGACTCGTGTCGAATCCAAGGCCCGGCGCGCTGTCAAACGGCGCAGGGTCCATCCCCCCGATTGAGTCATACGTCGTCGGCCGCGCTGTGGGCGACGGGACTTGCCCGAGCGGCTTCAATGCCTGGTGCAATTCGGCACGCATGGCATCATCGAGATGACCGATCGTCTGCATGTCGACGCCCATCGACAGGGGCAGCGTCCACCCCGCGGCGTCGTACGGCTGTTCAGGCGCGCCGCCCGGAGATTCGCGCAGGTCCGGGTACTCCTGGACGTCCAGGACCTCCCGCGCCAGCGCAATGAACTCCTGATCCGTCGGCACCACCCAGCTGCCGGCGGCGTATGTCACATCGCCAACACTGAAGTCGGCCGTCAACTCCGACACGCGCACGCCGGCAAACGCCAGGCGACGCAACATCTCGACCGCCGCCACCGGATCGCGCTGCATCTGTGGCACCACGTATGCCGACGGCCCGCTCGCCCGGCTCTGTGCAATCTGCGCCATCCCGGAGCGCCATCGATTCATCAGGATGTTGTCTTTGTACTTGGCCGCGTAGTCGAGCACCGACATGGATGCGGTGTACATGTACGCCACCGAGTCGCTGAGTCCAAAATGCCCGCCGGCCCACGGGCTCGGGTACAGGCTCTGCGGCCGCAGGTCGCGGTACGCCTGCGGGATGTCGTTCAGCGTGTACTCGCGCGGCGCGGCCATGTTGGCCAGGGCGGTCTCGGTCCAGAACGCGGCAATATTCTTGAACATCGGCGCGTAGTCGATGTAGCCGGCGTACCACGCGTCGAAGCCCGTGCCCATGTGAGTGGCGCCCACCAGTCCGCGTTCTTCTAGTCCCTGGGCCATGGCCATGCCGATGGTGTTGACCGTCCGCGACATCAGGAACGGCGCGTGTGCCGCAATCGGCTCGGCAAACGGCGGCAGCCAGATGCGGGTCGGAAACGGCGCGGTTTGATGATGGACGTAGATGATCTGGGGTTCCCATTGCCGCCACGCCTGCTCCATGACGCGCGACTCGATCATGTTCAGCATGTAGGCGTCACGGTTGTTGTCGTGGCCCACGTACTCCTGGTAGAGCCCGGGCAGGCTGGTGCTGGCGCCAGGCGTGCCGACATTCTGCATGTAGTGCTCGGCCACCATCTGGTGTCCATCGGGGTTGATCGTCGGCCACAGCATCAGCACGACATTGTCGAGAATGCGCTGCACCTGCTCTTCCAGCTCCGGATCGGACGGGTGCGGTGACAAGAGGTCGTAGGCGAGCTGCAGCGTGTGCTGTGGTCCGGCCACTTCGGTGGAGTGCAAACCGCCATCGATGTGCACGATGGCCTTGCCTTCCTTCGCCAGCTCCCGCGCCTCGTTTTCGGTCAGCCCTTCCGGAGCAGCCAGTCTTCGCGCAATCTCACGATAGCGATTCACACGCGCCAGATTGCGTTCACTGGAGATCAGGCCGACGTAGTAGGTGCGTCCCTGGGTCGACTTGCCCATCGGCAGGAGCACCATCTTGTTGCTCGCCTCGTCCAGGAGTTGGAAATACTTGATCGTCTCGTCGTACGTGGCGAGCTTGAAATCGGCCCCGGGCTTGAAGCCGATCGCGGACTCGGGCGTCGGGACGCCGGACTGCGCCAGCAGAGCGGCGCTTGCGGACAGGAGGAGAATGGCAATCAGGCGGGATGTGCGAACCATGAGGGGCATTCTAGCGCGGTCAGTGGCGGCCGTGCTCACGTGCTGGCGTGCTCCCGTGCGAAGACTTCGGGACCCTGGACTCAGAACCCAGGACTCTTCTTCTTCCTGACTGCCCGTCCCTTCACCGGCTTGAGTTTCAGCAGTTCAGCGCCCAGAAGCGCCTGGCTCGGATCAACGAGCAGGTCAAAGACATGTCCCTGACGCGTCTGCAGAAAGAGGCCGCTGCCATTGGTCAAGAGCCGAAGGTCACCGGCCTCGTCCAGCGTTTCCGACAGACGACGCCTGAAGTAATTGCGGAGCGCTTCCATCAGTTGCTTGAGCTGACCATTGTCAAAGCCGCGGCGCTTCAGGTCGGCCAGCGCGAACAATTCGAGTACGTCCACAGGTGAATAGCGGCGCTCCGTGAAACCACCCTGGTCCGTCTTGCGCGGCGCGATGGACGGCCGAAAGACGTGTGCCTCGTCCCACCACTGCAACTGACGCCCGGTCAGTCCCGTCTGGGCCGCAACTTCGCGGGCGCTGTACGACGCCTTCAGCTTCATGAGAACCGGAACGCCGCGTCGGTGGCCTTGGCCGCCGCCACGTCCTTCGCTGTCACGCCGCCCTCGGAGTGCGTGCTCCACGTGACAGTCACCTTGCGGTAGCTAATCAGAAGATCCGGATGATGGTCAGCTGCCTCGGCATCAAACGCGATACGTGTGGCAAACGTGATGGCGTCCGGGAACGACGGACAGGTGAACTGACGGCTGATCGCATTGTCCCCAGCCGTCCAGCCCGGGAGCGCGGCCAGCGCTTCCTCGAGGGCGGTCGAGTCGAGTTTCGCCATGACACTCCTGAGCTTACTTCTACTTCTTCTCGCCCGGGACCGCGCCAATCGCCGCGCCACCGACCAGAAACACGACGACACCCCCTGCCAACGCCGCCGGCACAAAGTGATTCGACCCCATTCTGACCTCCTGGATTCGAGCCCCGGAACAAGTTGAGTGGCCGCATTCTACACGCGGCTTGCTTTTCAACCGAACGAGTATCGGGCCATTGTCGCTAATGAGCTTGACTTGAATCGGTATTTTACCTACACTACGATTATTATGGCTCGATTCCTGGGTTCCTTCGAACATCTCCTGTTGCTCGCACTGGCCCATCTCGGTGACGAGGCCTACACCGTGCCCGTGCGAGCCTTCCTCGAGGAACAGACGGGCCGGGCGGTCTCGCCTGGTGCCATCTACACCGCGCTCAGCCGGCTGGAAGCGCGAGGCTTCGTGAACTCGCGCTTCGGCGATCCAACGCCTGAGCGCGGCGGCAAGAGAAAGAAGTTCTATCGGCTCACACCCGAGGGGGCCACCACCGTTGGCGAGGCCCAGCGGCAACTGTCGCGGCTGGGCCGCTCACTCTCGGTGAAGTTGAGGACACTGTCATGAGAACGGCGACGCCACACCCTCCGCGCATCGCTAAATGGCTGCTGACCTGTCTCGTTCAAAAGGACGCCCGTGAAATCGTAATGGGCGACCTGAACGAGGCGTTCACAGGCGACCTGAAAGGACGGGGTGCGGCTGCGGCCCGGCGCCGGTACACACGCTTGGCGCTGGCGTCGATCGCCGCGCACTGGCGCCCAGCGTGGCGCCAAACCGGCATCGTCAACACGCCGGGGCTGAGCGCACGACTGCCAGGAGTGGCTCAGGACATCGTCTACGGTGTACGCGCCGCGCGTCACCGTCCAGGATTCGCATTTTCAGTGGCTGCGACACTCGCCGTCGGCATCGCCGCCACCACCATGGTCTTTGGACTCGTCAATGCACTCGTACTTCGCCCGCTGCCCTATGCGGATCCGTCTCACCTGACGTTTCTCCTCGGATGGGATACCCGGCAGGACCAGATGCGTTTCCAGCTCCGCTACGCCGACGCCGCAGAGATTGCCAGCCGCGTGAGCGCCATCGAGGACATGGCAATCTATCGAGGCTGGGATGCCAACCTGACGGGAGGCGGACTGCCGGAACGGACGCTGGCCTATCGGGTGTCGGGCAACATGTTCGGACTGCTCGGCGTCCCGGCCGCCCTCGGCCGAACGTTCAGCGACGCCGATCTGGCGCAGGGCAACGACAGGCTTGTGGTCCTCAGCCATGGGCTGTGGGCGCGGCGTTTCGGCGCCGATCCGACACTGGTCGGGCGCTCGATTTCACTCAATGGCAACGAACACCTCGTCGTCGGCATCATGCCGGCCGACTTCGAATTCCCCATCTTCAACTTCAAGGGCGACCTGTGGACGCCTCTTCTCGTGACGCCCGAATGGTCCCAGGTGGCGCGCAGTCGTTCACCGTCGGTGGTCGCCATCGGGCGCCTGTCGAAGGACAGTTCGCTCGAGGCAACCCAGGCCGCGGCCGCGGCCGTGATGGACGAGGTTGCGGAGAGCTTTCCTGACACCAACGCCGGCCGTGGCGTCCGGCTGACACGGATGGGCGAACTCGGGACTGAGCAGGCACGTCCCGCGTTCTTGGTACTGGCCGTGGCAGTCGGCCTCGTCCTGCTGGTGGCGTGCGCGAACGCGGCGAACCTTCTGCTGGCCCGCGGCATGACGCGCGGACGGGAGATGGCGCTCAGGTCGGCTCTCGGCGCCAGCCGGTTCCGACTGATTCGGCAGTTGGTGGTTGAGAGCGCAGTCCTGGCCCTGGCGGGGGGCGTAATGGGCACGGCGCTGGCGTGGCTCGCGCTCGAGGGGCTCCGCGGCTCCCTGCCGGACTTCGTGGTGAAAGTGCTGCCGGGCGTGGAATTCATCAGGCTGGATGGCACGGTGCTCCTCTTCACCGTTGCCGTATCGCTCGGCACGGTCTTCATCTTTGGGCTGCTTCCGGCGATTCGGGCAGTCCGCACCAACTTGAGCGATTCGCTCAAATCCAGCGGACATACGGTCGTCGACCCGTCCAGGCAATGGCTCAGGCGTGGACTCATCGTGGGCGAGGTCGCCTTTTCAGTCGCCCTGCTTGTAGCCACGGGCCTGCTCGCGCGCGCGGCGCACAATCTGACGACCGCGGATCCAGGATTCGACAAGGAACGGCTGCTGGCCTTCAGCGTCACGCTGCCGGCACTGCAGTTCCCTGACGCAAGCGATCGAGGGTCGCACTATGACCGGCTCCTGACGGAACTGGGCGCGCTGCCAGGTGTCACCGGCGCCGGACTCGTCAATACGCTGCCGTTCAGCACCAGCAATGAGTCCGTGGCACTCACCGTTGACGGCGTCGCCAGTCCGCAGGGTGAGCCGGAGAGAGCAGATTTCCGCCTTGTCAATGAGGGCTACTTCGACGCACTCGGCATCACGATCGTCGAAGGCCGGAACGTCCGGCAGGCAGACGGTCAGGGCAGCGTGCCCGGTGTGGTCGTCAATCGCACGTTCGCCAAGAGATACTTCGGTGAAGCGTCGCCACTGGGCCGGATCATTCGAATAGACGATCGCGGCCAAGCCCAGGCCGCGACAATTGTCGGCCTCGTGACGGACGTGCAGCACTGGGTGCTGTCGGAAGCGGCCACGCCCGAAATCTACGCACACTACTCGCGCGACCCGCGCCGGACCATGAGCGTTGCGCTGCGGACCGACGGGGATCCGTCGGCGCTCATCCCGTCGGCACGCACGCAAGCCGCTGCGATCGACCCGACTGTGCCCATCTACGACGTGCAGACGATGAGCCGGATGGTGGCCAATTCGCACATTGCCCAGAACATGGCGTCATCGGCGCTGGTGGTCTTTGGACTGTCGGCGCTTGTGCTGACCGCGCTCGGTCTGCATGGTCTGCTCGCATTCATGGTCGGCCTGCGGGCGCGAGAGATTGGTGTCCGCGTGGCCCTCGGCGCCAGCCGGCGCTCAGTGATGGGCCTCGTCCTCGGCCAGTCGATGCGGCTCGCGCTGGCGGGCCTGTTGCTGGGTCTCGCCATGGCCGCCGTGGCGGCCCGTGGGCTGGCAACGCTCTTGTTCGGCGTCGGACCGGGTGATCCGCTCAGCTATCTGGGTGCCGCACTGGTTGTCGGCGCGGTTGCGCTTCTTGCCTCGTGGATACCGACTCGCCGTGCTCTTCGTGTGCTTCCGATGACGGCATTGCGCGAGTAACGCGCGCGGCGCGTTGGAAACCGCGGTCGTCCCCTCCGCGGAAGGCATGCTGGCCGAGTTGGTCGAGAGCCACGACACAGTGGTGCGCACGGCCCGATCAGTCTTCGCCCTGGCCGATCCGGCGGCAGACCAGGTCACGATGGACCTGCTGACGCAACGGACGCAGATACACGAGAAGATCGCCTGGATGCTGCGCAGCCTCCTGGAATAGGATGGCGTCTGGAAGCATGGCGGGATACAGCGGCAAGCCACTCGTACAGAAGATCGGCGTGAAGACCGGGCACCGGCTCGCACTCGCCGGTGCGCCGACGGATTTCATCAAGGAACTTGATCCCCTCCCCAAGGAAGTTGTCGTCGCCACGGGAGGACGCGCCAAACTGGACTGTGTAATCCTCTTCGCCGACGAGGCCGCCACCCTGGAATCGCGGATCGTTCGTTGGGCAACCCGACTGGCGCCGGCCGGCATGTTGTGGATCGCCTGGCCAAAGAAGGCCTCAAAGGTGGAAACCGACGTCACCGAGGCACTGGTGCGAAGCACGGGCCTGGGCGCGGGCCTGGTGGACGTGAAGATCTGCGCCATCAACGACATCTGGTCGGGACTGAAGTTCGTAAGGCGGCTGAAAGACCGTTGACAGCCGTCGCGCGCGGATGGGGAACTCCATCTTCAGTCTGACTGCGTTACAGTCTCCGTCATGGCTCACCTACCCCGCCGGTTCCGGCTGTCCTCTCTCATCGCGGCCATAATGGTCGGTGTCATGAGCGCCGCCTGCAATCCATCAACCAGCTTGCCGTCGTCCCAGTCGCCACAAGACCTCGTGGACGAACTCCTTGCCGCCGACCGCGCCGCGTCCGGGGCGAGCGCCGCGACCACGGTCGTTCCTGGTCTCACGGCGATGTTCACTCAGGACGTCGTCATGCCGGCACCGGGCGTGGGTTTCGCGCAGGGACTGGCCGCGGCCGCCGACGCGCTCAGCGCGAATGCCGACAACGCGAGTGCCAGCGTTGACTGGACCCCGATCCGGGGCGGCGTATCCGCCGACGGGCTGCACGGATTCACGTTCGGCTTCATGACCCTGCACCTGAGCGATGGTTCGACGACGCCCCTGAAGTACCTGGCGTACTGGGTGAAGCGCGATGGCCGCTGGCAGGTCGCGGCCTACAAACGTCGCCGCCGCGCGCCTGGCGACGTATCTCCTGCACTGATGGCCGCCGCCCTCCCGGCGCAGGTGGTCCCCGCCTCAACGGATCGTCCGGCCCTCGACGCCATCGAACAGGGCCTTGTCGCCGCGGAACAGGGATTCTCCGATGACGCGCAACGAATCGGTCTCGGCCCCGCCTTCGCGAAACACGGCTCGGCTGACGCCATGAACATGGGCGGGCCAGACGACGCGGCGTTCGTGATTGGCGCTGACGCCATCAGCCGGTCGGTGACCGAAGGCCAGCCGTTCGACGCCAGCCCTTTCAACTGGTCTGCAGAGAGCGTGATTGTCGCCTCGAGCGGGGATCTCGGCGTGACGATTGGCTACATCCGGCTGAATCAGGCGCCCGGTGCATCAGCTGAAGATCCGGTTCCGGAACCGTTTCCGTTCTTCACCATCTGGCGCCGGGAGAACCCCACCGCACCGTGGCGCTACGTCGCGGAGTAGCACACCGGTTACGAAGGCGCATGAGACATCAAGGAACGAAGAATCGGTTCCTTCACGCCCTCCACGTCTTCATGTGAATCCCCGGAGTCGCGTTAGCAAATCCGAGGCAGTTGCTCGCCGCTGAGCATGTCGACGACGCGCGTGGCGCCAATGCGGCTTCGCAGCGTGACCAGTCCCCCGGGCCGTTCACTGACGGCCCCGACGCGGACCACACCCTCGCTGACGGCGTGGGTGCGCAGGACATCGAACGCGCGACGGGCATCGGACTCCGGCACGAACGCCACGAAACGTCCCTCGTTGGCAACGTAGATCGGATCGAACCCGAGGATTTCGCAGGCGCCGCGCACGTCTTCGCGCACCGGCAGCGCGTCTTCCTCCAGACGGATGTGCAGGCCCGATGTCTGCGCGATTTCGACAACCGCACTTGCCAGTCCGCCCCGCGTCAGGTCGCGCAGGCAGTGCACCTTCACGCCGGCGTCGAGCAACGCCAGGACCGGTGCAGCGACCGGCGCGCAGTCGCTCTCGATGTTGGACTCGAACTCGAGGCCTTCGCGCGCCGCCATCACGGCCATGCCATGCCGCCCGATGTCTCCAGACAGCAGCACCACGTCGCCGGCGCGCACGCTCATGGGCCCGACGACGGCCTCGTGTTCGATCACACCAACGCCGGCCGTGTTGACGTACAAACCGTCACCCTTACCCCGATCCACCACTTTGGTGTCGCCGGTCACCAGCGCCACGCCGGCCGCGCGCGCCGCCTCACTCATCGACGCAGCTACACGGGACACGACGTCCATGGCGAGCCCTTCCTCAAGGATGAATGCGCAACTGAGGACCCGCGGCCGCGCACCGCACATTGCCAGATCGTTGACAGTCCCGTTCACAGCCAGTGTGCCAATGTCGCCGCCCGGAAAGAACATTGGCTTGACCACGTAGGAGTCGGTGGAGAACGCAAGACGAAGCCCGCCGAATTCGAGTCGGGCGCCGTCGTGACGGGCGCTCAGCGCGGCATTGGCGAACGCAGGCAGAAAGACGTCCTCCACCAATTGCTGGCTGAGCCGTCCGCCGCCGCCATGCGCCATCTGAACATGGGAATGCCGGTGAATCGGCAGCGGGCAGACAAGACCGGGCAGCAGGGGGTCGCGACTCATGAGGTGTGCACCCCACCTGCGCCATCCACGCGAATCCTGCGATACCGGTGGTAGGCCGCGCACGCGCCCTCGGACGACACCATCGTGGCGCCCAGCGGATGTTCCGGTGTACATATCGTGCCGAAAGCCGAACACTCCGGGGGCTTCTTCAGGCCCTGCATGATCTGGCCGCTGATGCATTCCGACGGCTCTTCAAGCACGCGGTCGACCACGTCGAACCTCAGTTCGGCGTCATAGGCTTCGTAGGCGGGCTGCAGGCCCAGGCCGCTCATGGGAATCTCGCCGACACCGCGCCACTTGCGCGGCACGACGCGGAACACCTCGCCCACCACCTGCTGCGCTGGCTGGTTGCCAAGGCGACGGACGGCCCTCGCGTACTGGTTCTCGACCTCCGCGCGTCCCTCTTCGAGCTGCTTGACACACATGAACACGCCCTGGAGGATATCGACGGGTTCGAATCCCGTGACGACGATGGGCACGCGGTAGCGGGCGGCGATTGGCTCGTACTCGGTGAAGCCCATCACCGTGCACACATGACCGGCGGCGAGGAATCCCTGCACCCTGGTTTCGGGTGACGACAGGATGGCTTCCATCGCGGGCGGCACCAGGACGTGCGAGACGAGCAGGGAGAAATTGGTGAGGCCCTTCTGAGCCGCCTGGAACACGGCCATGGCATTGGCCGGTGCGGTGGTTTCGAAGCCCACGGCAAAGAACACGACCTCCCGGTCCGGATGCCGCTCGGCCAGCGCCAGCGCATCCAGCGGCGAATACACGATGCGCACATCGCCACCCTGAGCTTTGACCGTCAACAAGTCTCGATCGCGGCCCGGCACGCGCAACATGTCGCCGAACGAGCAGAAGATCACGTTCGGCCGTGCGGCGATATCGATGGCTTTTTCGATCAGTTCCAGCGGCGTGACACATACCGGACAACCGGGCCCGTGCACGAGCGCGATTTCCGGCGGCAACAACTCGTCCACGCCGAATTTGACGATGGCGTGGGTCTGACCACCGCACACTTCCATGAGCGTCCAGGGTCGAGTGATGATGCCGGACAACGCCCGCGCGTAGAGTTCGGCGCTCTCACGATCCCGGTACTCGTCAATGAACTTCATGAGGGGTCGTCCTCGAACTCGGCCAGTTCACCCATGGTCTTGAGGTAGGTGAAGACCTTCGAGGCTTCCTCCTCATCGACGGTCGA
Source organism: Acidobacteriota bacterium (assembly GCA_024640135.1). Classification (GTDB taxonomy): domain Bacteria; phylum Acidobacteriota; class Vicinamibacteria; order Vicinamibacterales; family SCN-69-37; genus SYFT01. The sequence goes on from JAHEFO010000020.1 coordinate 15,248, forward strand.
AATGGCGAAGCCCACATGCACCAGCACGTAGTCACCCACGACGGCTTCAGGCACGTAGCTCAGGTTCACCCGTTTGGTGATGCCGGAAAAGTCCACCGTGCCACTGCGCAGGATGGGGTCATCGCCGACGATCGTGAGAATTCTTCCGGGAACTGCCAGGCACATGACGTCTTCCTCCCTCGCGCCGGTTTCACACCGCTACGCGCGTTCACACTCCACCGCCTGGGACGGCGCCCCGGCCCTGCGGTCTGCCGAGGCCCTGACGAGCCGGCGCGGATGCACGGTCGCAATCACCTGCCCGAGGGCGATGCCGCCGTCGTTGGGCGGCACCCGCTGATGCCAATACGGCGCGAACCCGCCGTCTCGAAGGCGCCGGTCGACTCGCTCACACAACACCACATTCTGGAAGCAGCCGCCCGAGAGCACCACCCGCCGGCGCCCGGCCGACCGCGCCACCCCGGCGATGACGTCCGCCATCGTATTGTGCCAGCGTGTAGCGATGATGGCGACAGACACTCCGGCCACAACGTCCTTCAGCACCGCCGCGACAGCGGGCGCCCAGTCGACGACACACGGAGGCGGTTCGAACGATCCCTGCGGAAACGCCGACCCGGGACTCAGCTCCCAGGGATACCCATCCGTCGCCCGCTCATCCGCCGCCCACTCCAGTTGCATGGCGGCCTGGCCCTCAAACGACGTGACCTGGCGAATTCCGACAATGGCGGCCACCGCGTCAAACAGGCGTCCGGCACTCGACGTGACCGGCGCGTTGACGTTCTTGTCTATTGCCTGACACCACAAGTCACGCTCGCTGGCTGAAAGCCGATTCAACACCGGGGTATCCAGGCTCCGCGCCCGTGTGCCGTACATCGCCTGCAGGACACCGAATGCCGACCGTCGGGGCTCGCGCACGGCCCGCTCTCCGCCCGGCAGTTGGAAGGGACGAAGGCAGGCCCACCGCTGCCACTGCTCGTCGTCCACCAACAGGAACTCGCCGCCCCAAATCGTGCCGTCGCTGCCAAGGCCGGTGCCATCCCAGGACACACCCAGCACCTCGCCGCCAAGGCCGTTTTCAGTCGCGCACGACAGCACGTGAGCCAGATGATGTTGAACGCCCGTGACAGGAAGCCCAAGCGCATGCGCCGCACGCGTGCTCACGTAGTCGGGATGCAGGTCCGCCGCGGCCGCAACCGGTTCCACATCGAACAACGTGGTCAGATTCTTCATCACCTGATTGAACGCATTCAACGCCTGGGGCGTCTCGAGATCACCGATGTGCTGACTGACAAAGACCTCACGGCCTGCACTCACTGCGACGGTGTTCTTCAGGTGCGGGCCCACGGCCACCACCGGATCGACGTCTTCGCCAAGGGTGACTGGAAGCGGCGCATATCCGCGCGCGCGGCGCAGCACCAGTTCCCTGCCCAGGTGGACCCGCACGATGGAGTCGTCCACATGGCGCAGAATCGGGCGGTTGTGCACAAGGAACAGGTCGGCGATCCCGCCCAGCCGTTCGATCGCGTCATGTTCATCCGTGCAAATCGGCTCGTCGGACAGGTTGCCACTCGTCGCGACCACTGCTTCACCGACATCGGCCATCAGCACATGGTGCAGGGGCGTGCAGGGCAGCATCACGCCCAGCCACGGATTTGCCGGCGCCACGGCGTCTGCAACCTTCCCCTCACCGCCGAGGCGACGCCTCAGCAAGACGATCGGCGCTTCGGCCGAGGACAAGAGGCGGCTTTCGGCCGGTGACACCTGACACAACGCCCCGGCCTCCTCAATCGACTTGACCATGAGCGCGAATGGCTTTTCCGCGCGGTGCTTGCGCGCGCGCAGCGTCTGCACGGCGGCCTGGCTGGACGCAATGGCCATCAGGTGAAAGCCGCCAAGGCCCTTCACGGCAATGATCCGGCCGAAACCGAGTGCCTCGGCGGTCATCCGCATGGCCGCGTCATCGGACGCAAGTTCATCGCCGCGCGCGTTCCACAGAGCCACACGCGGACCGCACACGGGACAGGCGTTCGGCTGCGCGTGAAAACGCCGGTCAAGAGGATCGTGATACTCGCGGTCGCATTCGGGACACATCACAAACGACCGCATCGAAGTGCGCGCCCGGTCGTAAGGCAGCGAGGAGATCACGCTGTAGCGCGGCCCGCAGTTGGTGCAGTTCGTGAAGGGGTAGCGCCAGCGCCGGTTGGCCGGGTCGGCCACGTCGACACAGCAATCGTGGCATGTCGCACTGTCGGGTGCGACCAGCGTCCGCGCCAGGCCCGGCACCACGCTTTCACGGATCTCGAACCCTGTCAGACCTGACGCGTCACACCAGACACTCTCAAGGCTCTGGATCACGGCCCTGGGCGGGCGCTCCGGCTCGATGGAAAGAAAGAATTCTTCAAGGGCCTGACGCGGACCTTCAATCTCGACGTGTACGCCGGCCCCGCTATTGAGAACCCAGCCACTCAGTCCGTGCCGCGCGGCCAATCGAAAGATGAATGGCCGGAACCCCACACCCTGCACGGCGCCACGAACGATGAGCCGCAGGCGCTCACGCACGAACCGCCGCCACCTGAGCCGCCAGCCACGAGCACCAGTCATCCAGTCCGGCGCCTGTCGTGCACGATACTTGAAAGACGCGCAGGGCAGGATTGATCTGGTGCGCGTTGCGGATCAGCGCTCCAATGTCACAGGGAAGATAGGGGAGCAGATCGATCTTATTGACCACCAGCACCGAGGCGTTGCGGAACATCGCCGGGTACTTCAGGGGCTTGTCGTCGCCTTCGGTCGTACTGAGCACGACCACCTTCATGGCCTCGCCCAGATCGTAGTTCGCCGGGCAGACGAGGTTCCCCACATTCTCAATCACCAGCAAGTCCGTCTGCGCCAGGTCCAGGCTGCCCAGGGCATCTCTCACCAGCGGCGCCTCCAGATGACAGCCACCGTTGGTCACAATCTGGACCACCGGCGCGCCGTAGCTCGCAACACGCTGGGCGTCCAGGTCCGTCTGAACGTCACCTTCCACGACCGACACGCGCACGCGGCCCTTCAGGCGATGGATCGTCTGCTCCAGAAGGGAGGTCTTCCCTGCGCCAGGCGAGCTGACCACGTTGACGGCGAAGAGCCGAGCCTCGGCGAACAGTTGCCGGTTCCGCGCGGCGATGGCGTCATTCTTCTCCAGCACCTTCCGCTCAATCGTGATCACGCTCACGCGCCGACCTCCGCGTCTTCGTCCAGTTCGACGTGCACCACCTGCAGGTCGTCACCGCTCACCCGGTCCACGGCAAGCACGGCGGACGCGTACGGCGATCCCGCGACGGCGGCACCGAAGCAGAATTCGAGCGACTCGACCAGGACGCCGGCGCGATCGCCGATTCTCAGACGCACTTCCCTGACGGCGGACGCCTGATCCGGCGGCACATGCGCGCGCACGATGTCGAGAATGCCCTGCGCAATACCGAATTCATGCACGGGCGCCAGTCTCCGGCGCCACCGTCCGGCGCACCAGCCCGGCCACAGTCGGCAACGCCCGCTCCACAGCGGGTGACAGTCTCGTATCCATCGACCGGACTTCCGCAATTGAGATCGTCACGAGGGTGATATCCGGCAACGGACCGAGCAGCGCAGCAGACTCCACCAGGTCGCGCAGTCCGATGTCGTGGGCCGTCAATGCCCGCGGGAAGTCTGAGGCATACTTCGGCCGCAGGACTCCGACCGTGCCAGGCGGTTGCCCATCCATCGTGGCGTCAACCATCACGATCGGGCTGAATTCCTGAAGATATTCCAGCAGGTGAAATCCACCGGTCCCGCCATCGACCACCGTCACACCATCCGGCCAGGACTCCTGTTCAAGCCGCTCGATGACGCGAACACCGACACCTTCATCCCCCATCAGGAGATTGCCAATACCCAGAACCAGCGTGCCTCGAGTCACTTGCGCTCCACAAATCGCACTCCGTTGACAATCGACGAAATCTCACCGCGGCCTTCCGTCATGTCGTGGAAGATCGACAGATACACGTGAATCATCGTGAAGAGGATGAAGATCCACGTGAAGGCGTGGTGCCACATGCGGACGATGGCCTCGCCACCCATCAGGGGTGGGACCCAGGAGAACAATCCAGGAAGCCAGAACGTGCTCATCGGCGCGTACAGCGCCGCCCCCGTGATGATTTGGAATATCGTGGCGAGGAAGATCCCAAAGTAGCTGAAGGCGGCCAGGCCATTGTGGCCGACATAGTCAATCGGTTCCTTCTCCAGTTGGAGAATATCGATACGAAGCACGTTGACCATTTCCCGCCACTGGGTCTTCAGCCTGGTCCAGTTCCTGGGAATGAAGGCGTCCCAGCGCGAATACTGATTGCCGGCAAACATCCAGTAGACGCGCACGAGAAACGCGAAGCTCATCAGGAACGCCGCACTGAAGTGCAGGAACCTGACCCAGCCAAACCAGTGGCTGTCCGACGCTTCGCCCGCAGACATCAGTGCCGGCGGCCGGCCAATGACCAGGCCGGTGGCGACCAGGACAAAAATGCAGCAGGCGTTGATCCAGTGGTACATCCGTACCGGCGCTTGCCACACATACACGCGTTCGTAAGTGGCTTCAGCCATGACAGCCCTCTCAGAAGGTATTCAACTGGTGCACGTGCCGGCCATGTTCGTCGTGGACGTGCACAGCACAAGCAATACACGGATCAAACGAATGAATCGTCCGCAACACCTCGACCGGCTGTTCGACGTTCGCCACCGGGGTGCCGATGAGGGCCGATTCGTAGGCTGACATCTGCCCCTCGTTGTCTCGCGGCGACGCATTCCACGTGCTGGGCACGACGAGCTGGTAGTTGTCGATCTTCCTGTCGCGAATGACGATCCAGTGCGCCAGGGCGCCGCGAGGCGCCTCGGTCATGCCCACACCTCTGGCCTCGGCCGGCCATGTCGACGGCTCCCACATCGTGGTGTTGGCGGTGCGTGTGTCGCCGGTCTTGATGTTGGTCAGCAACTGGTTGTAGAACTCGTGGGCCCATCCGGCAATCAGCTTGGTCTCGAGCCCTCGCGCGGCGGTTCTGCCCAGCGTGGAGAACAGCGCGGCGACGGGCACGTCGAGCTGTTTGAGCGCGCCGCCAACCAGCTCCTGGACTTCGGCACTTCCGGACGCGTACGCGACCAGAACCCGCGCCAGCGGGCCCACCTCCATCGCGTGCCCCTTCCACCGGGGCGTCTTGATCCACGAGTATTTCTGCTCGACCTCGAGCTGTTCGTACGGCGGCTTCGGGCCGGTGTAATGCAGTTTCGTTTCGCCGTCCCACGGGTGCTTGCCGACGGCGTTGCCTTCGGCATAGTCGTACCAAGAGTGCGCGACGTACTCCTGCACCTGCATCGGATCCTTGCCGTCCACCGGCAGGACTTCGTTCAGGTTCCGATCGAGGATGACGCCGCGGGGGAACTTGAACTTCGAGGGGTCGCCGTACCCGGCCGTGGGCAGGTCGCCATAGGTCATGTAGTTGCTCAGTCCACCGCCGATAGCGCCCCAGTCTTTGTAGAACGACGCAATGGCCATCAGATCCGGCAGATACACCTGCTCGACGAAGGTCTGGGCCTGCTGGAACAGCTGGCCGACGTGCGCCAGGCGCTCGGCATTGATGGCATTGACTTCGTTGATATTCAGCGAACACGGCACGCCGCCGACCAGGTAATTCGGGTGGGGGTTCTTGCCACCGAAGATCGTGTGGACCTTGACAATCTCCTTCTGCCATTCCAGGGCTTCCAGATAGTGCGCCACGCCCATCAGGTTCGCTTCCGCGGGCAATTTGTAGGCGGAGTGACCCCAGTATCCGTTGGCGAAGATGCCGAGTTGGCCGCTCTCGACGAAGGTCCTGATGCGTGTCTGGACATCCGAAAAATACCCCGGCGAGCTCTTCGGCCAGTTCGACAGGCTCTGCGCCAGTTCTGAGGTCTTCTTCGGGTCGGCCTTGAGCGCGCTCACGATATCGACCCAGTCGAGCGCATGCAGATGGTAGAAGTGCACCACGTGGTCCTGGAGGTACTGCGCGCAGAACATCAGGTTCCGGATGAGTTCGGCGTTCGCGGGGACCTGAATGCCCAGCGCGTCCTCCACCGTCCTCACCGACGCCAGCGCGTGAACCGTGGTGCACACGCCACAGGCCCGCTCGGTGAATGCCCACGCATCCCGCGGATCGCGCCCCTTGAGGATCAGCTCGAAGCCCCGCACCATCGTGCCTGAACTGTAGGCGTCGGTAACCCGTCCGTCCCTGACCTCGATTTCAATCCGCAGGTGCCCTTCGATCCTCGTGATCGGGTCGATGACTATGCGATTCGCCATGGCGCGCTCCCAGGTTCACTTCTTGGTTTCGTTGATCACGTCACGCTTCCGGATGGAGGTGAGCACGGCGTGGCCGACGAGGCCGGCCGCCGTGACGACACCCGCCGCCACCCCGATCTTGTCTGCTGTCGTCTCGATGGAGAAGCCAGGCAGGTTGGTCAGGTGATTGTAGAAGGGCCCGTTGTCCCAGAAGTTTTCCTCGCTGCATCCAATGCACCCGTGGCCCGACTGAATGGGAAAACTCACCCCTCCGTTCCATTTGGTCACGCCACAGGCGTTGTACGTCACCGGTCCCCGGCACCCCATCTTGTACAGGCAGAACCCCTTCCGCGCGTTCTCGTCATCCCACGACTCCACGAAGAGACCCGCGTCGTAATTGGGACGCCGGTAACAGGTGTCGTGGACCCGCCGCGAATAGAACGCCATCGGCCGGCCCACGCGATCGAGTTGCGGAATGGTGTCGAAGGTGAGCAGGTGAACAATCGTCGCGGCCATGACTTCGCCGATGGGCGGGCATCCCGGCACCTTGATGACGGGTTTGTTCGTGATGATCTCGTGCACCGGCGTCGCACCAGTCGGGTTCGGACTTGCCGCCTGGATGCAGCCGTTCGACGCACAACTGCCCCACGCGACGATCGCCTTGGCGCCCTCGGCCGCTTCCTTCACGGTGTCGAGCGCCGTGCGGCCCGCGATACAGCAATACGCGCCGTCTGCCCCGGTCGGCACGGACCCTTCCACGAGCATCAAGTACTCACCGTGGTACTTCTTCATCGTCTCGTGCAACGCCGCCTCGGCCGCGTGGCCAGCCGCCGCCTGCAGCGTCTCGGTGTAATCGAGAGAGATCTTGTCCAGGATGATGTCGGACACGATCGGATGGGACGAGCGGATGAACGACTCGCTGCAGCAGGTGCACTCCTGGAAGTGAAACCAGACGACCGGAATGCGGGGTTTGGTCTCGAGGGCCTGCACGACCTGGCCAACCTGGGATGCTTCGATGCCGGCAGCGGCCGCCAGCCAGGCGCAGAACTGCAGGAAGTCGCGACGGGAGTGTCCGAGAGTCCGGGCCTGCTCCCAGATGGTCAAGCGCTCACTCATGATGGCCTCCGTGAACGTTCAGGCGCCGGACACACCGGCGTAGGCACCGCAAGTGCACAAACCGGGCCAGATTGGAACAGATCTCAAACCTGTTATGCGACCGGAAATGCGAACGCCCGGCCGCTCCCCATGTGGGGTATTCCCCGTACTCGACGAGGATTCCGCGCTACGCTCTCTCAAATCCGCCAGCACCCAGCACTCAGCACCCAGCACCCAGCACTCAGCACCCAGCACCCAGCACCCAGCACCCAGCACCCAGCACTCAGCACTCAGCACCCAGCACTGAGCGCTGAGACCTACCAGAACCGTTCCGGTCTTGTGAGGTCCAGCATGGGGTCGCGGTCGTTGTCCAGAATCTGGCGAGTGACGACGTCCGCCGTGTAAGGCGCCAGCAGGATGCCGTTACGATAGTGCCCCGTCGCCAGCGTGATGCGCGGATGGCGTTCCAGCGGCCCGAGGAGCGGCAGATGGTCCGCGGTGGCCGGTCGCAGGCCGACGCGCACCGACTCGAGCGTGGCCTGGCAGGAGCCGGGCAGCAGCGCCTCGACCGCCTGAAGCAGCTCACGAACACCGGCGACGGTTGAGTGTTCATCGAAACCCACGTCTTCGATCGTCGCGCCCACCAGCAGCGACCCGTCGGGCCACGGCACGGTGTAGCACCGCGTGCCCCACACCGACCTGCTGGGCGCGGAGGCATCGGGCCACTTCAGATGGAGCAACTGCCCACGGATGGGCCGTACCGCGAAGGCCGGCACATCAGCCACGCGAACCCGGCCAGACCAGCTCCCCGCGGCAATGACGGCATGGTCGACTTCGTCCACACGATCGCCCACGCGCACCCGGACACGATCCTGCTTTTGCTCCACCTGGATGATTTCAGCCGGCGTCTCGCACGTCGCGCCGCGCTGCCTGGCGGACTCCATCAGCGCTGAGACCAGCGCCGATACCTCAACGTGCCCATGCGCGCCGATGAAGAGCCCACTCAGCGCGGAGGCTCCGGCGCACGGCTCGAACTGGCGCAGCGCCGCCCCGTCGAGTTGCTGATGGGCGACGCCCTCCGCCGCAAGCTGTTCCGCCGACCGCCTCAAGTGCACGGCCTCATCAGGGGCGAGGGCCACTTCGAGTGTCCCGGTCCGAGCGTAGTGGAACCGGGAGGTCACCCGGTCACGAAGACCCTCGACCCAGCCGTCCCACATCGCCAGGCTGCGGGTTCCCAGCGCCAGGAGTGGACTGCCCGGGGTCGCCTCGGTATAGGGGCACAGCACACCGGCTGAGGCCTGTGAGGCGCCCCGGCCCGGCGAGCGCATCTCGTACATGGACACGCGCGTGCCTCTGGCGGCCATCGCGTCCGCGACGGCTGCCCCGATAATCCCCGCGCCTATGACTGCGATACGCATGGGACGGATGTTATCGTCCGGGGACGCTGACTGTCCTCTCCGAGGTGCCAAGTGGGCCGGCTCCAGGCCAGAACGATCGGAAAGGCCCGTCCGTATTGAGCACGAAGTGCGGTACGGCCCTTGCTGGAGTAGCAGGTATCGTGTCGACTAGATTTCTTGGAATCGGGCTCTTGAGCATGGGATGCATCGCGGCCGCCGCTGGCGGCGGCTATCTTGCCCTTCGACCCGTGCCGGAACTGATCCAGGCCGATCCCATTGAGGCCGCGCCGCTCGCCTCTGAAGCGGTCTCCGAACCCGCGGTCATCCCGGACACCCTGACCGACACGCCGGGTCCGCAGCCGGCCGCAGCGGAAGCACCGCCCGCCAGGAAGGCCGATGTTGCCGTCGCGAAGACCGAGGTCCGGCCACCCTCCCAGTCGCCGCGTCTCCAGCAACCGGAGCAAACAACGCCGTCGGACACCGACACTTCGCCCGCACCAGCACCACGTCCCGCCGTGACGCCTCCTGTGCCGGCGCCAGTCGAGACAGTCGTGGTTCCGCCAGCGCCACTCCCGGTGGAAACCTCCGTGGCGACACCGCCGGTTCCGGTTGGCGCGGAGCCGCCTCGCTACGTGCCGGACGCGCCTCTGCCCGCTGTGGACGCCGCGCAGGAGTCCGTGAGGTTTGACGTTGAAGAGCTGACAGTCGAAAAGCACTCGGTCATCGGCATTCGACTGGACGAGTCGGTCTCGACAGAGACGGCCCGCGTCGAAGACCGCGTGACGGCCACGGTCAGCCGTGATGTCACGGTCCGCGGCCGGACGGCGATTCCCGCCGATGTCCGCCTCGAGGGCACGGTCACGCTGATTGAGCATGGCGGACGATTCAAGAATCGGCCCCGGCTGGGCCTGCGATTCGACCGGATGATTCTGGCCGACGGAACCCGGATGCAGATCACCACAGACACGATTTATCGCGTGGGCGACTCCCCTTCGGCCGACTCCACCTCCAAGGTAGGTGCCGGCGCGGTGGCCGGCGCCATCCTGGGCGCCGTGCTGGGCGGCAAGAAGGGCGCGGTGATCGGCGGCGTCACCGGCGCCGCCGGCGGTGCGGCAGTCGTCATGAAGGGGGAACCCGGCGAAGCATCACTCCCCGCAGGGGCACCACTGACGGTGCGCCTGACCGAAGATCTCGTGGTGACGATCAATCGCTGACCTGCGGCTCGCCGTATAATCGTCAGTGATGACCCGTTCACTGATTCTGACTCTTGCACTGTCTGCGGGCCTTGTCGCCCAGGACGCACCGCCTTCATCACAGGCCTCCGCGCCAGCTCAGTCGCCTCAGATCGAGGGCGTCCGCAACTACACGAAAGTTGACGCTACGATCGGGTGCGCGGGCGCGACTGATGCCAAGGCTCTCGGAAGTGTCGCGAAGCTGGGATACCGGGCCGTGTTGAATCTGCGCGAGGCCACCGAGAACGGCGTCAACATCGAAGAGTCGCGCGCGGCGGCTGAAGCGGCTGGATTGGAATACATCCACTTGCCGTTCAAAGGGTCGGCCCCGGATCCGAAGGTGGCCGATGAGTTCCTGAGAATCGTCGCAAACACCGACAACCATCCCCTCTTCATCCACTGCGGCAGTGCCAATCGAGTCGGGGCCCTCTGGGTGATCAAGCGCATGCTCGTTGACGGCTGGTCAGAGGAGCGGGCGGTCACGGAGGCGAAGGCCATCGGTCTCAGCAGCGAGGCGCTGCAGAAATTCGCTCTCGCGTACGTCGCCGACCACAAGCACTGACACGGCAGACACATTGAGGTGAACACGCCCCCCGCGGCCCGACCGGCGCTTGGAGACATGCCGCCGGAGGAATTCCGGCGTCACGCCCATGCGCTCGTGGAGTGGGCCGCCGGGTATTTCGAACAGATCGAAACCCACGCCGTGCTCGCGCAAGTAGCTCCAGGCGACGTCCGCCGGGCTCTGCCAGACCGCGCACCCGAACACCCCGAGCCGTTCGAGCAGGTCATCGCGGACCTCGACCGCATCATCCTGCCGGCCGCCACCCACTGGAACCACCCCGGGTTTTTCGCCTACTTCGCAATCACCGGCAGTGCGCCAGGCGTCCTCATGGACATGGTGTCATCCGCGCTCAACCAGCAGGCGATGCTGTGGCGCACGTCACCGGCCGCCACCGAACTGGAAGAAGTCACGTTGCGCTGGCTGGCCCGACTGATGCACCTGCCGGATGAGATCGAGGGTGTCATCTACGATACGGCGTCGATTTCCACGCTTCACGCGCTGGCGGCGGCCAGGGAAGTGGCCGTGCCGGACGTGCGCACCAGAGGTCTGGCCGGCCGCGACGTCCCCCCCCTGCGGGTCTACTGTTCGGAGCATGCACACTCATCCGTGGACAAGGCTGTCATCGCGCTCGGCCTGGGTCACCAGGCGCTGCGGCGAATTCCGGCGGACGACAGGTTCAGCATGCGCGTCGACGCACTTGAGGCCGCGCTCAGCGAGGACCGGGCGGCCGGTATCAGACCCGTCGCCATCGTGGCCACGGTCGGCACGACGTCGAGTACGTCCGTGGACGATGTGGAAGCGATCGCGGCGATCGCGAAACGCGAACAGATCTGGCTGCACGTGGATGCGGCCTATGCCGGTGTCATGGCGATGGTTCCGGAGTTCGCGTGGATTCGCGCGGGCCTGGATCAGGCCGACTCCATCGTCGTCAATCCCCACAAGTGGTTGTTCACACCCTTCGATCTCAGTGTCCTGTTCACGCCACGGATGGATGTGATCCGTCAGGCGTTCTCGTTGACACCCGAATACCTCAAGACCCCCGAGACTGGCGCGGTCAGGAATCTGATGGATACCGGCGTTCAACTGGGCCGGAGATTTCGCGCGCTGAAGCTCTGGGCCATTCTGCGGTACTTCGGCGCCGAGGGCGTTCGGGCACGTTTGCGCGAGCACTGCCGGCTGGCACAGTTGTTTGCCTCGTGGGTGGATGAAGACCCTGACTTTGAGCGGGTGGCGCCGGTGCCTTTCTCGGTGGTGTGCTTCCGTGCCATCAACGCCGGTCAGCAACAGGCATCGCCCGACCTGGACGCCTTCAATCACGCCATCATCGACCGCGTGAACAAGACGGGCGAAGTGTTCCTGTCACACACGTCACTGAACGGACAGATTGTCATTCGGCTCGCCGTCGGCAACCTCCGCACGGAGGAGCGGCATCTTCGGCGGGCGTGGGCGTTGCTGCGCGAGGCCCTCGCCCAGCACTCGAGCCAGGCGGCGCCAGCCCTCTAGATTCGCCAGAGTTCGGACCAGGTGACACCGTGGTCGTCGCTGGTCAGGGCCACCACTCCGTGCAGCGGCATCGGCGCACTCGATGGGCTGAGCGCTGACAGCAGCGCCGGCAGGCTCGGCCAGTGACCGACCACTGCCAGGTCACGCGATTCCGCCAGCAGCGCCTGCCGAATCACGGCCGGAGAATCGTCCGGATTCAGACCCCGCACCATCTTGAACTGTGCGAACGGCGCACAGACACGCAGGAACGCCTCGCCAGTCTGCCGCGCGCGGAGCTTTCCGCTGTGCCAGATGGCCTGCGGCGCGGCACCGTGGTCTTTCGCAACCTGCGCGATGTGACGCGCGTGCTCGTGCCCTGGCGTGGACAGAGGTCGCTGCGGATCGAGCAAGGGGCCCACAGCGTCCGCGTGATGAATGAGCAGGAGTGTCATCAGTTGGCGAGCAGTTTTACGACGTCCTTGCGAATTTCCTCAGGCGTCTCCATCGAACCGTACCGTCGCACGACCGACCCCCCGGCATCCACCAGGAATTTCGTGAAATTCCACTTGATGGCCTCGATGCCGAGGATGCCCGGCTTGCGCGCGGCCAGCCACTTGAAGAGCGGATGGCCGCCAGGCCCCTTGATCGCGATTTTCGCGAACATCGGAAAGGTCACCCCAAACGTCGTCTCACAAAACTGGTCGATCCAGGCATTGTCGCCGGGTTCCTGGCGGCCGAAGTCGTCACAGGGGAATCCAAGAACGACCAGGCCCCGGTCGCGGAACTCCTCGTACAACGCTTCGAGGCCGGCATACTGCGGCGTATAGCCGCATTCGCTGGCGACGTTGACGATCAGCAGGGTCTGGCCGCGGTACTCGGCCATTGAGGCGCTGCTGCCGTCGATCCGGGTCACCGCAATCTCGAAGAGATCGGACATCCGTGCCTGTCCTCCACTACTTCGCGCCGTCGCGATGCAGCCGGGCCAGCAGCACGGCCATGCGCTTGGTCATCGACGGCAGGGTGCGCAAGTCGGCCGTTTCGTTGACCGTGTGGCCGCCGGATCCCATCAGGCCGACACCGTCGAGAATCATCCGCGCGCGTCCGGCAACAAATGACACGTCAGCGGCGCCCGCCTTATCGGGATCGACAGCCACCACCTGCCCCGCGCCCACATCCACGCTCGCGCGGTTGTACAGCGTCAGCAATCGCTCGTTGCCCGGCGTCGGAGCCAATGGCGGGTACCCGTCATCGAACGTCAGCGTGGCACTGGTCCGTGGCAACGAAGCCGAGACGATGTCCTGCATGGCCTGCTTCGCCGAGGCGAACTGTTCCAGCGACAGCGCGCGCAGGTCGCCTGACACCACGGCATGCTCGGCAATGACATTGCTCTTGCCGAATCCGGTTCCTCGAGACGCCGGCCGGTCGAACTCCACGGCGGTGCCGCCAAGCATCACGCCGGGATTGAACGTCAGGTGCGGCTGGCCCGCCAACGTTTCGCGGAAGGCATCGAGAATCCGCGCCGCTTCGAACACAGCCCCGTAACCGTTCTCGGCATTGAAGATCTGCGACGAGTGCGCGGGTTTTCCGGTCACCTGCAGGTCCCAGCCAGACGTGCCACGCCGTGCAATCACGGCCGTCTCGGGATTGCCGTCGCCGTCTTCGAATCCAATCGCCACGTCCGCACCCTCCGAGGCCTTCGTCAGCGCCGCGCGCGAGGCAGTCAACGGACGCCCTGCCGCCTCCTCGTCACCCGTCATCACGACGATGACATTCATCGACTCGAGCTGACCTGTCGACTGCAAGGCCTTCAGGGCCTGCAGGAGGATGACGTCGCCGCCCTTCATATCCGTGATGCCTGGCCCCCTGGCGGCGGTCGGGCTGACACGTTCAAACTTCTGAAAGGGGCTGTCAGGCTCGAAGACCGTGTCCAGGTGCCCGATCAGCAGGATGCGCGGTCCCTGTCCGGGATGGTCGGCCACCAGGTGACCGGCGCGGCCGAATGATGCGCCGTCTACCCATTCCGTCCTGAAACCCAGAGCGTCGAACTCCGCCCGGAACACCGCTCCCACTTCGCGCACCCCGGCGAAGTTCATCGTGCCGCTGTTGATGTTCACCACCCGCTCGAGCAACGTGAGTGCGCCATCATTGCTGGCGTCGACGAACGTCGCGAGCGCGCGTTCCTCAGGGCTGAGGGTTCCCGGCTGGGACAGCAAGCCGGACATCGTCAGGACAAGAAGCGCGCGAATGAGCATGCCTTTGATCCTACTGGATGCGAGGAGGCCTGGTCACCACCGGAAGGTCGTGGCCGCGGCCTCTCGCGCCAGACTGACTCGCGCGTCATCAGCCACGCCGTACGAGAGGTACGGAATGTCGATACGGTGCGCGCCCGCACCAGCCGTATCGACTCGAAGTGAGGCCATTTCATGCCGCCGGTCGAATGGGGAGGCCTCGAGGTTGACCACCTGGATCTTGTCGAGCGGAACGATGGTAATCACTCGGTGGATCCACCCGGTCTTGAACGCAATGAAGCGATCGCTCTGCGCCCAGCCGAGATTCCTCACGTAGAAACGCGCGGTGGTGGCCCACAGCATCGCCAGCAGGAGGCCGAGGCCGGCGGCCCACGGACCGCCCAGCCAGGGTACAGTTGCGCCGCCCACAGCCGCCGCCCAGACGAGGGCCACTGTTCGGCGACGCCGGTATCCTCGCGGGTCGACCGCTTGCCAGTCAAGCGTCGTCAATTCGGCGTCGGGCAGAACCGCCGCGATGAAGCCGGGCAAGTCGGAGAGTCTGATGATTGGCGCGATCCACTCGCGCTCAGATGATGAGCGGCCGGTGGCACTGCCGCCGGCTGTTTCCACCCTGACCGACGCTCGACGGGTCCAGAGATGACCAGGTCCCTGCATGACCTTGATGGCCTGCACACGCCGCAGCGGAATGGTGGCGGTGACGTGCGTCATGGCCCCGTACTCCACGCGCAAGTCACCGCCACGTCGCGTCAGCGCAAATCCGTTCAGTCGAACGACTGCCCACAACATCGACAGCACCGGCGCGATGACGAACAAGC
>JAHEFO010000183.1 GCA_024640135.1 Acidobacteriota bacterium
TGACCCCGCACACTGGCGTCGCCCAGGCGCGCGGCATGCTTCACATCACGGTCACGATCGTCGACAGCAGTCAGAGAGTGACGCCGGTGCCGCGACATGCGCTGCTCATCAGTGACACGCCGCCGAGTGCCCCGCCCCGGCGGATCCGCACGTCGCTTGAAGGCCGCGTCGATGTGCGGCTGGCGCCCGGAGCCTACACCGTGGAGTCCGACCGGCCGGTGGCGCTCGATGGCAAAGCCTACCAGTGGACCATCGCGGTTGACGTCGTGGACGGACGCGACACGGCGCTCGAGTTGAACGCCGCCAACGCGGAGGTGGTGCCTGTCACCGATGAGGCGACTTCAGCTGCAGCGTCGCTCGAGGCGGATCCGTCCTCGTTGCTGGCCCGATGGCAGGACAGCCTCGTGGCGATCTGGACGGCAACCGCCCACGGGTCCGGCTTCCTGGTGGATGGGGATGGACTTGTTGCCGCTGACCAGCAGATCATCGGCGATGCTGCGTTTGTTGAGGTGCAGCTGTCGCCGAGTCTCAAAGTGGCCGGCACCGTGGTCGCATCTGATGGGACGCGCGGCATCGCCCTGATTCGCATCAACTCCTCTGTCGCCGCGTCGGCGAAGGCGCTGCCGGTCGAGTGCGGCACGCCAGCGGAGCCGCTGGGGATCGACCAGGAAATCGTCGCCCTCGAGGCGCCGCTCGGCCGTTTGCGGGACATACGCACGGGATCGATTGAAGTGATCCTCGCGAACGTCATCGACACCGACCTTCAGTCGAGTCCGGGCGGCAGCGGTGGACCGGCGTTTGCGACCACCGGCCAGCTAATCGGCCTTACGACGCTGGTCCCGGAGCGCGATGGCCAGAGCCCTGACCGCACTCGCATCGTGCGCGTCGGCCGGGTGTGTGAGCTCCTCGCGGCAGTGGACGAGGAGATCAGGAACACACCGGACCCCTCGCCTGCACATCTTCCGGTAGAGTCCCTCCGTCCTCTCTCGTCCATTCAGGCGGCGACCGATGCGCCGGCTCGTGCCGGCAACCCCCGGCCCTATCGAATGTCTTCGTCCGACTTCGACGTGGCGTTCATTACGCCGATGCAGGTCCTGTCTCCGCCGGCCCGGTCCGGCCCCGGAGATCTCATGGAGCGCCTGCTCGGGGACTTTGGCAATTGGTCCAGGTACGTGGACGCGGCGCCGCCGGTGCTGCTGATTCGCGTCACGCCGAAATTGGTCGAGGGATTCTGGACCAAGGTGGCGCGCGGCGCCGCGACGACCGTGGGCGTGTCGATTCCGTCGATCACACATCTCAAGGCAAACTTCACGGAAATGCGGGCGTTGTGCGGCGACGCCGGCGTCGTGCCGGTGCATCCGTTCAAACTCGAGCACCGTGTCTCTGAGGAGGACACGCTTGTCGAGGGCTTGTACGCCTTCGACCCGGACGCGCTGACGCCAGGCTGCGGGACGGTCACACTCCAGCTGTATTCGGAAGAGGACCCCGGGAACGCTGACGCACTCGTCGTCGACCCGAAAGTGATTGAGCAAGTCTGGAAGGACTTCGCGTCATGGCGAGACGTGACTAAATCAGACTAATTGTCTCAAGACATTGTTTTAGAACACTACTTGATCTACCATCGACCTCATGGCCGGATCGTGGACTCGCTTCCATATCCTCCGGGTGCTCGGTGATGGACCGACGTATCCCTATCAGCTGGCTCGGACCGTTGCCGAAAGCACACGGGGGCAGGTCATGCTCGAGGCCGGCAACCTCCACCGCCGGCTCGGCCAGCTCTGCAGTGAAGGACTCATCGAAGAAACCAGTCGCCCTGACGATGAAGTGGACCGGCGCCGGCGGTACTTCCGCCTGAGCCCCGCCGGACGCCGCGAACTGGCCGCCAACCTCGACCGCATGCGCGAGGCCGTGCGCCTCTCGGACGCCGGCGCCGGGTCAGAACGATGAGCGGCGGGTCCGCGGCGCGAAGCACTCAGGCCGCCCGGCGCGTCTATCGCGCCGCGCTGCGCCTGCTCCCGGCGGACTTTCGCCGATCGCAAGCCCCCGGGTTGCAGTCCTTCCTCGACGACCAGCTGCGCGAGGCCGCGCCCCGCGGGCGAGCCAGTGTCTGGTGGCGCCTGTCTCGCGCGCTGACGGACCTGATGATGACCGCGCTGACTGAACGGTTCGCCCGCCTCCGTCCCCTGGCGGCATCGGGCGGACACATTCGAACCGACGTCGTACATGTGGCCCGACGGCTACGGCGGTACCCGCACTTCACGCTCATCGTACTGGGATCAATTGGACTCGGCGTCGGCATCGGCACCGCAGCCTTCACCGCCGTCAATGCCGCCCTGCTGGCGCCGCTTCCGTTTGCCGATGCAGACCGGCTCCTGCGGGTTGAGGCGGTCGTGGACTCGGCGGCCGGCCCGGTCTCGTACCCCGACTTCAACGACTGGCGCACAGCACCCGGCCCCCTCGCGCAGGCGGCGGCGTTCAGCTGGACCAACCGGACCGTGACTGGACTCGGCTCGCCGTTCCGCGCCCCGGTCACGATGGTCAGCGCCGCCTTCTTCGAAACCCTGGGAACTCCGCCGATGCGCGGTCGGACGTTTACCCCGGCCGAAGAACGCGAAGGCGCCGACGCCGTCGCCATCATCTCGGCCAGGTTCTGGCGACAGCACTTCGGCACGCGCACGGACATTCTGGACCAGTCGCTCGTCCTCAATGGTCGTTCGTACGCAATCGTCGGGACGCTCCCCGACGCTTTCCAGTTCGACCTGAATCCCAGCGACGTGTTCATCCCACTCGGCGTCCGGACACTGGACGAACGTCTTCGAGCCTCCCGCTGGCTCGGGGTCATCGGCCGGCTCTCACCCGGCGCCTCCGCCACAGCCGTCGAAGATGTCCTTCGAGCATCGGATGCGGACGGCACGCCGGGAGCGGTCCCGATTCGCGCTCAATCACTGCGCGAGGCGATTGCCGGCCCGACGCGCGGGCTTCTCCTGCTGCTCCTCACAGGCGCCCTCGTGGTGGCATTGGCGATTTCCGCAAGCCTGGCGACGATCAGCGCCACGCGCGCGGCCGCCAACCGCAGGGAGCGCGCCGTCAGGACGGCAATCGGCGCGTCCGACTGGGCGCTCGCGCGCCTCTCCATTCTGGAGTGGCTCACGCTCGCCATCGGCGGCGCGGCACTGGCTCTGGTGGCAGGCCGGGCGGCATTTGACGCTGCGTGGAGCCTCCTGCCCGCGTCCACCACGTCGAATCTGACCATGGTCGAAGGGGCGGCAGTGGATAGCCGGGTCGTGCTGTTCACCATCGCGGCGGCGGTCATGGTGACTCTGCCCGCTCTGTTGGTCGCCGTTCGGGAAGGCGCCGGCCTCGATCTCACCACCGAACTCCGCGGTGTCACGCTCGTGACGCGGTCGCGCGCGCGCACGCGCTCCGCGCTCGTCGCGGCGCAAGTGGCCCTCGCCCTGCCCCTGGCGGTCGGCGGCGGGCTCCTCAGCCAGAGCCTGACCCGCCTGGTCGCCGTTGACGCCGGCTTCCGGCCCGAGGGGTTGGTCACACTCAGCCTCTCACTGCCGGCCGACCGCTATCGCGATCCCAGTGATGTGTCGGGCTTCTACAACGACGTGGTCGATCGTGTCCGTGCCATCCCCGGCGTCGAACGCGCCGGACTCGTCGACGAACTGCCGTTCACGCGCAATACCGGCATCGTTGACGTTCAGGTCGAGGCATCGCCGGACCAGGCCGTTCCCGCCTTGATTCGTTCCGCCAGCCCGGACTATTTGGAAACCGTCGGGGTGGCGTTGCAGGCGGGCCGGACCTTCACGGCGTCAGATCGTCCGGACGGTCCGCTCGTCACGGTCGTCAGTGAGTCGCTCGCCCGGCAGGTCTTCGGCGACCGCACTCCGCTGGGGCGGTCGATCACGATGGCCGCCAACGGGCGGCAGTACCGGGTGATTGGGGTCGTGGCTGACCTGCGCATGGGAGAACTCGATCGAGCATGGCAGCCGTCGATGTACACATCGAGCCTTCAAGATCCCTCGCGCTCATCGTCACTGGTCGTTCGAACGGCACTTGAGCCCGGAGTGCTGGCGCCCGAGGTGCGGGCGCTGGTGAACGACCGGGACCCGGCGCTCCCGGTCTATGCCGTCCACTCGCTGACTGACGTCATGTGGAACACGCGCGCAGTGTCCACCCGCCAACTGATTCTGCTGGGACTCGAGGTGTTCGGCGCGTTGGCGGTGCTGGTGGCGCTGGCAGGCGTGTACTCGCTGTTGAGTCATTCGGTGGCACAGCAGACGCGCGAGATCGGATTGCGCCTGGCGCTTGGCGCCGAGCCGACTCAGGTGTTGTGGCTCGTGGTCAGCCGCGGCCTCATGCTCACCGGCACCGGTGTCCTGGTGGGCGTGGCCGTCTCACTCGCCGCCGGACGGACACTCCGCCACTTGTTGTTCAATACCAGCAGCACTGACCCGGTGACGTTCGCAGCGGCGGGTGGGGGCCTGCTGCTGCTCGCCCTTCTGGCCTCCTTGCTGCCGGCGTGGCGGGCCGCAAGGGTGGATCCGGTTGTTGCGCTCCGGGGAGACTGACCAGGGATGGCTGCCCTGTGGGGCCCCTCCTGCTGCGCGCGGTCGTCTGCGCGGCAACTGCCTGCCGCGGTGCTTCTCGCTGGCCACGGCCGATGACGCACGGGGTTGCGGTACTCGCCATATTCCAACCGACCTTTCGCCCTCGGACCGGATCATCCGCCGGCCGCCCAAATCTGATACCGTTCTGCCCGAACCTATGTCTACTACTCCAACGCCAGCGACGCGCCTCTCGCCGAACGTCGCAGAGGTCGCCGCGAAGATGATGGACGGCGAAGCCATCCTCATCAACTTGTCCAGCGGGATGTACTACAGCATGGACGGCGCCGGGGGCCTCATGTGGCAACTGGTCGAGGGGCACGCCAGCATCGAGGAGATCGCCCGGACTGTCAGCGCCCGCTATCTCGTCGATCTGGATCGGGCCACTGCCGACCTCCTGCGCCTGGCTGCCGAACTTGTCGCCGCGCAACTGGTGCTGACCTCGTCGGCTCCAGCGCCCGAGGCGCCCGAGGCGCCAGCCCCGCCGCCGTCCGAGCGGAGTCCGTACGAGACGCCGCGCTTGAATGCCTACCACGACATGGCGGACCTGCTGGCGCTCGATCCGCCGCACCCCGGATTGGCCAGTGCTCTCTCAGGGCCTCCCTCAGAGAAGTCGTAGCCGACTCATCCATCCATGGGCGCCGACACCCAGGTCACCTGCGTCGTTCCAGTCTTCAATGCCGAAAGCTTCCTCGACGCTGCGCTTCAGAGCATCTTTTCGCAGACGCATGGCGCGATCGAGATTGTCGCGGTCGATGACGGCTCAACCGATGGCAGCGCCGCGGTCCTGGCACGATATCGCGATCGCCTCACCGTGCTCAGTCAGCCCAACCGAGGCGAAGCGGCCGCCCGCAACGCCGGCATCCGGGTGGCGCGCGGCGAGTTCGTGGCTTTTCTCGACGCCGATGATCTCTGGGAGCCGACGAAGATTGCCCGCCAGCTCGACCGGCTCAGAGCCCAACCGGCTATTGACCTGTCGTTCACCCGGTTTCAGAACTTCTGGACCGAGGAAGTTCACGGCGCCTCCCGGCCTTCCGCCGACGGAGAGCCGGACGGCCCCTCGGCCTCCTGGAGTATCTGCACGCTGCTCACCAGACGGAGCTCCTTCGATCGCTTCGGCCATTTCGACGAGCAATTGCGTGTCCTGCCCAACATGACCTGGTTCGTCGAGGCCGCCAAACGCGGTGCGCGCGTGGACGTCCTGCCTGACGTGCTCATGCGCCGGAGGTTGCACGACACGAACAACACCCGAACGAACCGCGACCCGAATCGCGATGAGTTCTTCGGAATGCTGAAGGCCTGGCGCGACCTTCAGCAGGCCCGGTCCAGATGAACGCGCCCCCCCTCATCACCTGCATCGTCGCGGTCTACAATGGCCAGCCGTACCTCGCTGAGGCGCTTGACAGCATCCTGGCGCAGACCTACCGGCCTCTCGAGCTCGTGGTCGTCAACGATGGCTCCACCGACGAGACCGCGCGAGTGATTGAGGGATACGGCGACACCGTGCGGGCGGTGTGGCAGCCAAACGGGGGCCCCGCGGCCGCGCGCAACCATGGCCTCAGCCTGGCAGGCGGCGAGTTCATCGCGTTCCTTGATGCCGACGACCGGTGGCACCCGGAAAAGCTGTCGCGCCAAATGGCCTGTTTCGACGCGCGCACCGACCTCGAAATGAGCGTCACCCTCGTGCAGAATTTCTGGGCGCCGGAACTTCGCGAGGAAGAGGCACAGTTTCGCGACCACAAGCTGTCGAAGCCTGCCGCGGGATACTCCACCGTTGCCATGCTGGCGAAGAAAGCCGTCTTCGACACCGTGGGTCAGTTCACGGAGTCCTGGCAGCACGTGCATGACACCGAGTGGTTCATCCGTGCGGCAGACGCCGGCATCGTCAGCGAGCTGCTGTCAGACGTGCTGGTGTTCAGGCGCCTGCATCGGCACAATCGCAGCCGGCTGGGAGCCGCCGCCAGTCGCGACGAATACCTCCAGCTGGTGCAGGGACGCGTCGCGCGGGCCGGCAGGTCATCCGGCGGACAACGGATCCCCTGACCGTGGTCCGTGTGCGGGCAACCGCGTTCGACCCGGACTTCGCGCAGGGCGACTGCGCCTATCATGCGGTCCACGTTGGACTCGACGGCCGCGTCTACTTTGCCATCGGCAGCACCCTCCCCGACGAACACGCACGGATCATGTGCTTCGACCCTGGCGCCGGCAGGATGGTCTACACCAGAGACCTTCGCGCGACGCTGGGCCAGAGCGCCGGTGACGCCCTGAGTCACGCAAAGATCCACGGGATGCCGGGCGAGTTGGACGGCCGGCTCTACTTCGCCACCATGCAGGGTGACGCGCGCACGGACGCTGCCCCGCACCGCGAGTATCCCGGATTCCACGTGATGTCCCTCGACATGTGCACGGGTGCGATCGCCGACCTGGCGCGAGGCCCGGCCGGACAGGGCTGGATCACGGGGCGGCTCGACCCCTCACGCGGCGTGTACTACGGCCTCACCTATCCCGCCGGCCTCTTCTGCCGGTACGCCATCGGCGCCAAGACGCTGGAGATCGGTTCCAGGCCGTGCTCGGACTGGCCGGTCAGCGGACGCCGCCGGTTCAAGTTCGTGTATCCCGTGTGCCGATCAGTGGGGATCGACGCCAGCGGCGCCGTGTACGGCTCCTGTCGCAGTGGCGCCATCTGGCGGGCGCGCCCTGGCGAGGCGCCGGCAACCCAGCGCGGCGTCAACGTGCGACAGGGAGCAGTGCCTCCGGTGAGCCGATCCGCGGCACGACATGGCTTCTGGCGATCGGTGATATTCGACCAGGAAGCAGGCGTCTTCTACGGCATCCACGACTCGACCCGGAGCCTGTTCCGATTCGATCCGGACAGGGGCCGGATCGATCCAGTCTGTCGACTGGGCTGCCAATCCACGCGCGTCCTGGGTGAAGTCCCGGGCGGCGCCCAGTTGGGGCTGGCGTTCGGCCCCGGGCGCGTGCTCTACCATGTTTCTCACGGGCCTCCGGAAGTGGTCAGCGGACGACCCTCCGTGGGTAGCGCGGCGTATCTCACCAGCTACGACGTCGATCGCGGGCAGTTCCGGGAACACGGGCCCATTTACACCGGCGCGGGCGCGCGCGTCCTCTTCGCGGAATCCCTGGCTTTCGACCGGCATGACAGTTTGTACACCGTCGCCTGGGTCGAAGTCCTCGATCCTGAGGAGCGCCTGGTCTGCAGCCGGTTGCGAGCCCAGGGTTCGCCACCACTCTCGCGCGGCGAGACCTATCGCATGATGCTGCTGAGAATTGACCTCGAAGGACTCGACCCATGAGCGAGCGGATGCGTACGGAAACCCGGGACGTCCGCCCGATGCTGCTTGTCACGATCGACACGGAGGGCGATGACCTCTGGTCGCGGCCTCGGGAGGTCACGACGCACAACGCAGCCTACCTTCCGCGATTCCACGCGCTCTGCCAGCAGCACCACCTGCGCCCGGTCTACCTGACCACCTATGAGATGGCCCTGTGCCGCCAGTTCCAGGCGTTCGCCCGGAACGCCCTTGCGCGCAATGAGTGCGAAATCGGTTCGCACCTTCACCCGTGGAACTCACCGCCCGAGATGCCGCTGACCGCGCGCGACCACTGGTACCAACCCTGCGTCTCCCATTTTCCGGAACAGGCGGTCCGGGCAAAACTCGGGCTGCTCACACGCGTCCTCGAGGACACCCTTGCTGTGCGGGTCCGCAGCCACCGCGGCGGTCGATGGGCCCTCGACGCCACCTCGGCCCATGTGCTTGCCGAACACGGCTATTGGGTCGACAC
>JAHEFO010000021.1:0-10953 GCA_024640135.1 Acidobacteriota bacterium
CGTCAGGTTGTAGATGTGGAGATCGTCCAGTCCGAACGCGCCAGCGCCCAGGTTCGGCACGTAGGCACTCTCGAAGAGCGACACCGTCACAGCAGGCGCCAGCAGACTCGCCGACGCCACTCGCAGCGCGGTCTTCCTCGCCGCCAATTCCCTGATCAGATGCGCATGCAGGATGGCACCGCTGCTGTGGCCGACCAGGTGGACGCGCTTCGGGAGACTTCCCGGTGCCGCAAACGCCGTGAGGAACGCAGCCAGCGATCTGGCTCCCGGACTCTTCACACCAGAACACGCGCGCTCCGCATCGCGCTTCATCTCGCGCCAGATCGCGCGCCCCGGCCGTCGGGCGGCACGCTCGATGAGCCGATCCATCCAGTCGGTGACACCCCCTGCGCGCTCTTCCGCGTCGGCGCGCTTGCCGATGACGACATCCTTGATCTCCTCCAGAAGCCCCGTGTCGTACATGAAGTGGAAGGGGTAGATACGATTCGCCTTGAATGTATCCCGCATCGCGGCGATCCGCCGTGCCGAGTCCTCGACGCTGTTCAGCCCGCCGTGCGCGTAGATCAGGAGATGATCGTACTTGTCACTTCCAGCCACATAGGCCGCGGTCGTCCGCACGTCCTTGAGAGTGCTCCAATACTTCCCCACCTCCCGGAACTGGCCGTCGTCAATGTGCACGAAGTGTCCGGCGATTTCATCTCGACGCGGATCCTTCCGGGCTGACACCAGGCGCTGGCCCATGGTCCGGCCAGCCGGAGCCCCGCGCCTCGAATAGAGCTGCGGCGTGGACAGGGCGAGTTGAACCACCCAGGCGTCAGTGACGTTGTCACTCCAGTCTTCGTAGGTCCAGATGGCCGTGCCATGCCTGCCCCAGCCGGGTCCCCAGGAGTTCTGAACCACGAAGCCCTGCGCGGTGTAGCCGATGATGGCGAACGCATGGCCCCCGGCCTGCTTCCTGCGGTAGGGAATCCTGCCGTCTTTCCGCGGCGAGTCCCAGCCTCCGTGCACGTCGGCAGAGGCATAGACGGCGCCGGTCTCATTGAGCGCGGCGTGCATGTCGACGATGTTCTTGCGAATCCGGTAGTAGGCGCCGAGGGTCTGCGCGCGCGCATCCCTGGCACGGGCAAGCGTGAAGTCTCCCGTCCTGGCTCGAGCGGACCACAATTGCTCGCGGCAGACGCCCATGTGGTACCAGCCCTTGATCGCGCCTCGGCAACTCGAGCCTTCGTAACCCTCGCCTTTCCATTCGTCGTGACGCCGGGCCATCTCGTAGAGCATTCGAGGACTGACGCGCACGTCACGGCCCTGGCGCTGATGCAGCAGGTTGATGACGCCCGCCAGGCCGAATCCCGTACAGGCGCCCTCCGTGCCCTGATCAAGGACATGCAACGTCGGCGGCGGAGCGATCGACGGCTGCAGCGGCGCGAGTGTCGGTTCGTACCAACGGTCCCGATAATCCGGAACGTCCGGCCTTGCATCAAGCGTTCGCGGGCTCTTCGTCCTGGCCATGGCTTCCTCGCAGTCCGGGGGATCGTGGGCAAGGTTTACGCCCGACCGCAACGAGAGTCAAGAGGCCCGCACCCAGCCTTGGTCGTGATAGCGTACGCGCTTCACTGTCTCACTCAGGAAGGATCCCATGCCGAAGTTTCTAATCAAGGTCTCCTACACGGCTCAGGGCGCTCAGGGCATGCTGAAGGAAGGCGGCACAAAACGGCGTGAAGCCGCGGACGCTCTGGTCAAGAGCGGCGGAGGAACGATCGAGAGTTTCTACTACACCCTCGGTGATTCCGACGCCATTGTGATCATCGACGCGCCTGACCTCGTGTCCGCCCTCTCCATGAGCGTGAAGATCAACGCGTCAGGCGCCGTGACAACGTCGACGACGCCGCTGGTCACCGTCGAAGAGATGGACGAAGCCTGCCGCCGGAACATCAGCTATCGCGCACCGGGCGCGTGAGGAGGGCACCCCGGACCTGAAGGTCCGGGGCTCCTCCGCTCATTGTCCCGGTCGCAGGGCCACGAGATGAGAGAATTGGCACCGTGGCTTTGACCGACGGCACGCGCCTGGGACCGTATGAAATTGCCGGCGCCATCGGTGCCGGCGGCATGGGCGAGGTGTATCGCGCGCGCGACACTCGCCTCGATCGCATGGTGGCCGTCAAGGTGCTGCCTCCGGCGATGGGGTCGGACCCGGAGTTCCGCGCCCGGTTCGAGCGTGAAGCCAAGGCGATTTCCCAGCTCCAGCATCCGAACATCTGCACGCTCCACGATGTCGGCCGCCACGACGGCACGGATTATCTGGTGCTCGAGTATCTGGGAGACCGTGTTGGAACAGTCGCCCTCGAGGTTGCGCGCCGTCCCCGATCCTCCCGGTTACAGCCACCCTTTCGCGCGGGCGAGATTGGCGGCATCAACCCGGTTCTTTGCTCCGAGCTTGCTGATGGCCTCGGACAGGTAGTTGCGAACCGTACCGTCAGACAAAGAGAGAGCCGCCGCAATGTCCGCGCTGGACAGTCCCTCGGCCGACAGGCGAAGCACCTGCCGCTCGCGGTCGGTCAACGGATCCGCCTCGGACCACGCCTCGGCTGCCAGCGTCGGATCGATGACCCGCCCCCCGGCAGCGACGCGGCGGATGGCTTCGGCCAGTTGCTCGGATGGAGAATCCTTCAACAGGTACGCCGATGCGCCGGCGTCCAGCGCGCGCCTGAGGTACCCCGGTCGCGCAAAGGTCGTGAGCATGACGATGCGAGTGGCCTGGCTTTCCGCCTTGAGGGCCGCCGCCACCTCGAGGCCGCTCATGCCCGGCATCTCGATGTCGGTGACCAGCACATCTGGCGTCAAGTCACGGGCCATCCTGAGTGCGTCAACCCCATCCCCGGCGCGTCCCACCACCTCGAGGTCGGACTCGATCGACAACAAGGAGGCCAGTGCACCCAGCACCATCGCCTGATCCTCAGCAAGAAGGACACGAATCATTCCGGGCTCCCCTTCTCCGCGAGCGGCACCGTCACGGTCAGCCGCGTGCCGCCATGGGAGCCGGCAGGGCTGTCACGTTCCAACTGCCCACCAACCTCCTTCAGCCGCGCCCTCATGCCCTGCAATCCGTTCCCTTCCACTCTATCGCTCCCCCGCCCATCGTCGGCCACTTCGAGCCGGAAGTGATCGCCATCGGGCATCACCGTCAGCCGGCAGGCAGTGGCCCCGGCATGACGAATCACATTGGTGACAGCTTCGCGCAATGCCATCGACAGCGCGTGTTCCGCCTGACGAGACAGGCCCTCGGTGGCGAGCGGTGAGATCTGATCCGGAATCTGGGTCACGTTGAGTTGCGCCGTCTGAAGGACGGACCGTGCCCTGGCCCACTCGTCCGCCAGCACCGCGGCCCGAAAGCCCGTGACGGCGCGACGGACTTCCGCAAGCGCCTCGCGCGATGTGCGCTCGATGTCCGCCACTTCGATCGCGGCAGCGTTCGGATCGCGGGCGATCAGCTTCTTGGCAAGTTCGGCCTTGAGCACGATGACGGAGAGCGAATGGCCCAGCAGGTCGTGCACATCCGACGCGATGCGATGGCGCTCGGCTTCCGCCGCCAGCCGTGCGACCTCGGCCTGCGCCACCCGAAGTGTCGCATCCCTTCGCCGGGTCGTCGCAGAGGACACGTTGACGAACCCGATGGCCGGCGCGAACACCGCCACGCCAGCCATCATGAACGGCGCAAACCATCCCGCCCACCAGGCGGTCACCACACCGGCCAGAGTCAGGCCGCCAATCCACACTGCAGCCGGGCGACCGGTGCGTGCGTCGCCGACGAACGCCGTGGCGTAGATGAAGAACATCAGTGCGCCGGGATTGACTGGCGACAGCGCGACGCCAAGAGCCGCCAGCGCGACGCTGACCGCCAGTCGGCGTCCGCCTTCCTCCCAGTAGCCTCGAAAATAGAGTGCGATGAATGCGACAAATCCGAGGACGTGTACCAGCCACCCCACTGAGCCTGGACCGTAGGCGAACGGGAACCCGGCAAAGCCCGCACAGTACGCCAGCCAGACGTACGGTGTCCATCCGTGCGGACTGTCGGGAGGGAGCAAGCGCATCAGATGAATCCTACCGCGCGCCTGCGCCCTGCGGCATCCACGCAAGCCCGGCCGCCGCATCGTCGCGCACCAGGGCGCGGGCGCGGGCAACAATGAAGCCGGCGGAAACGAGGTAGAGGATTGCAAGGAACAGCAGCACCCAGGGTGCCGCGCTGCCCTTCAGCAGCAGCGTCAGCGCAAACGGGACCACTGCCGCCGCCACGCCAAGGCCAAGGTAGATGCGTGTGCGTTGCAGCCAGGCATACGGCAGGAAGTGCGCTGCACCGACGCCGGCCATCGCCGCGGGCACTGCGGCGGGCGCGTACTGATAAACGAACAGCACGGCCGGCAATCCCAGAATCTGGGACATCGCCAATTGCACCGACAGGGACTTGAGCGGATTATCGTCGGACATCCGGACGTCGCTCATACGACGTTCCAGCCAGAACGCCAGCGGGAGCGCCACGTTGCCTTGAAAGAGCGTAATCAGCGCGGTCAACTTGACATCAATGAAGAACGCGGCCACACCCGTCAACCCCAGCGTGCAGGCAAAGGCAATCAGGAACGGCGCGCCACCGGTGGATGACGCGCTGACATTGGCGCGGGCGCGATCGAGATCCGAGTACTGTCCAACCATCGAAATACCTCCAGGGAAACGAGTTCGTATCAACGGTTCCGATGGTGACGCGCGGTGCAGAGCCGCACCAGTGTCGGATGTCACTGTGCATGGATGACAATTGTCACCAGGGGGCCGGGTCCGTGGGTTCGTGGGTCCGTCGGTCCGTCGGTTCCTGGTGGCGGCCGCCGGCCGCGTCATTCCTGGTTCGGCCGACGTGCTGGAAGACGGGTCTGACGAGATGCTTCATGAGGAGATTCTGCCCACCTGCCTGAGCCCGCCTGACGGGGCCGGATAGTCCCCAGGTCTTGTGGGACAATGCCCCCGGTGTTCGACATCGCCATGGGAGGTAATCAAATGAGCAAGGTCGTTGCGTTGTTTGTCTGGACTTCAGTGGCTGGGCTCATGGCCTTGGGGCAGACGTCCGACAGACAGCCTCCGGATGTGGGCGCGGAGTTTCAGAAATCCATCAGCACGGCGTGGAGTGAGGCCGTGAGCGGGACAAGCAGCTCAAAGGCCTGCGCGGGCTTGAAAGGGAGCCTGCATGGCAGGATTCGCTATCAGGGGCAGACCGACCTGGTCGAGAAAGCCGCGAAGGCGATTCAGGCATGCGAGGTAGACATACCGGTCCGGTATTTCGAGACCTACCTCGACGGCATGGTTGCCAAGAAGCACACGTGCCGCGACTTCATGAGCCATTTCGAAACGGAGATGGGCGGCATTGGGATGCGGCCGACGTCGCTGGAAGACATGGAGCCGAAGGAACCAAGGACGCTCATTCTCACGTCTCTCGCGGAGAGGATTCAGAAGGACTGCCCGGACGTGGCACCCTGGATGTTGAAGGGCATCGGCGGGTAGTCCTGTCTCCGATCGGCGGTCCTCAAGCACGGGGACTTCGAGTGGGAAGCCGGGCTACTCCTGGCCGGTTGCTTGAGGCGTTGGCCTGGATCGGGAGATTTGGCCCATTCCCTGCGCGCCTGTGGCAAGATCGGTCCAGGTCCGCCGGATGTTTCTTTCAGCAGCGAAGGAGTGAACCATGGTCCGTTTCACACGAATAGCAGCCCTGATTCTGATGGTGGCCACAGCCCTCGCCGGAATCCCCGCGTCCGCGCACGCGCAGTCGAAGATTCGCGTCGCGGTCATGAACTTCGAGAACAACAGCTCCTGGGCCTGGTGGGGCGACAACCTGGGCAAGGCGGCCGCGGACGAACTGGCCACGCAGTTGGTGCAGACGGGCAAGTTCACGGTGCTCGAGCGCGCGCAACTCGACGCGATTCTGGCCGAGCAGGACCTGGGTGCGAGCGGCGCGGTGACACCGGCCACCGCCGCCAAGATCGGCAAACTCCTCGGGGTGCAACTGATGCTGACCGGATCAATTACCGCGTTCTCCATCAAGCGCACGTCGGTCGGTATCCGTGGCATCGGCGGCACGTACTCGAATGCCGAGAGCAAGGTGGACGCGCGACTGGTCAACACCGAGACCGGCGAGGTCATGCTCGTGGCCGTGGGCGAGGGCAACAAGCGCATGGGTGGCGGGTATTTCAAGGGCGTGCGCGCCGAGCAGACCTTCGATCAGGGCGCCGCTCAGGAAGCGCTGCGCCCCGCCGTTGAACAGGTAGTCGAAAAGCTGACCGACCAGGCGGGCTCCCTGGCATCGATGCAGCCGGCTGCGCCGGAAGGCCAGATCGTCAACATCCGCGGCACCTCGTACTACATCAATCGCGGCCAGTCAGCCGGCATCAAGGTGGGCCAGCGTTTCGAAGTCCATCACGTGGTCGATGAGATACGGGATGCCGATGGCAGGCTGCTGGACAAGATCATCGAGCAGACCGGCGTACTCGAGGTCACACAGGTCCTGTCGCAGTCCGCCGTCTGCAAGCTGGTCAGCGGCAAAGCGGCCGCGAACGACATCGTGAAGTAGCGGCGGGGGATTCGGACTGGCAGGACGGTGCGGCGGAAGCTGAGACCTGTGCTTCGTTGTCGTTGCGGGACATCGGACACGCGCGCCTGTGGGCTGATGGACCAGGAACGTGCCATCCTGCACTCCGGTCAGGAGAGTTGGCGCGACCGGTCCGGCTGCCGGTCCCAGAGCAAGGCCATCGGCAGCGCGAAGGCCATGCTCCCGATCAACGACAGGATCACGAACCATCCCCAATGCAACCGGCTGAGCTTCCAGCGGTGCAGCAGATAGCTCAGCACACCAAGCAGCACCAGGGTCTCGATCATCAGCGCGACGACGAAGGGATTGGAGAACGCGCGGCGAACTGTCTCTGGCTGGCTGAGCGCCGCGTAAACGAACAGTCCGTTCACGACTAGCAGTCCCACCCCCGCTACCGTGCCCAGCCAGACGCGCTCCCGCGCGGTCATCGCGAGCACTCCGGTCCGTCTGCTTTCCGCAGGAATACCGGCCCGAATTTCGATTTTGACGCGCTCTGCCAGCGGCTGAC
The DNA here is from genome assembly GCA_024640135.1 of Acidobacteriota bacterium. GTDB lineage: Bacteria > Acidobacteriota > Vicinamibacteria > Vicinamibacterales > SCN-69-37 > SYFT01. The sequence goes on from JAHEFO010000021.1 coordinate 7,131, forward strand.
GCGGCCAAAATGAGGCCCAGCTGGCGGCTGCGCTGCCTGGGCGGCACTGAGGGCAGCTGGCGACTTGGGCACATCACCGCCACTCGGGGCGGTCTCGCGATCGACGGTCACTGTTGCGGAAGCGGCCATGATTGACTCCACGTCAGGACGGAAAAGCCTGATTGCTGCCCATCTACATGGATACACGTCATCGGCTCCCCAAGTCCGCCACAGGGCTTCACGGCGAGCCGTGCGAGAATACCAAACCGTGACTTACACTCAACGCTTTGTCTTCTCGCTGGTCAGCCTCGGTCTCGCATCCGCCATGACGCTGCTGGGGGCTCCCCCACAGCAGTCCTTCTCCGTGCCGGCGTCGGTCGGCTTCACCGCCCGGACGGCCGCGCGGCAGGCCTACTGCGAGGCCCGTTTCCTGGAATTGCCGTCGTCAGACGCGTTTCGCGAGCACCTCCGGATCATCACCGCGAACCCGCATCCGGCCGGATCGGCGGCCCAGATCGAGGTGGGACACTACCTCGGTCGCGTAATGAAGGCAGCGGGATTCACGGTCCGCGAGCACCCGTACGATGTCTACCTGCCGCAACTCACAGACGATGTCGAAGTGCACATCGTGACGCCAGAGGCGTTGGCGCTCTCGAATCGGGAAGCGGCCCTTGCCGAAGATCGTTTTTCTGGTCACCCGGATCTCCTGAACGGCTGGAATGCCTTTTCGGGTTCCGGAGATGTCACCGCCGAAGTCATCTACGCCAACTTCGGCACCCGGGAAGACTTCGAGGCGCTGGACAAGATGGGCATCTCAGTCAAAGGCAAAGTGGTCATTGCCCGCTACGGCGGCAATTTCCGCGGGTACAAAGTGCTCTTCGCCGAACAGCGAGACGCGGCGGGCGTCATCATGTTCAATGACAAGCCCGCGAAGCCCGTGGACGCCTACCCGGACGGACCGATGCTGAACGGGAACATCATTCAACGCGGCTCAGTGCTGACGTTGCCGTGGACCGGTGATCCGCTGACACCGTTCGAGCCCGCGGTGCCGGTAGATGGCACACGACAGGTGACGCGACGGAATCCCGACGAGGTCGGCCTGCACACCATTCCCGTGCTGCCGCTCGGCTACGATGCGGCGTCAGAGATCCTCAAGCGCATGACCGGCGAGGAAGCACCCGCGGAATGGCAGGGCGGACTCGACATTCCCTACCGTCTCATCGGGGGCCCCGGACTGACCGTCCGTGTCCGCGTCAACCAGCCCAAGGCCCTCACCCGCGCGGTCAACATCGTCGGCACGCTGGAAGGCAGCGAGTTCCCTGACGAGTGGTTCATTCTTGGCTCGCACTACGACCCATGGGGTTTTGGCGCCGTGGATCCCAACGGCGGGACGGCGATGTTGTTGACGATGGCGGAGGCGCTGGGCGCGTTGGCGAAGGAGGGCTGCCGGCCGCGCCGGTCGATCATGGTGGCGCACTGGGACGCCGAGGAGTACGGCATCATCGGATCCACGGAGTGGGTCGAGGAGTTTCTGCCCTCGCTCACGACGAGCGCCATCGCCTATATCAATGCGGACAGCGCGGTCTCAGGCCCCAACTTCAACACCTCCGCGTCACCGTCGCTCAAGCAGCCCATTCTCGACACCATTCGCGACGTGGCCTATCCCGGCGAGGATCGCAGTATCTACGAGTGGTGGGCGGCGCGCGCCAAGGACGGATCGCCCACAATGGGCAACCTCGGTGGCGGGTCCGATCACGTGGCGTTCTACAACCATGCCGGCGTGCCCTCCGCGGAAATGTCGTCTGGAGGACAGAGTGGCATCTACCACTCGAACTACGACAACTTCGCCTGGTTCGAACGGTTCGGTGATCCCAAGTGGATCTACGGTCCGATGGTGGCGCGCGCGGACGGGCTGCTGGCGTTGCGGTTTGCGAATGCCGACCTGCTGCCCTACGACGTCACGCGATATGCGGTGGATACGCGCACGCACATCGAAACACTGCTGACCGTTGCCAAGTCCCGCAATGTCACGGTGGACCTGACGCGACTGAGCGCGGCGACACGCGAACTCGACACCGCGTCGGCCGCGCTCGAGAAGGCGCGGACCGCCCGCGTGGCGGCGGGGCCGATTTCTTCCGCCGACGCGGCGCGGATCAACGCCGCGTTCATCGGGCTGGAAAAAGCCTGGCTCGATGACCGGGGCCTGCAGGATCGTCCGTGGAGCCGCTCGCTGTACGTCTCACCCGACCCGTTCAGTGGCTACGCGTCGTGGATGCTTCCCGGACTTCGATTCGAGATCGAAACCGATAACCCTGGCGAGGTGCCTGAATGGGAGACGCGGTATGTCGCCGCCGTCGGTCGTCTCGCCCAGCGCATGCGCGAGGTCACGGCGCTCATCGAGCAACGATAGCGAACGAGCTCACTTCCGGTAGCGAACGCTGATCCCCTTCGCCAACTGCTCTGGCGTCAGCTTTTGCATCGACGTCATGTCGAATTCCCAGATCAGGGTGGTGCCCTCGCGGCGGTGAGCGGTGGTCTCCACGACGTCGAAGGGCGCGGTGATCTTGAACGCGACCCGCAGGCCAGCCATCACGTCCCCGATTTGTTCGAGGATTTTGGGGTCCGGTGGCAGTGAATCCTTCGCGCCGGACATGGGATCCACGACGGGTCCGGTAATCAGAATCGTCGCGCCCTCGTCCACCACGTTCAAGTCCTTGAAGGGGTCCTGCAGCGGATTGCCTGGCCCCCCGCCCTGGTCTCCGGACTCCGGCAAGGTGATTTGCTTCAGCTTTGAGATCGTGTCGAAACCGAAGGCAAAATCGACCGCCATCTTGAGGTCATCCTGCTGGAACTTTGCGTCGAGCAACGTGACGCCGGCCGGCAGCTTGCTCCGAAGCTCCTGCTTCCCGTCCTCGAAGTCATCCACGCTGACCGTCGAGCTGGACTGCAGGAGTTCCTTTCTGGCCGCCGCGAGTTCCTCCGCGGTGGGGGCCCCTTCCTCGCCTTCCATCGCCTTCATCATCCCAGCCATGAAACCCACCATGGGCTCCATGTTGACCTTCATGGCGAATCCGGCTTTGCCCGACAGATTCCGCTCCAGGGTCAGGGTTTGTTCGATGTCAAAACATCCAGTGGTGCAGACACTCAACAGGCAGATGGCGACGGCAGCTGTGCTTCTCATGACTCCCCCATGGGTTCGTAAGGTGAAAGGGCGACCCTCCCAGCGACGCGATTGGCAGTGTACCCCACGAGCCAGCAGGGCCCCCCACACCAGAAGGCATTATCCTAGTGTCCTGTCTCAGAGAACCAGAACCCGTCTGATCATCAGGAGGTCTTGCGATGCAGCGCTCACCCGGTTCCTTCCGTTACTCCATGCTCGGCCTGGTCGCCCTGGCGGCGGCCGGCCTCACTGCCGCGCCCGGGATCACACAAACGCCGATCACGGCGTTCAAGCGACCGCCGGTGGAGACCCGTCAGTTCGGCGAGCTTGCCGAGGGGCCCTATAACCGCCTCGTCATCCAGAACGTCAACGTCCTGCCCGGACACGGCGGGCCCTCGGTGGGACTCTACGACATCCTGGTCGAAGGGAATGTCATCTCGGAGATGCGCCGGTTCGATCCGTACATGCCGGCTGAGGACCGCCGGCATCTCGAGGGCGACCGGATCATCGACGGCACCGGCAAGTGGGTGATGCCTGGGATGATCAACCTGCATCTGCACCTGCGCAACGAGCCGTTGCCTCTGGAGTACGTGTACTACCTGCAACTCGCCACGGGGATCACGACGCTGGGCCCCGCGTCGGATCGCGGCCTCGACGAGGCGATGACCGAGGCGGCGGGCTCCG
>JAHEFO010000021.1:10963-30346 GCA_024640135.1 Acidobacteriota bacterium
CCCCGCATGTTCCCGCTGTGGTCATGGGGCCAGGGCGTCAGCGGCTTCACGAGTGAAGAACTCGAAGATCCCGCGATGGCACCGAAAGTCGCGCAGGCGATGGTCGCCGCGGGCGCCCGCCAGGTGTACCTGAACTCCCTCTGCTGGAACCGCGAGCTGTTCGGCGCCGCGGCCCGCGCGGTCACCGCCGCCGGCGGGATCACGGCCGTGCACATCCAGCCCACCTCAACCTCCGAGGTCACCGCGCTGGACGCCGCCGAAGAGGGGGTCACGATGATCGTGCACCATTACGGCTATGCCGAGTCAGCGCTCAATCGTCAGGTGCAGGACTACCCGCGCGACTACGACTTCTATGACGAGAACGAACGTTTCCGCGAGGCCGCCAAGGTCTGGCTCGAAGCGGGTGAAAACCCGGAGACACGCGATCGGCTGCTGGGCGAAGTCGTCGATCGCCTCGTTGCATCGGGCGTCGTCATGCAACCCAACCGCGCCACGTACGAGGCCAACCGCGACATCATTCGCGCCATGGGCCTGCCCTGGCACGAGAAGTACACCCACCAGGCGCTCTGGGACATGCATCTGCCCAACCCGAGAAGCCACGCCGTCTTCCACTATGACTGGACCTCGGACGATGAGTACTACTGGCAGTACATGTACAACCTGTGGGGCAAGCTGATCTTCGAGTTCAACAAGCGCGGGGGCACAGTCGTCTTCGGCACCGACGACAACTACCAGTGGTCTACGGGTGGCTTCGGGAATATCCGCGAGTTGCAGCTGATGCGCGAGACCGGCATGCACGCCCTCGAAGTGCTGCGCACGGCCACCCAGAACTCCGCCAAGCTGCTCAAAGAAGATCGGCTCGGCCTGGTGCGTCCCGGGTACCTCGCCGACCTGCTGGTCGTCGATGGCAATCCGGCGGAGAACCTGCGTTACCTGTATCCGTTCGGCGCAATCCGGAAGCGTGACGACCACTCGATGTATCGCACCGAAGGGATCGTCTACACGATCAAGGACGGCGTCGTCGTCAACAACGCCAAAGTCATGGAAGAGGTGGCACGCATGGTAGCCGAATCCAAGGTCAACGCCGCCCCGGACATCGTGAACTCGCCGTTCCTGCCGTTCCCCGCCTGGATGACTGGCCGCGGCCGTGGAGGCGGCGGCGGGGAGTTCTGGCCGCCACGCTGATTCTCACGCCGGACGGACCGCGAACGACGAAGGACCGCGCGATACGCTCCAGCGCCGGAGTTCCCATGCCGCACGTCATCGAAACGGCCACCAGTGGACGAGCCACATGCCGCGGATGCGGAAGCAGAATCGCCTCGGGCATCCTGCGGTTTGGCGAGCGGCTTCCGAACCCGTACGCAGACGACGGCGGAGAGATGACCCAGTGGTTCCACCTCGACTGCGGGGCGTACCGCCGGCCCGAACCCTTCCTGGAGGCTGTCGTGGGTGCCGAGGGCCCCATCCCCGACGGCGATCGCCTGATCCAGGAAGCGCAATCGGGCATCACCCATCGCCGCCTGCCGCGTGTGAGCGCGGCAGGCCGCGCTCCGACGGGCCGGGCGACATGCCGGGCCTGCAAGACGCTCATCGACAAGGGCACGTGGCGTCTCGCGCTGGTCTTCTACGAAGACGGGCGGTTTGCCCCGTCGGGGTTCATCCACGCGCGCTGCTCGGCCGCGTACCTTGAAACCACGGCGGTCATGGACCGGATTCGCCATTTCACCCCGGGCCTGGAGGATGCGGACATCGAGGACCTTCGCGCGGCCCTGACCGTCTGACACAGCGCGTCTTTACCAGCGGAACAGCTTGGTGACTTTGACGACCATTGACCGGTTGGCGATGCGCGATGAAAAGCGCTCATCCTCTCCGCCGCGCCCGTCGCTGTAGACGACGAAGAGTTCGCTCCCGGGCTGGTACTCCCACCGAAACCGCGCATTCGTCGTGAGCGAGTGGCTCCGTGACTGGTACTGCACCAGCGCGCCGACGAACATGCGGGGCGTCAACGTGTACGTCAGGCGGGACCCCAGGGCGTTGCTGCTTCCGTTCCCATGTGGACTGCTGACATAACTGACGGAGAGTCGGGGTTCCGCGTACAGCCGCGATGAGAACTCCATGCGACCCCGCCACGACGCGCTCGTGATCGTTCCGTCGTAGAACTCGCCGCGTGTCACTGAGAGGAACCCGGACACACGGCGCGAGGGCGACAGCATGTAGTCGATTTTCCCCTGCCGAAATGCGTATCGTCCCACCGGCACTTCGACGCCACTGGCCACCGTAAACGGCTCGTCGAGCCGCTCAAATGACGACGAGTACCCGAACGTCAGTGAATCGGTGCTGACGAACTCCATCTTGAACTCGCCCTCGATGGTCCGCGATTCCAGGTCGCCTGAAGTGTCGTGATAGAAGTCCGCACTCCCCTCGAAGAAGAGCTTGCGCACCCCCGGCATCCCCTGCGGCCTGGGACTGTAGCGCGCCTTGCCGTACGACCTGCGGAACGCACTGCGGCGGAGAAACCCGACTTCGGGCGAAAAGTCCTCGCCCACGTACAAGTGCTCCGCCTCCACACCCGCCCTGTCGGCGTTCCAGTTGAATCGACCGCGGTAACTCGTGTTCTCCGGGGCCGTAACGCCGCTGGTGCGGGTCGTCGCCCAGTACCCCTGCAACGACAACTCGTTCGTGAACACCAGCGAGGCGTCCGTGCCAAACGCATAGTTGGCGCCGATGGACTCGTCCGCCGACGCACGCCTCGTGACAATCATGCCGACGGAACTGCGGCTCATGACGTCGCGATTGACCCGAAGCACGGAGAACGTCGACCCCGCCACACTGTGGGCCGACTCGGTCTCGGCAAGCCCGTCAGTCACGATATGGAGCGCACCCACCTGGAATCCCTTGTTGCGTCCCAGCAGCCGGCCACCGGCCAGAATCGGCACGGCAGACCCATCTTCCAGGCCGATACGGCGGCTGTAGAACACCACTGGCGTGACCGAAGGACCGAAACCTCCGCCGCCGCCACCAAAGGAGCCACCGCTGCCAAACTGGAAGTAGTCCTGCCCCTCCAGGAAGAACTCGCGCTTCTCAGGAAAGAACACGCTGAAGCGTGTGAGGTTCACCTGGGCCTCGTCATCCTCAACCTGCGCGAAATCGGTGTTGTAGGTGAAGTCCGCCACCAGCGACTGCGTAAGAGCCCACTTGGCGTCCAGGCCGAATTCTCCGGTCCCTTCGTTCACGAGTTCCGGCTCCGATGTCCGATCAGTCAGGCTGGATCCAAGGAGATAGGGCTTCACGTCGAGATTCAGGCTGCGGCCTGGCGACTCGAGCCCGACCAGTGTGCCGGCGGCCGACACCACCATCAAGCCGCGACGGCCGTACGACTGGGGCACGGCGGTCAGGTATGACACCTCGTTCTTCCAGCGGACAATCCGCCGGAAATTGACGCCCCAGATCCCGCCCCCCTCCTTGAAGCGCATCGATCGAAAGGGAAAACGAAACTCGACCCCCCATCCGCCATCGAAGTCCTCGGCCCGCACTTCCCACAACCCGTTCCAGTTGCTGTTGGGCGCCTCATTTGACAGTTCGCCGTCCGACATGCCTCCCTGGGCGTTCGCGTAGAAGTAATACCCATTACGGCCGTCGTTGAAGGTGTCGAAGAGCACCCCGAAATGATCGTTGTTGTAAAGATTGCGCGCGTCGCGCTGCATGTCGCTCATGACGCGCCGGCCGGGCTCGGACTCCCAGTTGCGGGCGGACACGTACACGTACTCCTCGTCAAAGAAGACCCAGACCTCGGTCTTCTCCGTGGCGGGCTCCCCTTCAAACGGCTCCTGCTGCACAAAATCCCCGACGGCGGCGACCTCCTGATAGAACGGCTCGTCCAGTCGGCCGTCCAGCACCAAGGGACCAGGCAACCGCACAGTGCGCATGGTGGCGCCTCCGCGATCGTCTCGGTTGATCATCTGAGGAAACACCGGAGCCGCAGGACCGTCGATGGACGCGCTGCCGGCCTGTTGGGCAAACGAAGGGCCGCTGAGGGACGCAAAAAGGAGAAGAAGACCGGTAACCTGGGCCCGCATGTAATCCAGCAAGTATAGGTTGGCGATAGGTGGCGGTCCATTCCGGGCACGCCGCCACGGCCCGGCAGCATCCGCGCCTGTAGCTGGTACAGTCAGGTTATGGCGGTGACTCCGGTCCCCGAGTGGCATGCACGGTCGGTCGATGACGTGCTGCTGTCTCTGGGTACACGGGCTGGCGGCCTGACGGCATCTGAGGCAGACCAGCGGCGGACCACACACGGCCGGAACATTCTGGAACTGACGCCGCCCAAGCCCGGCTGGCGCATCCTCGCCAATCAATTCCGCGGCATGGTCGTCGCGCTCCTCACCGTCGCAGCGGTCGTGGCCTGGCTCACCGCAGACGCGATTGATGCCGGCGCCATTGGAGCGGTGCTGCTGCTCAACGCGGCGCTGGGATTCATCACCGAACTCCGCGCCCGGCGGGCGATTGAAGCCCTCTCGTCTCTCACGCCCCGGCACGCAACCGTACGGCGGCCGACGCCTGGATCCGGCCGGCCGGCCGCGCCTCTTGAGATCGAGGCGGCCGACCTCGTGCCTGGCGACATCATCGTCGTTGACGCCGGAAGTGCGGTGCCCGCCGACGCGCGGGTCATCAACGCCACCGGTTTACGGCTGAATGAAGCGGCACTGACGGGCGAGTCTCTCCCCGTCGGAAAGGCAGCCGCCGTGGTGCCATCGGATGCACCACTGGCCGACCGCGCCAGCATGATCTTCACCGGCACCGTCGTGGTGGACGGACGCGCGACGGCGGTCGTGACGGCCACCGGCATGCAGACGGAAATCGGCCGCATTGGCGGGCTGGTCTCCGGAGTCAAAGCCGGGCGCACGCCGCTCGAACGACGTCTGGACGCCCTGGGCAGGCGCCTGGTCTGGCTGGCGCTGGCGGTGGCCGCGGTGGTGGGCGCGCTCGGATGGCTCCAGGGCATGCCGTGGCCGCTCATCGTCACCACAAGCCTCGCGCTTGCCGTGGCCGCCGTGCCCGAGGGTTTGCCGGCCGTCGCCACGATCGCGCTGGCCGTCGGGGTCTACCGCATGTCGAAGCGGCACGCACTCGTGCGTCGTCTGCCGTCCGTGGAATCGCTCGGTTCGGTGACCGGAATCTGCACGGACAAGACGGGCACGCTCACCGCGGGCGAGATGACCGCCACGCACCTGTGGCTGGCCGGACGCGAGCATGCCGTCAGCGGCCACGGGTACGCCCCCGAGGGCGAGGTCAACCCGGAGGTCCCTGCTCCCTTCGACCTCGCCATTCGTGTCGGTGTGCTGGCGGGCCGGGGAGATGCCGTCCGCCAAGGCGACAGCTGGATCCCTCAAGGTGATCCGACCGACGTGGCGTTCCTCGTCCTCGGCCGCAAGACTGGCCACACTCGCGAGGCGCTCCTGGCAGACTGGCCGGAGATCGACGAGGTCCCGTTCTCGAGCGATCTTCGGCTGATGGCCACATTCCACCGGAGGCCGGACAAGAGCGTGATCGCCTGCGTCAAAGGCGCGCCAGACGCCATCCTTGATCGATCACGCCGTTGGTTGGGCCAGGATGGACGCGAACAGGCCCTGGACGGGCCAGCGCGATCAGCGATCGAAGCCGTCAACAGCCGGTTTGCCGCAAATGGCCTGCGGGTCATCGCGCTCGCGTCTGGGGAGCCGACGAAGACCGGCGTCGATGCACTGCAGGATCTGACATTCCTCGGCCTGGCGGGCTTGATCGATCCGCCCGCGCCCGGTGTCAAAGAGACCATTGAACGGTTCAGGCACGCAGGTATCCGCACGGTCATGATCACCGGGGACCAGCAATTGACGGCAAGAGCCGTCGGGCTGGATCTGGGCCTGCTTCAGCCAGACGACCTTGTGGTTGCCGGCAAGACGGTGGATGCCTGGACCGATGAGGAACTCGCCGCCGCGCTGCCTGGCACTGGTGCGTTCTCCAGGGTGAGTCCGGAAGCCAAGCTCCGCATCGTGGCCGGCCTGCAGCACCTGGGTGAAGTGGTGGCGGTGCTGGGAGACGGCGTGAACGACGCTGCCGCGCTCAAACAGGCGGATGTTGGCGTGGCGATGGGCCGTCGAGGCGCCGACGTGGCGCGCGAAGCGGCTGACGTGATTCTCCAGGACGACTGCTTTCCCACCATCGGCGGGGCAATCGAAGAAGGCCGTGTCATCTACGACAACATCCGGAAATTCGTGTTCTATCTCTTCTCCTGCAACCTGGCGGAGATCATTGTCCTGCTCGTCGCCGGACTTGCCGGTGGACCGCTGCCCCTCCTGCCGATTCAGATTCTGTGGCTGAACCTGGTGACGGACACGTTCCCGGCGCTGGCCCTCGCCATGGAACCCGCCGAACCGGGGGTGATGGATCGTCCGCCTCGCGACCCGCGCGCGGCCATTCTCTCGCCGTCGTTCCTGCGGGCAATCACGTTCCACGGCACGACCATCGCCACGGTCACGCTCCTGGCATTCTGGTGGGCGAGGTCTGCCTCGCCATCGACCGCATCGACGACGGCCTTCATGACGCTGGCTCTGGCGCAACTGTTTCACCTGGGCACGGCACGCGCGCGAGCGCCCGTCACCACCCCCAGCCGGGCCTGGGCGAATCGCTGGGCGTTGGCGTCCGTGGCGCTCGTGATTGGGCTGCAGATCGTGGCTGTCGCGCTGGCCCCGTTGCGCGACATCCTTCACACCACACCGCTCACGAGTCACCAGTGGATGGTGATACTGGTCCTCTCCGGAATCCCCGGGATCATCGGACAGGGCATCCGGCATAGACGTTTCAGGGCGCAGGATCGCTGATGACTCACCGGCCCCGCAGGATCTTCAACATGGCGACAGCGTTGGTGTTCCCAGGATTGAGCGCCAGGGACTTCTCGTAGTTCTCGATGGCGCGCGCGTTCTGACCGGCCTTCATATAGGCTTCGCCCAGGCTGTCGAACACATTCGCGGACGAGGGATACGACTCCACGTTGAGCGTGAAGACGGCGATCGCCGCCTCGGTCCGGCCCTCACCCAGCAGACGATAGCCCAGCGCGTTGACGTCAAGTTCGGTGTACTGGGCCGCGCGGGATGAGTCGGATTTCCAAGTCCGGTAAACCGCGACCATCGCTTCCAGCCCCTCGTCTGCCAGAGTCTGCGTCATCTTGTCCGGCAAGGTGAGGAACGTGATCTGCCGCAGGCTGCTGCGTGGGGCCGGCGGCGCCGCCAGCGACGGCGGAAACCGGTTGACGAAGTCGTTGATGAAGACCCGATCTCCCGCCGGGCCCGCGGCGATCCCGTTCGGCCAGGAAAACGTCGCGGTCCTGGCCGGTCCATCGCCTTCACCGATCGCCCCGGTGCCCGCCAGCAGCGAGACGGTGCCGTCCAGGGTCACGTGGTAGACACGATGTCCCTGGAGACTGGTGACGTACAGCCCGCCAGCAGCCAGCGTCACGTGTCCGTTGCCGCCGCCGGGGATGACGGCAAACTCGCTGGCCTTGCCGTCGGCCGACACCTTCAGCATCCGGCCGTCACGAAAATTGACGACGAAGTAGTCGCCTGACGTGCTGCGAACGATCCCATTCGGGCAGTTGAGCAGCGGGCTTTCAGCGAAGGTCGACACCTGGCCGCCTGCGGTCACGAGGCTCAGGGAGTTCGTCCGGCAGTTGCACACCACAAACGATTCGTCATCCGGGTTGATGGCAATGCCGACGGGGCCTCCCAACCCCTCGGCGACAATCGTCTGTGTGCCGTCCCGATCGATTCGCGTGACGTAGTCGCCGGAAAAGCTCGACTGCAGCAGACGGCCCCGCGCATCAACGGCATTCCCCGACGACCCGTACAACCCCGTCGCGAAGATGCTGACTCGACCGTCCGGCGAGACTTTGTAGACGCGTTCGCGGAAGTCCGCCACAAAGATGAACCCGAGTTTGTCGACCGCGACGCCGCCGACGCCGCCGTCAAGTTCGGCCACGACCGTCCGGACCTGATCGCCGCCCTCCGGGCGATTCGTGACCGTCGTCTGCTGGACCGCGGCTGAGACGCCGAACGACAACGCCAGTACTCCCCCACCGACCGTGCCCAGCGTCCAGCGAATCCTCTCTCTCGACATGTGAAATCTCCCTTCGACCGATGTCATCACGGGTGACGATACGGGCGTGCCCTCGTCCGTCCAAGGCCATCGCCGCCAATGGCTGTCCTCCCAGGGTCAACGGTCGATGGGGCCGGCGAACGGCGCGCGGCCGCAGCGCTCCGCAGCAGAGCTAGAAGCCGGTGTCGCGCAGGAGGCGGGATCGCTGGCGGCTGGCGACCAGGTCGGAACCGTCGCGGAGACGCAGCACGAGTCGAGCGGCGTCGTAGGGCGCAATCTCGAGAACGTGGTCGAGGTTGACGATGTGCGATCGGTGTACGCGGACGAAGGTCGCGGGATCGAGGCGCTCCTCAATGGCCGCCAGCGAGAGGTTGAGTCGCATCTGGCGATCGCGGGTGTGCACCAGCACGAAGTCGTCGCATGCTTCGAAACGAATCACCTCGGTCGCCCGCAGGGGCACAATCCGGCCTTCGTCGCGCGCGAAGATCCTCCGCAACACCGTCGACGGGGCCAGCGCCTCACGCGCGCGGCGCTCGACCGCCTCGGTCGCACCGGCGTCGCGCTCCAGCAGCGGCCTGGCCCGGGCCAGCGCCTTCGTGAACCTCTCGCGCCCGAACGGTTTCAGCAGGTAGTCGATTGCCGCCATCTCGAATGCGGTCACGGCGTAGCGGTCGTAGGCGGTCGTGAAGATCACGGCGGGCACGTGGCGCACGCGCTGGAGCACTTCCAGCCCGGACAGCCCAGGCATGCGGATATCGAGGAACACCAAATCCGGCTGCAGCCCATCGATCACCCTCACAGCGGCCTGTCCATCGGCAGCCTCACCAACGCACTCCAGCCACGACACCCCCTCGATCAAGTCGCGGAGCTTGCGTCGCGCAAGCGGTTCATCCTCGACGATGAGGGCCGTCACCGTCGTCACCGGCCGTCTCCAGTGCGGGAGTCGTGCGGGGCGCCTGCCTCAACGGGCAACGTGACCACCACGCCAAATCCTCCTTGCGGAGGCGCGGCCACCGCCAGAGTGGCGCGGTCGTCGTACAGCACCTTGAGCCGGTCACGAATCGTGCCCAGTCCGATGCCGGGCCGATCGGCGCCTCCCCCGGGATCCCCACGGCCATCGTCGTGGACTTCCACCTGGAGCCGGCCCTGGCGGAGAAGCGCCCGGATGGTGAGGGTTCCCCCCTCGGCGGCCGGTGCGATGCCATGGCGAATGGCGTTTTCAACCAGAGGCTGCAGCAACAACGCGGGCACCTCGACGCCCATGACCCGAGGGTCCACCTCGTCGATTACGCGCAGGCGGTCGCCCAGGCGCAGTTGTTCGAGCGCCAGGTATTCGACCGTGAAACGCCACTCGTCACGGAAGGTTACGGAGTCATCGGCGTCATCGAGAACATAGCGCAGCAGGCCCCCTAACCGGTCCAGCGCTTCGTCTGCCGCCACCGGATCAGACTTGATCATGGCACCGACCGAGTGCAGGGCATTGAACAGGAAGTGCGGATTCAGTCGCGCCCGCAAGGCGGCCAGTTGCGCGCGCCGGGCCTCCGCCCGCGCGTCGGCGGCCGCCGAGATTTGGCGCAACAGCCGATGCTGGCCCCGCACCGCGTACGACAGTCCCGCCACAATCAGGTACAACCATGATCCCATCATCACGTTCCACCCGGACAGGGGGCTGGCGACGAAGGCGGAGACGATTTCACCAGGGCGGGTCGTGAGCAGTCCGGGCAGGTAGAATCCGAGCCCGTATCCCGTCGCAAACACCGTGCACGCCGTGGCGTGCGTCAGCATGAAGCGGATGCGGCGGCGTTCCCATGAGACGCGCCCCGTCAGATACCAGACGCCGATGCCCATCGTGGCGGCGACGCCCATGACCATCAGGCCGTACGGAAACATCGCCCACGGCGAGCCATCTTCCTGATGGGATGAGGCCAGGGCCCAGAGCGCAGCCGGCGCCACCCACGCGATCGCGTAAGTCGCCCACCCGCGAAGCGAGGAACGCACCGGTGTGTGCATCAGCAGGAGGATCCTCCCACGGCCCGGAGCCTGAGTCCACCTGAGCACGCCACTCACCGGGTGATATGACCATTCGCCGCTGACGAAGTATTGTTGAACGGTGTCATTGCTGATGATCGTGACGTTGTTCGCGCTCTGCGCGTTGGCCATCGTGGTGAGCGGGGCCCGGCTGTCGTACTACGGTGATGTCATCGCCGAACGCTCGGGGCTCGGCCAGGCGTGGGTGGGGGTGATTGCCCTGGCCTCGGTCACCTCACTGCCGGAACTGGTGACCGGCGTCAGTGCCTCCGTGATTGGCGCGCCGGAGATCGCCGCCGGCGATGTGGTTGGCAGTTGCCTGTTCAATCTGCTGATTCTCGGCCTGCTGGATGTGTGGTCACCCAAACCCATCTTCCATCGCCTCAAACCAGTGCACACGCTGTCGGCCGCGCTCGGCGCGGTCCTGCTGCTGGCTGTGGCCGTGTCGATCTTGACCGCATCGCGCTGGCCGACCATCGGGTGGGTCGGGATCCCCAGTCTCGTCCTGTTCGGCGGCTACATCATGGCCGTGCACTCGATCTTCAGCTACGAGCAGAGACACGACCAGGTGACTGATGACAATGTTCTCGCCGAGCGATATGCCCACTTGTCGCTCAGGGACGCGATCTGGCGCTACGCAGGCACCGCCGTGGTGCTGGTCGCCGCCGCCGCCAGTTTGCCGGGTCTGGCCGTGGAGTTCGCCGAAGCCACCGGCCTCAACCAGGGGTTCATTGGCACATCGTTCGTGGCATTGTCGACGTCGCTGCCTGAACTGGTGGTGTCGATGGCAGCCATGCGCCTTGGCGCCTGGGATCTGGCCGCCGCGAACGTGCTGGGCAGCAACCTCTTCAACGTCGCCATCCTCGCGGTGGACGATGTGTTCTTCACCGGCGGGTCGTTGCTGGCCTCGGTCTCAGCCGGCCACGCGGTCACGGCGGCGGCCGCCGCCACGATGTCGACACTCGTCATCGTCGGACTCATCGCGCGGCCACCCAGACTCTTCTCCCGCGTGTCGTGGACGCTCCTCGGCTTGACAGGTGTGTACCTGCTGACCACCTGGCTCGCGTTCTAGCGAGGCTCTTCCTTCATCTCTTCAGCGAAGCC
Organism: Acidobacteriota bacterium; assembly: GCA_024640135.1. Taxonomy (GTDB): domain Bacteria; phylum Acidobacteriota; class Vicinamibacteria; order Vicinamibacterales; family SCN-69-37; genus SYFT01. The sequence continues at coordinate 22,223 of JAHEFO010000021.1, forward strand.
CGTGGGCTTGAGGGCCAGCACGGAGCACCGGACGTTACGCAGGACGCGCTCGGCCGTGTTCCCCACCACGAGTCCGGCCAGCCCGGTGCGGCCAACCGTGCCCAGCACGACGAGCGACGCTCGCCGGCGCTTGATGAACGTGGACAGCACACGGTCGCTGTCGCCCTGAATCAGGTGGGTGTGTGCGGACGCCGGTACCGCCGCCTCGCTGATGAGCGCATCAAAACGCTCCCGGGCTGCCGCCCTGCTGGCTTCGACGAATTCCATTACCTCCTTCCTGGAGGTGTGCGCTGCCAACACCTGATGACCGTACGCCGTCCAGGCATGCACCACATGGAGGGTGGCGCCCGTCCCAGCGGAGACCGCGATGGCCGTACGCGCGACCCGAACGCTCAAATCATGGCGGGTCGACTCGCCGATATCGGGATCCACGGCCGCGACAACCACCTGCTCCCCTTCGGCTTGGCGCGGCGTCACGAACCAGACTGGGCTGGGACACCGCCGCAACAGTTGACTGTCGGTGGGACCGATAGGCTTCGATGTACCCCGACTCACCGCGTGGGAACGCAAGACGACGTCAGCGCGCCACCGCACGGACGCCGCCACCAGCGCCTCGGCCACATCGCCTTCCAGAAGGGCCACCGTGGCTCGCACACCCATCCGCCTGACGAGGTCCGCCGCATCCGCAAGGCGCTCCTTCATGGTGGCGCGAAGCAGTCGCTGAAATTCCGGCCCTTTCGGGGTGAACCAGGGGATCGGCGCCAGCACGTCAACCAGTCGCAGCGATCCGCCCGATGTCTGGGCAAGGTGCAGCGCGCGCGTCAGCGCCGGTCGCCGATCGGACGTCGTGTCGATGTGCACAAGAATGCGTTTGGGTCGAAAGGTCTCGGTTTTGGCCATGGGGTTCTCTTTCATCGCGCGTCAACGGAGAGTTACCATCGTATCCTCTGGCCAGGCCTTTCGGCCCCATCGAGACCGTCTGCCTGGCCGCACGCGGCATGGCGGATTCTCACGCGGTGCATGGGACGTCATCCGCCAAGCCGTAGTGACGCGCACACTCCCGTTCGCGACCGCGAACGACGCGCCGTCCACTCATCGCGCCCACCGGGGCGCTCACGACCGTCCATTGCCCGGCGGTCGTGCCGTGATCGCCGTAGATCACCACCCAGTCGCCGGTCTTTCCCAGACGATGGGCCTGTGCAGTATTGGAGAACAGCGCGGTATAGTGCCGCGCCGCCCGGTGCGTGTGCAGAATGGGCAACCACTGACGACGGCCAGGATTGAAGCGGCGGGGTGCGATGGTGACCAGACGCCCGGCGGCCGCGGATTCGCGATACTCACGATCCACATCGAGCAACTCCGCCACGGGGGGGCCCCCTTCGGCCGGCGCATTCGACCGTACGCGGCCCAGTCGACTGGCCAGCACCGCCCTCACTCCGGCGAGCCGCTTCGGGCCGAATCCGGCGAGGCGCGCCAGCCGGCCATCATGGGCTGCCACTTCCAGGTCTTCAAGCGTCTCAAGATGCAGGTCATCGCGGAGACGTGCCGCCAGTCGGCGGCCGATGCCCGGCACACTCATCAACAGGCGAACGGGATCGGCGTTACCGCGCAGCCGATCGAGCATGGGTGAGTACCCGTATCGCACGATGTCGCGGATCGTGCGGCCAAGACTCTCGCCGATGCCCGGCAGGATCTTCAACGCCTCGAGGCCGCCGTCGGCCAGAATCCGGGTTACCGGCACGTCGAGCCGTCGTAGCGTCTCGGCGCCGCGGTGGTAGGCTCGCACGCGGAACGGATTTGCGCCCTGTGCTGTCAACAGCGCAGCCACCTCATCGAGTCTGGACGCCACCGCCTCGTTCCCGGCTTGATGTGGCGTCAGCGCGCTGCGACCACGTGCCCCAGGCCGGGAGCCGGGCATCATGTCGGTCTCACCGTGATGCGTCACATGACAACTCAGAGCAAAGACCGTTCCGCCGGAGTACGGCCGAATGGCGCCAACGCGGCGTAGACGTTCGCCAGGCCGGAAGGAACCGCTGCGGAGAATTCCGGGCAGCATCCACCCGACCCGGCGCGGGATAGTCCGCATTCTCGAGCCCGATCGCACAGCCCGGCATTCCTGGACGACCGGTTCCCTCCAGTTTTCCAAGAGAAACCTGCCTGGATCTCCGGCAGAGTCCTTGCTTAATTGAACGAGGCGATTTCGCGAAAGAGGCGGCGACCGTGTGCCCTGTTGGAGCCCGCAATCACGACGACCTCGATGATCGGTCAGGACTCGATGACCGGATCAGGACGCTGGCAATGGCGCCACCGTTGTTGGTGTGTCTTTGGCACGATGACGCGGAGGCCGCCGTGCAGCGTCTGCTTCTGTCCGCGCTGGCGCTCGTCATCGCCGATGCCTGGGCCTCGATATTCGCGCGCCCGGCCCATCGACGCTGGGGCTGGTCAAGTGCCGTCTTCGCCGTGACGTTCGGGATGCTGCTGCCTGGCCCGGTGGCATGGGGTGCCGCCGCCGTGGCTGTCAGCTTCGGCGCCGTCTTTGGCCGCGAGGTGTTTGGCGGACGCCCGGTCCTGCCGCCGGCCGTGGTGGGCCTTGCGTTTGCCGTGTTCTCTTTTCCTGAGGGTGGCTTCGAAGCGCGAGGTCTGGACACGCTGCCGCCGGACGTTCTGTTCGCATCCTCGTGCCTGCCCGGAGCGGCGCTCCTTCTCTGGCGAAGCTCCCTGGCCTGGCCCGTTGCCGTTGGGGCCGTGGCCGGAGCCGCGACCACCGGACTCCTGATGGGCGATCCCGCCTGGTGGCAGCACCCGGGCCTCGGGACCTTCGCCGCGGGCGTGGTGTTTCTGGCGTCAGCCCCGGAGAGTGCCGTGGCGAGACGGGGCGCGCAAGTCTTGCACGGCATCCTGGTGGGGGCACTGATCGTCGTCCTTCGTCTGGCCGATCCCAATCATCCGGACGGCGTGGTGTTCGCCACGCTGCTGGGCGGACTCTTCGCGCCACTCTTGAACCGGGCCTTCTGGTGGTGGCCTCGTCATGACTAGCGCGAACCCCGGAAGGTGGTGGCGGCGCTTCCTGGCACTGCCCAACGACGCACCTGCGAAGACGATCGGGGTGGCGTTCCTCGTGGCCCTGGTCTGCTCGCTCCTCGTCACGATCACTGCGATCGCGCTGAAGCCGCGACGTGATGCGAACCGGATGGCTGGCCACGCCGCTCAGATCCTGGCGCTGGTGGACACGCTGGGCGGGGGCGTTCCCGACGCACGTCTGGTGGACCTCGCAACCGGCGCGTACGTCACTTACGATCCCGGCACGACCGTCGACCTCCAGAGCGATCGCGACCTCGCCGGCCTGGGCAGCCGGGAGAGCGTCGCAACCGTTTTCGAGGTCCGCGACGGCGGCGTCCTGAGACTCATCCTCCTGCCAGTTCGGGGTGCAGGCTATCAATCCATGCTCAAGGGATACCTGGCACTGCAGGCGGATCTGAACACCGTCGCCGCGCTGACGTTCTACGAACACGGAGAGACACCTGGACTGGGTTCCCGCATCGAGGAGCGTGCCTGGCAAGCCGGCTGGCCGGGCAAACAGGTGGCTGACGCCGGGGGTGTCATCCGTATCGAGGTGGTCGAAGGGGCCGCGACCGGCGTGCATCAGGTGGACGCCATCTCTGGTGCGACGCGAACCAGCAACGGCGTCACCCAACTCATGCGGTTCTGGCTCGGTCCGGATGGGTACGGACCGTTTCTGGATCGTCGGCGCATGGAGGAAGAACAATGAGCGAGCATCGCCGCACGGTGACCGCCCCTCTGCTGGTGGCCAACCCGGTCACGCTCCACGTTCTGGGAGTCTGCTCGGCTCTGGCGGTGACCACATCGCTGGCCGCATCGCTGGTCATGAGTGCCGCGCTGATCGTAGTGGTCACCGTCTCGAGCGGCATCGTCAGCCTGATCCGCCGCCATATTCCCCGGTCGATCCGGCTGATCGTGCAAATCACGATTATCGCTTCGCTTGTGATCGTCGTGGATCAGGTGCTCCAGGCCTACCTGTTCGCGATGAGCAGGCGCTTGAGTGTCTTCGTCGGTCTCATTGTCACCAACTGCATCGTACTGGCCCGCGCGGAGAGCTTCGCCATGGAGCACGCACCTGGGGCCAGTGTGCTCGACGCCCTCGGCAATGGCCTGGGATATGCGCTGATTCTGGTCGCCATCGGCACCGTGCGCGAGCTTCTGGGCGCGGGGACCCTGATGGGGGTCACCGTTCTGCCAATCACGGCAGACGGCGGCTGGTTCACGCCGCTGGAGTTCATGAACCTGCCGCCCAGTGCGTTCTTCCTGCTGGGCCTGCTGGTGTGGACTGTGCGGACCCTCCGGCCCGAACAGGCGGAGCCGGCACGAGAGTCGATGGATATCACGGAGGCGCGATGACTGAACTGCTGCTCCGCGCGGTCTTCACCGACAACCTGGCGCTTTCCTACTTCCTCGGAATGTGCACGTTCCTGGCCGTGTCCAAACGCCTGGAGACAGCCTTTGGATTGGGACTGGCGATGATTGTGGTGGAGACCATCACGGTCCCTGTCAACCAGGTGTTGTTCAGCCGGGTCTTCGCACCGGGCGCCCTGACGTGGCTGGGTCAGGGTGACACGGACCTGAGCTTTCTCGCGTTGATTGCCGCCATCGGTGTCATCGCCACCGTCGTCCAGATTCTCGAGATGGTTCTCGATCGCTACTTCCCCGCGCTCCACGGCTCGCTGGGCATCTATCTGCCGTTGCTGACGGTCAACTGCGCGATTCTCGGCGCCAGCCTGTTCATGGTCGAGCGGCGCTACGGATTCACAGAGAGCGTCGTCTACGGCTTTGGATCCGGCGCGGGGTGGGCGCTTGCCATTTGCGCGCTCGCCGCCATCCGCGAACGCATTGACGAGAGCCGGGTGCCGCAGGGGCTGCGAGGCCTGGGACTGGCCTTCATTCTGACTGGCCTGATGTCGATGGGTTTTGCCGTCTTCAGCCGTCTGAGGTTTGGATGAGCCGATGATTTCCGACATCCTCCTCAGTGTTTCGATCTTCATCGCCCTGATGATGGCCTTGACCGGGATCGTCCTGGCGGCCCGGGCGGTGTTCCTGCCGCACGGACTGGCGCATGTCATCGTGAACGGCGAGCGTGTTCTGGACGCGCGACTCGGGGACAGACTGCTGGCTGCGCTCGAGGAAGCCGGCATCCACCTGCCCACCAACTGCGGTGGAGCCGGCACCTGCGGGTGGTGTCGCGTCACCATCGCCCGGGCCCGCGAGGCGCTGCCCACTGAGCGGATGACTCTGAGTGAGGCTGACCTCGCAAGGGATGTCCGTCTGGCCTGTCAGGTCATTGTGCGAGGCGATCTTGCGATCACCGTTTCCGCGGACGCCCTGATGACGGAACACTGGTCGTGCACGGTCCGCCGGACCCGCTCGGTTGCCCCCGTGATCAAGGAAATCGTGCTCGCGCTACCCGATGGCCAGGCGAGAACATTCCGAGCCGGATCTTTCGTCCGGGTGACGGTGCCGCCATTCACGCTGCCGTTCACCGAGATCGCCGTGGACCCGAGATATGAGTCCGTCTGGCAGCACCTCGGGCTCCGGCAACTGACGGCCAGTTCGACCACGAAGCGCGCGCGCGCGTATTCACTGGTCAATCACCCGGGAGAGACAGACGCCCTGATTCTCAATGTCCGGCTTGCCCAGCCGCCGGCAGGCAGAACCGACATTTCACCTGGTGTCGTGTCGTCGTACCTGTTCGGACTCGCGGACGGACTGACGGTTGACGTCTCCGGTCCCTTTGGTGAGTTCTTCATTCAGGACTCCGACCGGGAGATCATTCTGGTCGGGGGCGGTGTCGGAATGGCGCCTCTGCGCGCCCATGTGTTCGACCAGCTCGAGTTCCGGCGCACCTCGCGCCGCATCAGCTACTGGTATGGCGCGCGATCGCTGATCGACCTCTACTACGCGGACGACATGGCACGGCTGGCGCGCGAGCACCAGAATTTCTCGTGGCACGTCGCGCTCTCCGACCCGTCGCCGGAGGATGCGTGGAAGGGAGAAATCGGGTTCATTCATGACGTGCTCTATCGCCGGTATCTTCAGTCACATCCTCATCCCGAGGGGTGCGAGTACTACCTGTGTGGGCCGCCGCTCATGATCGAAGCGGCACGTGCGGTGCTCCACCGGTTGCGCGTCCCGCCCGAACGCGTGCGGCACGACGACTTCGGAGGCTGACATGTTCGTCACTCGTCGAGCGATTCTGAAAATGGCCGCCACGCCGGCGCTCCTGGCCTTCCAGCCGACGGATCTGCAGGCCGCGCGCGTGCGTGTGGAGACTGGCCTCGCATTTGGCTCGACATGGCGCCTCGTGCTGCCGGACACGTGCGAGTCAGCGCAGGCCCGGTCGATGCTGGAAGCCAGCCTCGCGCGGATCGACCGCCTGATGTCCCCGTTTCGACCGGACTCAGACCTCGGCCGCTTCAATGCAGCCGGTTTGAGCCTCGTCTCCGACGAGACGGCATTCGTGACACGCGCGGCGCTGGTGCTGGCCGGCGAGAGCGGCGGCGCGTTTGATCCCACCCTGGCTCCCATTGGCAGGCGTTTCGGATTCGGGCCCGTAATCCTCGCTCCCGATCGCCCGGCCGGCCGGTTCCGCGACGTGCGCCTCTCCGGCAACCGGCTGACCACGGCCTCTCCGGGGCTGACGCTCGACCTGTGCGGCATCGCCAAGGGATATGCCCTGGACGAAGCTCGACGAACGCTTGACGGCCTCGAGTTCCTTCTTGAGGTGGGTGGTGAAGTGATAGCGCGGGGATGTCACCCGTCCGGCCGCCACTGGCGAGCGGGCATCGCGCGACCTGGATCGCACGTGGCGCAGCGAATGGTCTCGATGGACGGTTCCGCCCTGGCGACGTCCGGCGACGCGGCGCAGCACTACGTCGTGGGCCAGCGACGCTATGCTCATGTGATGGACCCGAGCACGCGATCACCAGTAAATCGCGGGGTCGCTTCAGTCAGTGTGCTGGCGGCAACGGGGCTCATCGCGGACAGTCTGGCCACTGCCGCGATGGTGATGGGTCCCGAAGCCGCACGTCCATTGCTGAAAGCGTGCGATGCCCGAGCCTTGTTCCTGATGCGCCGGCCTGAAGGCTTGGAAGAAGTGGACGTGAACGGGTTTACGGGCGGCGGTGTGTCATGACCCTGTTCCTGATCAGTTTCGCGGTGATCGGCCTGGTGATCGTCGGCTCCAGTGCCGGCCTGCTGCTGGGCCGCCCCCCGCTCAGGAGCGGCTGTGGTGGAGACCCCGTACTCCAGCGGTGCCCCATCTGCCGGACCAGGGTGAGCCGATGACTCGAACGGTCGCTGACATCATGACCACACGTCTGGTGACGTTGCCGCCGGACATGAGCATTCACGAGGCCATTCGCATCCTGCTCAGCAAACGAATCTCCGGCGCGCCGGTCGTCGACGCCACGGGAGCCCTGATTGGCATGTTGTCCAAGAAGGACTGCCTGCGGATTGTGTTCTCGGCGCAGTACCATGACGACCGGGGAGGTCCCGTGCGCGAGTACATGAGCGCTCCCGTCGAGACGCTGGACGCCTCACTGGATGTGGTGAGCGCGGTCCACCGTTTTCTTCAGAGCCACTTCCGCCGCTTTCCGGTTCTGCGCGACGGCCGGCTCGTCGGACAGGTCAGCCGTTATGACATCCTCAAGAGCCTGATGGAGTAGCGTCTCGACGCCGCTGCGGATGGCCGCTAGTCGCGTCCCTCGAAGCCCTCTTCGTCGATCCGTTCGTGAATGAGCGCGACCAGATTGCTGTAGTCGTCCGTCCAGACCACGGGCCGGGGCACCGGCTCGGGCCATCGTGTCATCAGGACTTGCACCTGCGGATTCTTGAGAAAGGCCTGGTTGGCGGTGATCAGGACCCAGTCGGACCGGGATGTCGCCAGCTGCGGATGCCCCGAATCGTGCACGTAGAACGCTCCCATGCTCTCGCCGGCGCCGGGAACGATCAGATTCCGCACCACTGGAGTCAGGTCGAAGTAGCGGCTGGTAATGTGAAAGGCCACGATGCCGTCCGGCTTCAGATGGTAACGATAAACGTCGAAGGCTTCGC
>JAHEFO010000184.1 GCA_024640135.1 Acidobacteriota bacterium
GATAATCACGACGCCGGTGAGCGCCACCATGCACTTGCGGAACAAGCTCGACATGGGGCCCTCCTTCGAAGGACGTACTGGCTCTGAGTGTGCGCCGTTGCACAGATTATTTCAAGGCCCAGCCGTGTCGCCGGCCACGCCGCTGTGCGTCACATGGTGATCGGGTCGACCGTGACCGGTTTGGCCATGTGCGCTTCGCCGGCGCGAACCAGGGCGAACCGGGTGCTGATGGGCCCAATCATTTCGTAAATCGCGACCGACGCGAGTACAACGGTCGTGATCACCGGCGCGATGGCCGGGTAACGATCGTCGATGACAAGGGTCAGTCCGACGGCCAGGCCGGCCTGGGCCAACAGGGCGAAGCCGAGGAACCGCTGGACGCTACTCTGGAGACCGAGCCGCGCAGCTGCGACCCGGGCGCCGAAGAACTTGCCGCCGGCTCTGCCGATCACGTACACCACACCTGCCACGCCCATCGCCGGGACGAGCGAGACGTCGAGCTGGGCTCCGGCCAGGACAAAGAACACCGCGTAGAACGGGGGGTCAGTGCCTGCCAGCGTTTCAAAGAGATGACGACTGCGCGCGCTCAAGTTCACCATGGTCGCGCCCACCGCAAGACTCGCGACCAGTGGCGACAGTTCGAGTCCGCGGGCCACACCCACACAGAGCAGAATCGAGCCCGCGAGCAGAATCAGCATCTCGCCGCCCTCCGTGACATGGGCCGCCCACTTGGCGAGCAGAAGGCCGATCAGGAATCCGAGTGCCGCCGACCCGACCATCTGCCAGACGAACGTGAACATCGATCGATAGAGCGTCTCGAAGAAGCCGCTCGACGCAGGCGACAGCAGGTCGATGCCGGCCGCGACCAGGCCGTACACCGTGATGCAGAGCACGTTGTTGACCGCGATGACGCCGAGCAAATAGTCGGTGACCGGACCCGCGGCGTCGCACTCACGGATGACCATGAGCGTCGAAGCCGGCGCCGTCGCAATTGCCACCGCGCCGAGCAGGAGTGCCACCTGCCAGGCCAGGCCGAGCATCAGCATGCCGATCGCGACGATCACTGCGGCAGCGGCGGATTCGACCAGCGTGAGTTGGGCCACCTGCCGGCCGATCCGGCGAAACAGTGAATACTCGAAGACGGACCCGATCGAAAACAGAATCAGGCCGAGAGCCACCTCGCTCACGACACCCAACGCGCTGAGGTTCTCCTGGCTCAACCAGCCCAGGACCGACGGGCCAAGGACAACCCCGGCAATCAGATATCCGGTGACTTCCGGAATGTGCAGGGCGCGCACCAGATGGCCCGCGAACAACGCGAGCAGCAGAATGAGACCGAGCGACGTGAGTTCATCCATTGTGTGGATTTCTCAGGCCGGTGGCTGCAGGAGGACGGCGAATCGGCGTCCCCCACGTTCCAATTCCATGAGCACCGGCCCGGAACGGGTTCCGGCACCGGACAGCAGCCGTCGTATCTGGTTTACGTCGCCTGGCGCGACGTGGTTGATCCGGATGATGCGGTCGCCCGGCCGAATGCCGGCCCTGGCGGCAGGACTGTCCGGGGCGACGGCGTCGATTCGGGAGCCTTCAGGCGCCTGCAGCATGAGGCCCCGGTCCGGCCGTTCGGCGTCGCCCGTCATCTCGCCGGCGTGCAGTGTCATCTGGATTCTGGTCGATCCGCGCTGGACGGCCAGGTCTGGCGGCCCGCCGGCGGCCGCGCCGATGAGCTGCAGCAAATCGCCGGGGCCCACCACCGGCGCACCCCCAATGGCAAGAATGACGTCGCCGGGCCTGAGGCCGGCGGTGTGCGCGGCGTACTGAAGCCAGACTTCGCGGACGATCAGGCCGTCGCTCTGCTTGACATACGCGGCCTCGTCCGCCGATAGCGGAGCGGCTCGAAATCCGTACTGCGACAACAACTGACTCTCGAGCGAATTGTCGTCAGCAAGCAGCATGTCAACGCTGTCGGCACTGATTGCCGTGATGCCATCGCGGCAGGGCACGATGAGTCCCAGCACATTGCCGTCGATGTCGACGATGGCCCCGCCGGCCATGGAGGCCGTCAGGACAAACGAGGGCACAATCTGCTGGACCCTGACCTCGCCGCAGAATCCCGATACGCTGTCGAGCGCGTGGCCGTACACGAAGCTGCGTGCCTGGGAGCCTGTCCATAGCGCAAAGATCCAGGCGCCGGACTGAACGGGGATCAATGACCGCCGCACCGGCACCAGCGCAGCAGCCGGCGGCGCCGCGATAGACACCACCGGCAGGTCCGGACGCCGCAGGGCGACCGTCGCCACGATGTCGCCGCCGGGCGTCTCAAAGGTGGCCTTGGTGGGAAAGGGGTCAGCAATTCTTGCGGCCACAATCCGGTCCGCATTCCACGCGAATGCCGACGTCGACAAGTCACGCAGTCGAACCAGGGACAACTCGGCCGTGGTGGCAATGTTGCTGAAGTAGCTCGTCATGTCTTCCAGCGACCGGCGCTCCGACAGCCGGGAGATGTTCGCCAGATCCGCGTCCGATGCCGGCGCGGGGGGCTCGTCCTTGGGGCGCGTCAACGCTCCAACCACCAGGATCAAGGCGGCCACCACCGCCAGCAGGAAGATGTAGCGCTGATTTCGCGCCCCTGGAATGATGGTGGGTATCACGCGGAGAGCATACGGGGAATTGGACTGTGAGTCACCAAGTTCGGCGTGGCCGCTCCCGGCGGACTCACGCGAGCCAGGGCTTGACGATCACGCCACGATGTTCCTTGCCGTTCATCCTGACACCGAGTGGAGATGCGAACCGAAGGTGCCTCACGCACGATCGCTCGCTCAGCGCCGGCTCGGCCGCCAGCCAGTCCCAGTCAACAAACCCTTCGCCCGAGTCTTCGTTCACGGTGAAATATCCGACACGAAACGTCATCAGGTTCTGAAAGAAATGCGACCCCTGCGAGGGCGTGACCTTGAAGTCGTGGAACCCCGCTTCGACGATGATACGGGCGCCGGAAATCTGTTCCCACACAACCGGCACGCCGAGGGTCGGTTCGCTCGATCCGAGCCGGCCGACCACGATGAGCAGGTACGGCGTCTGAGTGGCGACGAGTTCCGCATTGAGGCGGCCGATCTCCGCCGCAATTTCCTGGCTCTGTGTCGCGCCGAATCGCGCTGAGTCCAGGACGATGACGTCTCGAAGAGGCTCGAGGCGCCCGTGCCCGAGGACGGCGTCGCTCTGGCACACCAGTGACGAGCGATCGTGGATCCCCAGCTCCGGGCCTGTCACGTCTCCTGCCAGCGCCAGCGGACGCAATTGCAGCAGCGCGAATTCGGTCGGACGGGTGCCGTCACCGAGATTGACGGCGAATTCCAGCTCCACCGGTCCGCCAACGCCCTGCACGCCGATATCGAGCACGCGGGCGAGGATCTCAGCCAGCGGAAACAGGCCGTGCTTGAGGATGGGCGCGAAGGTCACGAGGCGGACACCCGGCCGTGCGATGCCGTCGAAGATTGCGTCATTCTCCCGCGAGTAGGTCGATCCGACGGCCGCCAACGTGCCGTCCTGCTCAGCCACGTCGAGTTCGTACTGCTGCAATTCGAACCCCGCGCCGTGCTCCCCCTCGGGGTTGTCGAGTTGCACCGCGGCGAAGGTGCGCTGCGAGTTCTGCAGGATGTCCTTGACCGACGAGAATTGAATGACGTGCTGTGGGTGTCGTGGAGAGAACCGAAAACACGTATCGCCGCCCACCACCGTGGCGCCGAGGCCGAGGCCGACGGCGGCGATCCCGTCGTTGGCCGCGAGCGGGGGCACGGCGTAGAAGTTGTACGACCTGGCGACGCCGGCCAGGTCCGGATAGTACCGGCCACCATGTGAGCGGCCAACGACCCGTTGGATGACGATCGCCATCTTCTCTTCTTCGTGGCGGTACGGCGAGGCCGACAGGTGTGCTTTCACGCGGCCACTGAACGCCGACGCATAGACGCGACTGATCGCCTCTGTCAGCGCATGGAGGCGTGCAGCGAGGTCTCCCTGGTTCGGGACCATGACGGTCTCGTACACACCCGCAAACGGCTGGTACGTGGAATCTTCCAGCAGACTCGACGAACGCACGGCGAGTGGATAGGTGGTGACACGGAGAAAGGCGGTGAGCGCTTTCACGATGTCCGCCGGCAGCGGCGTGGTCCGAAGCCGATCCAGCAGCGTCTGGTCGTTGGTCGACGCAAGCGCGGCCGCGCGCAAGTCGCCCAGGTCCAGCACGCGGTCGAACACCTCGGTGCTGAGCACCATGGCTGGAGGGACTCCAACCTCGACCGGCTTGAACTCCGACGGAATGTCGTACTCCTCGAGCAGGAAGCTGAGGAACGCCAGGCCTCGCCCCTTGCCGCCGAGCGATCCACTGCCGAGCCGGCAGAAGCTCGAGTCAGGATCAAACGACGCAGTGTCGAAGTCCGCGACGATCCCACGGCGCCGACGCCGGCGATAGTCGTGAATGGCCTCGATGAGGTTGCTCCGCAGGTGCTCCAGCGATTCGAATTCCGACATCTTGCGCGGCCGGAGCCGATGCGCCAGTGTGAATTCCGTGCGCGCCTTGAACCACTTCGAGAAGTGATTCCGCTCACCGTGATAGCCGAGACTTTCGGCCGGCACCGTGTGCAACATGGCCTCCAGGCCGCGTAGATCCGCCGCCCGGCCCACCACGGTCCCGTCAGGCAGACGGAACACGAAGTCGCCGAAGCCAAGATTGTCCACCATGAACTGCTGGAGCTGATGCAGGAGGGTTGGCGATCCTTTCAGGAGAAACGCCGCAGGCACCGATGCGGCGAGGGCCTCGTTCTCCGGCAGGCTCGACTGCAGCATGATCGGCACGTCGGGCTGGAGCTCACGGACGTGCCGGGCGAACTCCACACCGGCGCCGGCTGTCACCTTGCCGTCCTTCGGGAACTCGATGTCCGCAATCACGCCCAGGATGCGGTCCTCATACTCCGTGAAGTAGTGCCAGGCCTCTTCGTAGGTGCCGCACAACAGAATCTTCGGGCGCGCCTGCTCCCGCATGATCTTGTCGGACAGATTGAGGCCTTCCGGCACCAGGCTCCGCGCGTGCCGCATGAGCTCGGCATAGATGACCGGCAGAAACGACGAGTAGTAGCGGATGCTGTCCTCGATGAGGATGATGGCCTGCACGCCCATCTTGCCCGTATCGGCAATGACGTTCAGGCGATCCTCGACGTATTTCACGATGGCCGGAAGGATGCTGACGTCGCCCTCCCACAGGAAGACCCGGTCCAGGCCATCGGCCGCGCCTGGCGCGGTGAGCCCAATCAGATCGCTGGCGTCGTAGGCGAGCGCGACCACCGGCATCGTCTGGCCCTGGGCCCGGAGGCGTTGGACGAGCTCCCCGGCGCTCATGTCGCGGAGCTTGACCGCCGCAATCACCAGATCGCAATGGCCCTCGGACTGTGCCAGTTCCAGCGCCTCTTCGCCCGTCGAGGCATGGCGCAGCCGTGGCGCATCGTGTGGCTCGAAGCTGAGGAAGTGTCCGAGGACACCCTCGGTGAGCTGGCCGTCCTCGGTGAGAATGAAGGCGTCGTAGAGGCTCGAGACCAGCAGGATGTCGTGCACCCGATAGCGGGCGAGATCCTGAAACCCGTGGACGCGGCTGCCCGACCCGAGCCATCGAGCAGCCGCTGGTCCCTCGGGCATCAAACCAACCCTTGATCCATCATCGCGTCGGCCACCTTCAGGAATCCGGCGATGTTTGCACCGTTGACGTAGTTGCCGGGCGTGCCGAACGCGGTCGCGGTGTCCGCGCAGGACTTGTGAATGGCCTTCATGATGTCGTGGAGCCGCTTGTCGACTTCTTCCCGCGTCCAGCTCATGCGCATGCTGTTCTGCATCATCTCGAGGCCCGATGTCGCGACGCCCCCGGCGTTGGCAGCCTTGCCCGGCGCATAGAGGATGCCCGCGTCCAGGAAGAGTTTCACGGCGTCAAGCGTCGTCGGCATGTTCGCCCCTTCAGAGATGACATACACGCCTGACTTCAGGAGGTTCTGGGCGTCTGTGGCGTTGATTTCATTCTGCGTGGCGCTCGGAAACGCGCACTCGGCCTTCAGGGACCAGAGCGGATTGTGGTCCAGCAAGGAATCGAAAGGTGTGTAGACCGCGCCCTTGAAGTGGTCTGCGTACTCCTTGACTCGGCCCCGGCGCTCGTTCTTCAACTTGAAGATGAACTTGAGCTTCTCGCGGTCGATGCCCGACTCATCGTAGATGAATCCGTTCGAGTCCGAAATCGACACCGGTTTGGCGTCAAGATCGAGGAGCTTCTCGATTGTGTACTGCGCGACATTGCCGCTGCCGGACACGATGCAGGCCTTGCCCGCCAAGGTCTCCCCGCGCGTGGCGACCATCTCCGCTGCGAAATACACGGCGCCGTAGCCCGTCGCCTCGGGCCGGATGAGTGACCCGCCCCAGTTGAGCCCCTTGCCAGTCAGGACGCCGGTGAACTCGTTGCGGAGACGCTTGTACTGGCCGAAGAGGTACCCGATCTCGCGGCCGCCGACGCCGATGTCCCCAGCCGGCACATCCGTGTTCGGGCCGATGTGGCGTGAGAGTTCAGTCATGAAACTCTGGCAGAAGCGCATCACCTCGTTGTCACTCTTCCCCTTGGGATCGAAGTCCGAACCACCCTTGCCCCCGCCCATCGTCAGTGTGGTGAGCGAGTTCTTGAGCACCTGTTCAAAGGCGAGAAACTTCAGAATGCCCAGGTTGACCGACGCATGAAAACGCAACCCTCCCTTGTACGGGCCAAGCGCGCTGTTCATCTCGATGCGAAATCCCCGGTTGACCTGAGCCTGTCCCTGGTCGTCCTGCCACGGGACGCGAAACATGATTACGCGCTCCGGCTCGAGCATGCGCTCGAGAATCCGTGCCGTCCGGTATTCGGGTCTGCGGTCAAACACCAGGGCCAGTGACTCCAGGACCTCCTGTACGGCCTGGTGGAATTCCGGCTCGCCCGCGTTGCGGGCAACCGTGTGAGCGAGTACTTCTTTCACATACGATGAGCCTGGTGTTTCGAGGGTAGCGTGATGCGACATTTGGTGCCCTTCTCGTGATCAGGAATGCAAGGTGGGAAGTAATCAAACAAATAACCCTAAAGGTACAACAGGTCAGTTCCCTCGCGCATCCCATGAGCAGCCGAAACATCGACCGCAGAGGTCCGATTGCCGCGACCCCGGCACGGGGACCAGCCGCCGACCGGCGAGATATCCTGACTGAGGTGCAACATGCCTGAACGGCCCCCGCTCCGGACCGAAGTGCTGGCCGGCGTGACCACGTTCGTGACGATGGCCTACATCGTGTTCGTGCAGCCGACCGTCCTGGGCGCCGCAGGTATGGACCCCGGCGCGGTGTTCATGGCCACGTGCCTGGCCTCCGCAATCGCGACGGCCCTGATGGGACGGCTGGCCGACTATCCGATTGCCGTCGCTCCGGCGATGGGCCACAACTTCTTCTTCGCCTACACCGTGGTCCTGGCGTCTGGCACGCCCTGGCAGGTGGCGCTCGGCGCCGTGGCGATCGCAGGTCTCGTCTTCATCCTCACGGCGGGCATCGGGCTTCGGGAGCATGTGATCGCCGCCGTGCCGGCGCCACTCAAACACGCCATCAGCGTTGGCATCGGGTTGCTCATTGCCCTGATCGGCCTCCAGTGGGCCGGCATCATCGTGGACACGCCCGGCACGATGGTCGGCCTGGGTGACCTGACCTCCACACCGGCGCTGTTGTCGGCGGGCACGCTGTTGCTCACCGCGGTACTGATGGCGCGTGGCGTCAAGGGCGCGTTCCTCGTTGGCATGGGCGCGGCGACAATCGCCGCGCTGGCGCTGGGCCTGGTGCGGTATGAAGGGATCTTCAGTACGCCGCCGTCGATGGCGCCCACGTTCCTCCAGCTGGATATTCCCGGGGCGCTCCGGATCGAGATGCTCGATGTCGTGTTCGTCTTCTTCTTCCTGGCGCTCTTTGATTCCGTCGGAACCTTGATTGCCGTCGCCAACCGGATCGGTGCCATCAAGAACGACGTGATGCCGCGGGCTCGCCAGGCGTTGATGGCCGACGCGGTCGGCACGGTCATCGGGGCTGGCCTCGGCACGTCGACGGTGACGGCCTATATCGAAAGTTCCACGGGCGTGGCGGCCGGGGGGCGCACGGGCCGCGCGAGCTATGTCACGGCCGGCCTCTTCCTGCTGGTGCCGTTCTTCTATCCCCTGGTCAAGATGATCGGCGGAGGCGTGGCCGTGGGTGACGTCACGTTGTATCCCATCGTGGCGCCGGCGCTGGTGCTCGTGGGTGTCATGATGATGGAAGGCGTGGCGCGGATCCGGTGGGACGACTACGCGTCGG
>JAHEFO010000185.1 GCA_024640135.1 Acidobacteriota bacterium
GCAGTCGCAGTGAATCTCACGCAGGCGCAGGTTGCCTCAGGGGCGACGTATGTCGGCCAGGACACCTGCCTCGGGTGTCATGACACGCTTGCAGAAAAATACAAGGACACCGCCCATAGTCGCGAGGCCGACCCGCGCAGCCCTGCCGCCAAGCAGGGGTGTGAATCGTGTCACGGTCCAGGCAGCCTGCACGTGGCCGATCCCGTGGAAGTCAAGCCGCTCAACTTCAAGACGATGAAGGCCGCCGACGTGAACGCCACGTGCACGACGTGCCACAACCGGGGTGAGCATGCGCTGTGGGAAGGCAGTACCCATGAATCCCGCGGCGTGTCGTGTGCCAACTGCCACAGCGTGCACGCGCCGGTGTCGGACGCCGGGCAACTGAAGAAGGCGACGCAAGTCGAATTGTGCGCGACGTGCCATCGCGACAAGGCGTCGAAACTGGATCGGTCCGGCCACATGCCGGTCCGAGAAGGCAAGATGGTGTGCACGTCGTGCCACAACACGCACGGCAGCACGAACCGCAAGATGCTGCGCGTGGGGGACTCGGTCGCCGAGTTGTGCACCTCGTGCCATGTGGACAAGCGTGGGCCGTATCTGTGGGAACACGCCCCGTCGCGTGAGGGCTGTGTGTCCTGTCACGACCCGCACGGTTCGACCAACGACCGCATGCTGGTTGCCAAGCAGCCGTTCCTGTGTCAGCGGTGCCACGCGCCGTCCGGGCATCCGGGCAGCGTGTATGACGGAAGCAGTATCGCGACCAGTGTTCGAATCTTTGCCCGGGGATGTGTGCAGTGCCACGCCACGATCCATGGGTCGAATCACCCAGCTGGCAACCGCTTCGTGCGCTAGGAGGTCAATCATGCGAATCATCAACAGCATCGTGATGTTCGCGCTCGTGATGGCTCCGGCCGCTGCGAACGCGCAAACTGCCACCGACGTGCCGGTCAACCTCGGGTCGTTCAATCTCGGGGCGCGGACCACGTCGACGACCGGCCAGCCGGCCCGGTACGAACGGTTCCGGGATCTGAGCGACGGCCTGTTCCTGGATGGCGTGACCTGGAAGGTCCGGAAGAACGGCTGGTTCCTGAATGTGGGTGCCGACCACGTCGGGCGCACGGATCAGAAGTACACGGCGAACTTCGTGCTGCCGGGCTCGTTCAAGGCCTTCGGATCGTGGGATCAGATTCCCTTCCTGATGAGCCAGACGACCAGGACGCCGTACACCGAGACCTCACCTGGCGTGTTCGAGATCCCCGACGCCACGCAGTTGTCACTGCAGAACATGAGCACTTCGCTCAGATATCCGGCGTTCACGGCCCTGGTGGCCGCCTCACCGGCGTTCGAGCTCAAGTCCAAGCGGCATACTGCCGCCGGCGGGTTCCAGTACACGCCGAACGAGGACCTCTTGTTCAAGGTCAACGTCAAGCGCACGTCGCGAACGGGCGCGCAGCCGTTTGGCGCGTATCTGTCGACTGAAATCGAACTGCCGCATCCGATCGACCAGAACTTCACCGATCTGGACGCGTCGGTCGAGACCAGCCGGGGTCGGGCGCTCTTCCGCGTCGGCTATACCGGGTCGTGGTTCACCAACAACGCGTCGCCAGTCGTGTTCGACAATCCGGCGCAGTTGGAAGACCGCAGCGGCACCCCCGGCCGCGGCCGGCTGCCGCAGCAGGCGCCCGACAGCAGCCGCCTGGGGGTGAACGCGATGGTGAGCGTGAAGCTGCCGCGTCGGTCGCGCGTGACCGCGTACACGATGTTCGCCACGCTCAAGGACGGGGGCCAGCCCATCATCCCGTTCACGATCAACAGCGCGGTGGAGACGGTCCCGCTGTATCGCAGCACGGTCAACGGCAAGGCGGAAACCATGGCGACCAACCTGACGTTTACGTCGCGGCCGACCGACATGGTGAATGTCGTGGTCAAGTATCGCTACTTCGACTACGACAATCAGACGCCGTTGTATCCACTGTCGGCCTGGGTCCGCTACGATCGGGACGTTCGAACTTCAGATCCACCCATCGACTCGGAAGCCTTCAGCGTCAAGCGGAACGATTTGGATGCCGACCTGTATCTCACGCCGGTTGGGCGAGCCACGTTCAGCGTGGGCGGATCGCGCTATGCCGAGACCCGCAACCACCGGTTCTTCACGGACAACGTCGAGAACACCGGCCGCGTCCGGTTCGACGTCGTCGGCAACGGCGCCATCACGGTGCGCAGCGTCTACGAATACTCGCAGCGCCGCGGCAATGGGTTTGATGAGAACGTCCTGCTGAACGTGTCTGAGAAAGTCACGATGCGGCACTTCGACATCGCCGATCGAAATCGGAGCCGCGCGTCGCTGGTGGGCGCCATTCAAGTGGATCCCAACTGGAGTCTGAACCTGTCGACGAGTATCGGCAAAGACGACTACCTCAACAGCGGGCTCGGGCTGCGCGACAACAAGCACAACATCTACAGCGCGGGGTTCACGGGCACGCCGAACGAGCAGGTGGCCCTGGGTCTGTCCTACTCGTATGAGGACTACCAGACGAAGCAGATGAACAACACCACACGGTCGACGACCGATATCGATCCGGCGGCCAACTTCTCGACGGCCGGTGACGACATCGTGCACTCCGTCATCGCCAGTGTGGACGTGACCGGGATCCGCGACAAGGTGGATCTCCGCACGACCTACGACTACAATCGCACGCGTGCCACCTACACGTTTGGGATTGGGGATCCGGTGCCGTCCTCGCTCGATGTGCCGGTGCCGCTGCCGACGATCAAGAGCGACCTGACGCGGGCCACGATTGATGGCATCTACCACATCAACAGTCGGATCGCGGTTGGCGTGACGTACTGGTACGACAAGTATGCGTTGACGGACTACACGCTGGATGCGCAGGCGATCCAGGCGCGTGTCCCCGGCAATTACCTGCTGCTCGGGTATGCCTTCGAACCGTATACCGCGCACACGACCTGGGGCCGGCTGATCGTCAACTGGTAGCTCAGTAGTCTACGCGTTCCAAGAACAGCCCCGCTGCCGGCGCAGTCAGTTGCGCCGGCAGCGGGGATTTTTCTTGGAGCAGCCGGTCGACATCGTCAGGCGTCAATGCGCCCTTGCCGACGCCAACCAGGACCCCGACGATCCGCCGGACCATCTTCCAGAGAAAATGCGAGCCGCTCACGTGGATCACAATCAAATGATCCTGTTCGGTGAGCGTGAGCTGCTGCAGCAGGACCTGCGTCGACTTCTCCTCCGGGTCGTCGTCGGTAAAGGCGCGGAAGTCGGCGAAGCCGACCAGGCGCCCGGCGGCCTCACGCATCCGACCCAGATCGAGCCGGTCGCGCACCCACCAGACGTAGGGCTTCTCGAAGGCTGAGCGGCGGCGTGAGAGCTGGTAGCGGTAGTGACGGGCCACGGCGCTGTGCCGGGCGTGGAAGCGAGGGGGCATCCGCTCGGCCGACAGGACGTTGATGTCGTGGGGCAGTCCGTCGTTGATGCGCGCCACCAGGGTGTCTGGCGGCAGCGCCGACGGCAGGTCCACGTGGACCACCTGGCCGAGCGCATGGACCCCGGCGTCGGTCCGGCCGGAGCCGTAGGTTTCGAACCGGCGGCCCCGCGTGGCGGCTTCGAGGGCCTTGTGCAGCTCGCCCTGGACGGTCCGGGCGTTGTTCTGAATCTGCCAGCCCGAATAGCGGGTGCCGGCATATTCCATGATGAGTTTGTAACGAGGCACTTGAGTACAATACCCCCATGTTCATGAAACGATTCTTCGAACCGAAACTGGCCCAGACGAGCTACATGATTGGGTGCCCGGGAGCCGGCGCGGCGATCGTGATCGACCCGAATCGCGACGTCGATCAGTACATCAAGGCGGCCGAGGCCCAGGGTGTGAAGGTCACTCATGTCACCGAAACCCACATTCACGCGGACTTCGTCTCGGGCAGCCGCGAGCTGGCGGCTCGAACTGGAGCAGCGTTGTTCCTCTCGGACGAAGGCGATGCGGACTGGAAGTACGCCTTTGCCGCAGAGGCAGGTGCGACGCTGGTGAAGGATGGCGATCGCATCACGGTCGGGAGTGTGCTGATCGATGTGATGCACACGCCAGGACACACGCCGGAACACGTGTCATTTCTGGTGACGGATTCGGCCGGCGCGTCGGAGCCGATTGCCGTCGCGTCCGGGGATTTCATCTTCGTCGGCGATGTCGGGCGCCCGGATCTGCTGGAGAAGGCCGCCAACATCAAGGGAACGATGGAGGTCGGCGCGCGCGATCTCTATGCCAGCCTGCAGAAGTTCTCGTCGCAGCCAGACTGGCTTCAGGTGTGGCCGGGGCATGGCGCGGGGTCGGCGTGCGGCAAGGGGATCAGCGCAATTCCCCACAGCACGCTGGGCTACGAGCGGCGGTTCAACTGGGCATTTCAGGTCAAGAGCGAGGCGGAGTTCGTGAGTGCCGTCCTGGCCGGTCAGCCTGAGCCGCCCAAGTACTTCGCGGAAATGAAGCGCGTGAACAAGGAGGGGCCGCGAATCCTCCATGGATTCCAGCGCCCGGAACTCCTGCAGGTGGAGGCTCTTCAGAAGCATCTTGGCGACAAGGCGCTGGTGGTCGACACCCGATCGTGGGCGGCGTATTCCACCGGCCACGTCCCAGGGACGATCAACATCCCCCTGGATGCGAGTTTCACCACGTGGGCCGGCTGGCTGGTGCCCTTCAGGAGCGACTTCTATCTCATTGTCGACGACGCCTCAGCGTCAATCGACACCGCCGTGCGCGACCTGGCCATGATCGGCCTCGACCGGATCGCGGGGTACTTCGATGCCGGCGTGATCGACGCCTGGGCGGCAGGGGAGCGACCCCTCAAGACCATCGCCCAGATCACCGTGCTGGATTTGCGCGCCTCACTGGAACACCGCGCCGTGACGCTGCTGGACGTTCGTAATCAGACCGAGTGGGACGGCGGACGGATTCCGGGAGCCCAACACATTCCGCTGGGGTATCTCGCCGACCGCCTGGCCGAGATTCCCGGTGACAAGCCTGTCGTCGTGCAATGCGGCTCCGGCGCACGGTCGGCGATTGGGGCCAGCTTGCTGGAGGCCCACGGCCGGGGACCCGCGATCAACCTCACCGGGGGGATCAACGAGTGGCGGAAGGCCGGGCTGAAGGTTGAATCTGGAATCTGAAATCGGCAATCTGGAATCGTTTATCGCCACATCGAGAATCGGGTAGTCGGGGAATCGTATGGCCAAGACACGCACGACGCCGGAGGCGGCTGCCGCGTCGTTTGGCGTCGGCAAGCTGACGCGCCACCTGTTCGTGTGCACGGGCCCGGATTGTGTGGATCCTGAGGTTGGGCTGGAGACGTGGGCTTACGTCAAGCGCCGGATGAAGGAACTGAATCTGGCGGGTGCGGACGGGCCCGCGTATCGCACGCGCTGTTCGTGCCTGCGGATTTGCACCGGCGGACCCATTGCCGTGGTGTATCCCGAAGGCACGTGGTACCGGGGTGTGACGCCGGAGAATGCCGAGCGGATTCTGCAGGAGCACATCATTGGCGGCCGGGTCGTGCCGGATTTGTGTTTTGCCAGGAACGTCTTGCCTCCGTCGACCGGATCCTTGTGATAACCTTCATGGCTGTGCGCTCGTAGCTCAATTGGATAGAGCACCGGGCTTCGAACCCGTAGGTTGGGGGTTCAAGTCCCTCCGAGCGCACCAGGAATACGAATCGTCGGTTTGCGTCCGTAGCTCAGTTGGATAGAGCGTTGGCCTCCGAAGCCAAAGGTCGCAGGTTCGAATCCTGCCGGGCGCACCATCCTTCGCCAGGCGCTCGCTTCGCTCGCGGCTACGGCTGGCGAGCCATGAGCGCAAGCGAAGGATGTCCGCCGAAGCCACGAGCGAAGCGAGTGCTCGGCGAAGGCGGACGACGCATCCCGGCCGTGTGCCAGGCCAGATTCATCTGGTCGCCCCTCTTTGTGGGCCCGTAGCTCAACTGGCAGAGCAGCAGACTCTTAATCTGTTGGTTGGAGGTTCGATTCCTCCCGGGCTCACTTCCCCAACTGCAATCAATTCAACGACTTAGCGGCAGGCGCCGCATCGGCGTTTTTGGTGGGTTCGGCGCCGTGTGCGAATGGTGTGCGAATAGCGCCCTCCATGCGGGCGAGCGCGCGCGTCGGTCGCCTTGAAAGGTATACGCAATTCGCGTATGGTCAAGGTCTGTGGAGTTCTTCGAGGCACCCGCCTTCACACGTCATGTTGGCGAGTACCTCGATGACACCGGACTGTTGAGGCTGCAGCTGTTTCTGTCGGAGCGGCCAGATGCTGGCACGGTGATGCCGGGCACAGGCGGTTTTCGGAAGTTGCGCTGGGTTGACGAGTCCCGAGGGAAAGGGAAACGCGGAGGACTGCGTGTGATCTACCTGCACCTTCCCGCCGATCAGCAGGTGTGGATGTTCACGCTGTACGGCAAGAACGACGCTGCGGATCTGACACCAGGTCAGAAGGCGCAGTTGCGCACTGCGGTTGAGACGGAACTGAAGGCTCGGCAGCAACGACAGCGACGCCGAAGGAGAACGAATGCCCCCAAGTAGACGGAAAAAGCGCGACGTGTTTGGAGAACTGATGGAGGGTGTGTCCGCCATGCGGTCCCATCGCCTAGGCCGCATCACCCTGCGTTCTCATCAAGTCGATCGACTTACGCTTCCTCCAATTGATGAGCACGTCATTCGTAGCACTCGGGAACGCCTGCACATGTCGAGGCCGGCGTTTGCGTACCGCATAGGCGTGAACCCACGCACGCTGGAGCGATGGGAGCAGGGTCGGAGCAAACCGAACGACCAGGCAGCGGCGCTGATACTCCTGGTACGAAAGTACCCGGACATGCTCAAACGGCTCCAGCAACTGGCAGAGGCAAGCTGAGCATGCTTCGGGTGCCCTGATCAAAGGGATCGAGTTCACGCCGGGCCGGGCCCGGCCCGCAGGCTCTCCGCCACGAACTCGAGCACGGCCGCCGATAGGCCGTATAAAGGGGCTCTGTCCTGACATAACCCGCGTTTATCAGACCTTGGGCACCCTTCCCCAGCGCGGATCACGCACGAAAAAGCCAGCGGCAGGATAGTCCATTAGCCAATTCGACCGCAATCGGGCAAGGCGACTCGGCCCCGGACAGGCCCCGTACACACCTCCGGCCAATCAGAGCCCCGAAGGAACCGGATTGGCCGTCAGCGTGTCTGTCCCGGCCTCGCGTCAGCCGCCGCTCGCCCACACGGATTCAGCGTCGATCTCCAATGGCAGCGGCGGCTCGCGGGCAGGTCGCATCACCGGCACCGCGTCTGGCAGTTGGAGATGCCGCAGGATGCGCGCCACGACCGCGGGGTCACGGATCAGGGCCACCAGCGTCATCCGCCCCGCGCACTGCGGACACGCCAGCACGTCGAACCCAAAGCTGCGCTCCATCAATTCCGCCCAGTCCCAGTTCGGACGGCGCCCGACCCGCTCGTGCCGGCACTCGCTCGCTGTGCCCGAACCGTTGGTGTCACCATCCGCCTGCGCCGGAACAATCGCCTGGCGCCACGCGGCGCGCGGCGCCAGGACGCCGTGGTAGAGCACCAGGTTGATCCGCGGCCGTGGCACCAGCGCCGCCAGGCGCTCAAGCAGCTCCACGGGATCGAACACCAGGTGCGTCGTCCCATTCGCCCACCGCCGGCGCAACTCCAGTACGACCTGTCCGTCGGGTGACAGGCGCAGGCGCTCCTGCCCCACCGCTGGCCGCAACGCATACCGACACAATCGCTCCAGTCGATCGCGGGCGCCTGCCCGTATCGCGATGCCCGCATGCAGATCGAACCCGCGCACCCGCGCGTGCCAGTCACGCGGCACGGCCGCGTCCGGGACGACGACCGTGTCCCCGCACCGTCGCACCGACAGCCCGGCGCGTGGCCCCAACGCCGCCACCCCACGCACGGAGGCGGCCGCCAGCCCCGCCAGCGTCGGCGCCTCCTCCGCCCACGGGTCGGCCACGTCGAACCCGTCAGCACCACCGGCCACCCCGTGGCGCGCCAACAGGCGTCCGATGCGCCTCGCCAGCATCACCAACAGCGGCGTCAGGTCAGGTGCGCTCGGGTACCGCGCCGCGTGGAAGCGAACATCCCCCCGCGCACTGCGCGTGAAGACCCCGTCCATCACCATCGCGTGCAGATGGACATTCAAATTGAGCGCCGATCCGAAGCGCTGCACGATGACGACGGCGCCGCCACGGCCCTCCCGCACGCCGCAGACCCTTGCCTGTTGTCGCAACCACCCGAGCACGGCCCGCATGTAGATCGCGACCACGGCGCGACAGAGCGCATGGTCCCACGCCAACACATACCGCAC
>JAHEFO010000386.1 GCA_024640135.1 Acidobacteriota bacterium
ACGTCCGCGCGTTTCCGGAGGGCGGTTCAGTGCGGCAGGTCTCCAGCGGAGGCGGCAGTCAGCCGCGCTGGAGACAGGACGGCAGCGAGTTGTTCTATCGCGCGGCCTCCGGCGCGTTGGTCGCGGTGCAGGTGCCGCGAACGATTCCTGCGGGGGCGCCGTTCGATCGCGGCGCGAGCCGCACGCTGTTTGACGGGCTGCTGGACTTCTCGCCACTTGAAACGTTCGCGTATCAGCCATCGGCCGACGGGCAGCGCTTTCTTGTCAGCCAGCCCGGCACTGGCCCGGCGCCGCCGATCAACGTGACCCTGAACTGGCAGGAGGCGTTGAAGAAGTAGCGCGGACGGCGTCGTCGTCGCCGTTCGCCTATAATTTGCCTGCACCCATGAGTCTTCAAGCTGGCACCCGCTTGGGCCCGTACGAAATCATTGGCGCCTTAGGCGCTGGCGGCATGGGCGAGGTCTACCGCGCCTCTGACACCAACCTGAAGCGCCAGGTGGCAATCAAGGTGCTGCCGGCCTCGGTGGCGGGTGATCCGGATCGGTTGATGCGCTTTCAGCGCGAAGCCGAGGTCCTGGCGGCGCTGAACCACCCGAACATCGCCTCCATTTACGGAATTGAGAGCGAAAAGACGTCGGGAGTCTTTTCCGAACGGGCTGGCGCGGAAAAGACTCCCGACGTCTTTTCGACCGCCCTGGTCATGGAACTGGTCGAGGGCGACGACCTGTCAGCCCGCATCGCGCGTGGCCCGATTCCTCCGGCCGACTCCACGGCCATCGCCCGCCAGATCATCGACGCCCTCGAGGCCGCCCACGAGGCCGGCATCGTCCACCGCGATCTCAAGCCTGCCAACATCAAGATCCGTGACGACGGCACAGTGAAGGTGCTGGACTTCGGGTTGGCGAAGGCACTGGATCCCGCGACATCAGGCCCCCAGGACTCCCGGACCCCTGGACCCCAGGACCGCACCATGACCAGCCCCGCCCTGACCCAGATGGGCGTCATTCTTGGCACGGCGTCGTACATGGCGCCCGAGCAGGCTAAGGGCCGGCCCGTCGACAAGCGCGCGGATATCTGGGCGTTCGGCGTGGTCTGGTACGAGATGCTGACCGGCCGTTCGGCGTTTCCCGGTGAGACCATCACCGATGTCATCGCGGCCGTCGTCACGCGCGATCCCGACTGGGACGAACTGCCCGCCACGACGCCCCAGGCGATTCGGCGCCTGCTGCGGCGCTGCGTCGAGAAGGATCCAAAACAGCGCCTGCGCGACATCGGCGACGCGCGCATCGCTCTCGGCGAGGCAGAGCAGGCTCCGGGCCCGGAGATCCCGGCACCGGCACCCGCCCGATCGTCGCGCCTGATCGTCGGCGTTCTCGCGGCAGCGACGGTCGCCTCGATAGCGCTGGCCGGCTGGCTGTGGCAGTCGAGCAGCACGCCGGCGTTGCCCGTGCATCTCTCAATCGCGCTGCCGGCGGGACACGCGCTCCTCTCCGTTCCCGCCATCTCGCGCGATGGACGGCAGGTGGCGTTCGTGTCGAGCGACGGCATCGACCGCCCGCAACTCTACGTCCGGGCCATCGATGAGACGGAGCCGCGCCTGATCCCTGGGACCGAAGAGGCCCACGGTCCGTTCTTCTCTCCAGACGGACGCTGGATCGCCTTCTATGCGAGAAACAGACTGTTCAAGGTGAGCGTGGATGGCGGCGCACCAGTGGGTCTGGCCGATTCAACATCCAGTGACGGCGGGACCTGGACCGATGCGGGGACGATCATCTTCAACAAGACGTGGAACGGCGGCCTCGAGGTCGTGGGGGAAAATGGTGACGCCTCGAGCACGCTGATCGCGCCTGCGGCTCCCGACGAGTACGCCTACGTGTGGCCCTACGCCATTCCCGGCACGAACGACGTGTTGTTCGCCAGTTGGGGAAAGGAGTTCAAGACGGTCCTGCTTGACACGTCCTCGATGACGACGCGCATCGTGGCGCCGGGGTGGTGGCGGAGGGTGGCCCACGTCCCAACCGGCCACATCGTGGGCGCCGACAGCGGCGATCTCCTCGCCATGAAGCTGGCGGGTGCAGGTGGCGCAACGGACGAATCGGTTGCGGTGATTCAGGGCGTGGACAGCGGAAACATGAACGGCGACTCGCTGTTCGATGTGTCGCAGAACGGCACGCTGGTCTACGTCCGCAGCAGTGGCGATCGGCAATCGATCGTCAGTGTTGACAGGGAGGGGCAAGCCACGCGCCAGCCCCTGCCCGAGTCCGGCTATGGCAGGCTGCGAGTCGCGCCGGACGGCCGGAGAGCCGTCTCGGGTGGGCGTCTTCGAGTCATCGACCTCGAGCGCGGTACCGCGACGCCATTGACGCCGGAGTTGGACGGGGTGCCGGGTTCACGCCAGGCGCCGGTGTGGAGCCTCGACGGTCTG
>JAHEFO010000186.1 GCA_024640135.1 Acidobacteriota bacterium
GCCCCACATCAAGCCAATCACGCTGCCGAGCGCCGAGATGTCGTACCCGCGATACACGCGTCCGATCAGTGTGGCGTCGGCGGTCGCTCCCTCGAACAGGATGATCCACCACGTGACAAAGAAGAGGAGAGCGCCCCACATCAGGGAGCACGTCAGCGCAAAGGCTTTCACGTTCAGCTTCATGTTCGCCACCTCATCGCTAGAGTAACAGTCCCTCGCGACAGCCCCGTCGCCCCGCTCGTGACTCGATCAGCGGGCCGATGGTCCGTCCAGGGTGGAGTACGTGACCAGTCTGAACCGCGTCCGCTCGGTCTCGCGCATGCGCGCGGCGATGGCCTCGTGCAGATCGGGCTGCCACGTGGTCCAGCGGTCGACAAATGCATTGGCGGCGTCGCGGTCGCCCTGGCGCTGGAGGTCGAGGACTTCACGCAACAGGCTCTGGACGGCCGCGGGGTAGCGCGCGTAGTCGATCCGCAGCCGGCCGTCTTCGAAGCGCAGCGCATCGTGGTCCAGATACCAGTTCCACTGGATCAGCTGCATGGTCTGGTACGGCTGCTCGCGCCGCGGACGGTTCTTCTGCAGCACGCGGAGAATCCCTGACGCCTGGATGCCGCGCACCTGGTCGTCGCTGAGATAGCCGCGCTGGCGCAGGATGGGCGCCGAAACCAGCGACACGAGGTCGGCCTTCATCTCTTCCAGCAGGTCGGCCGTGTCTTCGAGCGCGGCGTCCAGATCGCGGCCGTCAGCGGTCTGATCGACGCCGAGATAGTGGCCGATCTCGTGCCAGAGCGTGCGGTAGAAGCCGCCCTCGGAGGACAGGTGGTTGCCTTGTGTGTCCACGACGGCGGCTTCGAACGCGCGGTGGGTCTCCTGGAAGATCTCGTCGTTGAGCAGGATGTTTCCCCGCATCAGGATGGTGCGGCCGTACTGACGCGCGAGATAGGCCTCGTTCGGGAGAATGGTGGCCGTGTTGGTGCCGCGCGCCTGGCCAAAATCGGCGATCACGTTGTACACGCCGACCGGGATATTGCTGCGGACCTCGCGGCGCTCGTCCATGGGCAGGGCGTTCTGCACGAGCTGAATGTCGCCGAGCGCGGCCTGCAGTTCGTCGCTGCGCGCGCGATCGCGCTGCAACAGCGAGAGCGAGAACATCGTCTTGACGCCATACAGCGCGTCGTCATACGTCTCGTACGCGCCGATTTGGGCGTTGAGGTTGCCGGTGAACGTGCCGGTGACCCAGGCCGCGTCTCCACCTTCGTAGTCGTCGGCCAGCAGATCACGCGCGCGCAGCCGCAGGTATCGCGCGAACGCGGGATCTTCGTCAGCCATCAGGCTGGCGGCGGCGTTCAGCCGTTCGGAGACAAAGACCATGTCGTCGGAAAACGCCACCGAGTAGGGGACCGAAAGGTAGTCCTGCTCGTCCGCCAGGCGCTGGCGCAGGCCCGGGTGCAGCGCGTCGAGCACGGGGTGGCTGGTGAGAGCCGCGAGCGCGCGGTCGCGGTTGTCCTGCGTCGCGGCCTGAACGATCGTGCGGGGATTCAGGATGTCGGCGCGACGGCCGGGGTGTCCCTGGAGGAACGCGTCCATCTGTTCCCGCGTGGTTCCGGGTGGATACAGGTTGCGTGACGGTGACTCCGGTTCCACGGTGATGATGGACTCTCGGGTGTTGTCGAGCGTTGTCGCGATGGGGCCGATGTTCATGCGGAACAGATCGCGGAGGCCAGGCAGGTCGGGCCGGCCCTCAAGAAAGTCGGCGGCGTGGAGCGCCTGAGGATGGCGCTGCGACATGTACACGCGGTGCAGGCGATCGCCGGCAGCGACGAGTTCGCGCACCGCCCCGTGTTCGGCATCGCTGAGTCCGGTCAGGTCCGGCGCGAGATGGATTCGCGCCGTCCGGTCCAGGACGGCCGCCACCTGGGCGTCATCCCATGACGGAGTGAAATCAGGCGCAGCGGGAGTTGCAGGCCCGCAACCGGCGAGAGTGAGGGTCAGAATGATGACAGATCGACGCATGGGCCGAAGCGTAGCACGCGAGTCGGCGTGCGATGCGGGGCAGGCTCGCATCCTCCTGGTTTCGGACGACGCCGGCGGGGCGGTGGAGGCTTCAAGGCACTGCCGGGTGGAATTCGAGACGGTCCCGGGTGCCCGGTACACCCTGTCCGTTCGCCGATAGGGCGCCTCTACTGGAGTCCGCAGGCCGATGCGGGCGTGGCGGCAGGCGCCGGGATCGCCGGTTGCCGGTTGGCAGCCAGTGCGGCGTTGAGCGCCGCCAGGTCCCTGGCGATGAACTGGCGGTACTGATCCAGGGCCGCGTCAGCCCGCGCGCACAACCTGGTAACAGATGCCACCGTTGTGGCCGTCGGCTTGAGGTCCGCGAACTCCAGATCCGCCAGTTGGCCGGCCAGGCCGCGATTTGCTGCGAGACTGCCGATCGCGGCAAGGGCCGCGCGTTCAAATGTGTCGGCCGCGCCACGCAGTTCGTCACGCTCGTCTGCCGCGCGCTGGACGGACTGCCGCAGGCTCGAAATCGCATCTATCGCCACACGGCTGTTTTCGATGCCTCTGGTCAGACCCTGTTCATACCGGAACTGCGCCTCCAGGTCCGCGGGCGACGCCGGGCTGCGTGGGTCGTTGGTGATTGTGAGCGTTCGCATCACGGTCCGGTCAGCGGCGGTCAGACTCACCTCGTACGCTCCCGGCAGCACCAGCGATCCGACCGGTTGCTGTTTCGACGTTTCACCGATGACCGCCGCCGCGATGATGCCGTACGAGATGGTGTCGGCCTCCGAGCCATCCGTGCGGAAATCAAGCGAGGGCGGCGTCGGGTACCGGAGATCCCAGACCAGCCGATGCATTCCTGAGGTCGTTGACGTGGTCACTGGCGCCTTGAACCAGTTGGCCGACACGCTGGGCATACGGGTATCCGGAGCCGGCGGCTCGCTGGTGTACTCCCGCACGGTCGCGCCCCGTGGGTCCCTGATCGTGATGGTGACCGGCCCACTGACGCCACCCCGCAGGTAGTAGTCAATGGCGATGCCGTCCGGCGGATTCTGTCCCTGCGGCACCTCCGGCGGCAGCGGCGTGTCCTGATTGTTGTCCCACCGCACGCGAATCGCGGGGGCGGGTTCGAACAGAAACACCGGCCCCGGGTCGGCTCGAACAGCCGCCATCTGCCGGAGTGGCGTGATGTTGTCCAGCGCCCACAAGGCGCGTCCCCAGGTGGCGGCAATCAGGTCATCGCCATGGACCGTGAGATCGTTGACTGCCGACGGCGGCAGGTTGAGCTGCAGCGACTCCCATGCGCCACCGTGATCGAACGAGACAAAGACTCCACGCTGCGTGGCGGCATAGAGCAGGCTGGCTTGCTCGGGATCCTCACGGACTGCTCGCGTCGGCACGTCAACCGGCAGGCCCCCGGCAATCTCCTTCCAGTTCACGCCGAAATCGCTGGTCATGAAGATGGCCGGACCATGCCGATCGGACAGGTCGATGGCGGTCGCATACGCCGTGCCCACGTCGTGAGACGACGCCTCCATGGACCAGAGCGTGAGCGTCGCTTCGGCGGACAGACGCGGCGGCGAGACATTCGTCCACGTCCCGCCGGCATCGCGTGTGAGGTGCACCAGGCCGTTCGATGTGCCGGCCCACAGCACATTGACGTCCAGGGGTGATGCCACCAGGGCGACGATGGTGCCCGTTGCAGGGCGATCGGGCCGTGCGGTCAGGTCGGGGCTGATGCGGTTCCACGTGACCCGGTCGTTCGACGCGTACACGAACTGCGACCCGACGAACATCCAGCGCGGGTCCTTCATCGACATGTCCATGCCAGGGCGGGGGCCGAAGCGATCATCGGCTGCCGGAGTGAACACGGGGCCCGACTGGCCTGTGACGCGATCGAACCTCACGATGACGTGCCCGCCGCCGTGCGAGTAGACGTAGCGGGGGTCGAGAGGGTCCGCAAAGATGTGGCCCTGTTCGTAGCCGCTGATCGGATACCAGTCGTTCGGCCGGATCGCGCCGAAGTCGCTGCGGCTCGCAATCGAGACGGTGCCGCTGTCCTGCTGCGCCGCGTAGATCCGATAGGGAAACTGCTGGTCGGTTGAGACGAAGTAGAACTCGCCATTGGGCATCGTGTACCACGGTGTCCATGTGTCGCCGGCATCGAGCGTGATCGCCGGTCCTTGATCGGCGCCCATGATCATGCGGCGCGGATTTGTCGGGTCGATCCACATCGAGTGTGGATCGTCTCCGCCCGGCGCGCCCTTGATCGCCTCGAGGGTCCGACCTCCATCCACGGAGCGGTACACCGACGTGCCCATCGTGTACACAACGTCGGGATTGCCCGGATCCACATACAGATGACCACCGGCGGTGGCCAGTCGCGACGTCATCAACCTGAACGTGGCCCCGGCGTCGTCCGAACGGAACAGTCCGCCGCTGCCGCGTCCCCCGCCCATGGCGTAGACCCGGCGCGCCCGCGTGCCTGGCGCCACCGCCAACGTCACGCCGGTGGCCGGCAAGCCTGTGGCCGCCAGTGCGCTCCACGTCTGGCCGCCGTCCTCCGAGCGGAATACCCCGACGGAGAGGCTGGCATACACGACGTCCGGCACGGCCGGATCGGCAGCGAGATCCACGGCGCTGGTCGCATCGTCGACGAAGAGAGTGTGCGCCCAGGTGCGGCCACCATCGGTGGTGCGATAGACGCCGCGCGCGGCTGACGGATTGTTGTTGTAGAACACCATCGAGCCGAAGTTGCCGCCGGAACCTGCGCCTGCGATGACGACATCCGGATTGCGCGGATCAACCAGCAGGCCTGTGATGTACTTCGTGTCAGTCAGGCCCGCCTGCTGCCAGGTGGCGCCGGCGTCGCTCGAGCGATAGACCCCATGGCCGAGTGTGTTGCTGCCGGTGCCGACGTAGAGGATGTTCGCATCAGCCGGCGCGACCGCGACCGCGCCGATGCCAGTCACCGGCAGGCTGTCGGAGATGGATGCCCAGGTGGTGCCGCCGCTCGTGGACTTCCAGAGGGCACCGGCCGGCGTGCCGGCATAGTAGATCGCGGGGTCGCCGGGCACGCCGGCCACCCACCAGATCCGTCCGGCACGGTGCGGACCCACCAGTCGCCACCGCAAATCAGAAAAATAGTCACCGCTCGATGACTGTCCGGCGGCACCGATGGCGGCCGCACCAAGCACCACGGCGCAGATTGTCAGTCTCTTCATCAGCACTTGCTCCTTCGATGTCAGTGGAGCGAGTCCTGCCGCTCCATGCCGCGCTCAGGGGCGAATCGTGATCGTCTTGATCACGATGGGTGTGATGGGCTTGCTCATGTCGCCATCGTCACCCAAAGTCGTCGGCGTATCGGCGATGGCGTCCACCACGTCGAGTCCTGTGGTCACCCTGGCGAAGATGACGTAGTTGGGTGGCAGCGGGTAGTTCTGGTGCATGATGAAGAACTGGCTGCCGTTCGTGTGTGGCCCCCGGTTGGCCATTGCGACGAGTCCGCGCTGGTAGCCACCCTGATAGAGTGCGGAGCCCGGATCGATTTCGTCGGCAAACGTTCCGCCCCACGCGCTTTCTCCGCCCATGCCGGTGCCTTCCGGATCTCCGCCCTGAAGCATGAATCCCTTGACGATGCGGTGCAGGGTGAGGCCGTCGTAGTACCCGTGTTCGGCCAGCAGGCGGAAGTTCTCGACCGCGTTGGGAGCCTCGGCCGTGAAGAACTCGAGTTCGATTCCGCCCTGGGCGGTCTCGATGAGGGCGTGCGTACCGCCGGAACTCTTCGCGCCGGCGGGAACCTTCGGGTTGCCTTCGACCGTGGCTGACGGGCTGCAGGCCACCAGCACCGCAAGGATCAGGAATGAGAGAAGAGACGATGCGTGTTTCATGACGGCAACGATAGTAGCGCATGACGGTTGGGGCGCATATGATGGCCCGGGAACTGTTCGAAATATCTGGCTGGAGACTGTCTCACGATGCTCGCATATGGCGCGACCATTTTTCTGAGCGCGTTTCTGCTCTTCCTGGTCCAACCCTTGATTGGCAAATACGTCCTTCCCTGGTTCGGGGGGTCTCCAGCCGTGTGGACCACCTGCATGTTGTGTTTCCAGGTGCTGCTGCTTGCCGGGTATGCCTACGCTCATGGGCTGGCCGGCCGATGGCCGTTGCGTCGTCAGGCGCAGGTGCACGCCGGGTTGTTGATCGCGACCAGCCTGGCCGTGGTCTGGTTCACTATCGCGCCGTCCGCAGGATGGAGGCCCGTTGACGATCAGTCTCCCGTCCTGCGAATTCTCGGGCTGCTGCTGGCCAGCATCGGGGCTCCCTTTCTGCTGTTGGCGTCCACGGCGCCGCTGCTGCAGTCCTGGTTCAGCCGCACGCGGTCGGACCCCTTTCCGTATCGTCTCTATGCCCTTTCGAATCTCGGGTCGCTGCTGGCCATCCTGAGCTATCCATTCCTGATCGAACCCGCAATCAGCCTGCATCGCCAAGCCGCGGTGTGGTCCTGGATGTTCCTGGTGTTTGCGCTGCTCGGCGTGTTCCTGGCGCTGAAGGTGATGCCGGCCCGGACCATCGACTCCGTGGCCGACCACCCCGCCCCGCCTGGCGACGAGGCCAAGGCAGGTGAAGCGACGAGGCCTGGCCTCGCCCAGTACGCCCTCTGGATGGGCCTGACGGCGTGCGGTTCAGTCATGCTGCTGGCGACCACCAGCACGATGAGCCAGGATCTGGCGATCGTGCCGCTCCTCTGGATCCTGCCGCTGGCCCTGTACCTTCTCTCCTTCGCGATCTGTTTTCAGCACGAGCGGCTCTATTGGCGGCCGCTGTTCATCGGCGGTTTGGTGCTGTCGATCGCCTGGAATGTGTCCGTGATGTCCGGCAGCGTGTTTGTCCCGCTCCGCTGGCAGATCCTCAGCTACTCGCTGACGTTGTTCTTCTCGTGCATGGTGTGTCACGGGGAATTGGTCAGGGTGAGGCCGGCCCCGAGGCATCTCACGTCGTTCTACCTGACCGTCGCCGGTGGCGGAGCCCTGGGCGGATTTCTGGTCACGGTGGTTGCCACGAGTCTGCTGAATGGCTTCTGGGAGTATCACTTCGGCCTGCTCGCAACCACGCTGTTGGTGATCGGCATTCTGTTCAAGGACCGCAGTGGAGGACTGTATCGTGGCCATCCGGCGCGCGCGTGGACCGTCCTGGGGTTCCTCGCCAGTGCGTGGGTCATGTTGGCGGTCAATCTCGGCCAGGATATCCGCTTGACGGCCGCCGTCAGTGTGGAAGCGGCCCGCAATTTCTTTGGCGTCCTGAACGTGCATGAACTGTTCACGGATGACCCGGACCTCCATCAGTACAGCCTGATCAACGGCCGCATCGAGCACGGGTTTCAATTCGTGAGTCCGCAGAGGCGGAACTGGCCCGTCGGCTATTTCGGTCTCTACAGCGGCATGGGGGTGTCACTCCTGCTGCATCCGAGCCGGGAACAGCAGTTGCCCCTTCGAATCGGTGTGGTTGGGCTCGGCGTGGGAACCGCGGCCGCGTATGGAAGGCCAGGAGACTTCATTCGCTACTACGAGATCAATCCTGAGGTCCTGCGCCTTTCGGACAAGTACTTCACGTATCGGAAGGACACCAGGGCCGAGACCGACGTCGTCCTCGGTGATGCCCGTGTCTCCATGGAACAGCAACGCGATCGGGGCGAGTCCGAGCAATTCGACGTGCTGGTTGTGGATGCCTTCAGTGGCGACGCCATTCCAGTGCACCTGCTGACCCGCGAAGCCTTCGACGTCTATCGCTACCACCTGAAGCCGGACGGCATCGTGGCCTTCCATGTCACCAGCCGCTATTTCGATCTGACTCCTGTCGTGCGGAATCTGATCGTTCCGGGCGCCGACGAGAGCATGGGAGCGTTCTACGTGCACGATTCGGGACATCCACAACTGGCGACCTCCAGGTCCGACTGGGTTCTGGTCACCGCCAACGAGACGTTTCTCAGGAATCCACAGGTGCAGCTGCTGATCACACCCTGGACCGATCCCGTGCCCCGGCCCGTAGTCTGGACGGACGACTACAGCAACCTGATCACCCTCATTCACGAACGGATCGACGAAGAGGGCTTCGAGGGACGCGACTAGCGGCCATCCGCAGCGGCGCTGAGACGCTACTCCATCAGGCTCTTGAGGATGTCATAACGGCTGACCTGTCCGACGAGCCGGCCGTCGCGCAGAACCGGAAAGCGGCGGAAGTGGCTCTGAAGAAAACGGTGGACCGCGCT
>JAHEFO010000187.1 GCA_024640135.1 Acidobacteriota bacterium
CAAGGATTTCTCGCTGACCGGCCAGGATACGTTTGAAGTGGTCATCGACTCGTTCGGCGACCGGCGCAACGGATTCATTTTCGCGACCAACCCGGACGGAGCGCGGGCGGATCAGCAGATTACCAACGAGGGCCGAGACGTCAATGCGAGCTGGGACGCGGTCTGGACCGTGCGCACCCAGCGGAACGCCGAGGGGTGGTCGGTGGAGATGGCCATTCCCTTGAAGTCTCTGCGGTTCGAGCCTGGCGGCGCCTGGGGCGTGAACTTCAGCCGCCGCATTCGACGCAAGAACGAGATCGACTACTGGTCGCCCGTGCCACGGTCGTTCACGTTGGCGCGGGTGTCGCTGGCCGGCGAACTCGACGGGTTGTCGGAGGCGACACCTGGTCGCAACTTGCAGATCAAGCCGTACGTGCTGGCCGGCGGAGTCCGCGATCTGGGCGGCTCCAGCTATCATTCGACATCAGACGTCGGTCTCGACATCAAGTACGGTGTCACCAGCGCGCTCACGCTCGACGTGACCGCCCGTCCGGACTTCGCGCAGGTCGAAGTGGATGAACAGCAGGTCAACCTCACGCAGTTCTCGCAGTTCTATCCCGAGAAGCGGAGCTTCTTTCTTGAGAATGCCGGCTTGTTCTACGTCGGCGACACCGCGCGCGCGCGGATCAACCCGACGCCGACTCCCGACGAGGACCTGCTGCTGTTCTTCAGCCGCCGAATCGGATTGAGCCCCGCTGGTGACGCGGTGCCGATCGTGGCCGGCGCGCGGCTGACTGGCCGCGCCGCCGGCTTGTCAGTGGGCGCGCTGACCGTCCAGACCGAGTCGACGCCCTCGTCGCCTGCCACGAACTACTCGGTACTCCGTGTCCGGCGGAATCTGTTCGGAGCCTCGGACATCGGCGCCATTGTCATGACGCGGCAGAACACATCTAACAGCGGCGACTACAACCGTGTGTACGGCGTCGATGCCAACATCCGCGTGTACCGCATTCTGGACTGGAGCTCGTCCGTCGTCAGAAGCGCAACCCCTGGCGTTCGAGACGGCCAGTACGCGGCGCGGACGTCCCTCAATTGGGAAGGGCCGTTCTTTCACGGCAAGGCCGGCGTGCTCACGATTGGGGAGGGCTTCCAGAACGATCTCGGCTACTACCGGCGGACGGGCATGCGGAAGTACCTGGTGGACAGCGGTCTGAGACCCCGGCCGGCGTGGCTCGAACGCTTTGGGCTCAGGGAACTGCATCCGCACGTCTCCTGGAACCTCTACACCGACCAGGCGAACGAGACCATTGCACGCAGCGCGCACTCTGGAGTGACGTTCCTGAGGACGTCAGGAGCCTACGTGGAGGTGTCGTCCAACGCCCAGATGCAGCGGCTCGAGCAGCCCTTGCGGTTTTCAACTGCGACCGTGGCGCTGGCGCCCGGCGATTACTCGTGGCACTTCTGGAGGCTGCTGACGCAGTCAGACGCGAGTCGGACCCTCAGCGCGGCGGCCACCTTCAACTGGGGCGGCCTGTGGAATGGCACCCAGCGATCCATTTCGACCACGGTCACGTTGCGACCGTCCGCACAGTGGCGAATGACCGTGGGTCTGCAGCGCACCTCGGGCGCGCTCAAGTTGCCTGGGCAGTCATTCGTGTCCTCGATCGTGACGATGCGCACGAACTATTCATTCACGCCTGACATGTTCCTGGACGCGCTGGTCCAGTACAATCGCGACCGGCGCCAGCTCAACACGAACATCAGGTTCAACTTCATGCACCGTCCGCTGAGCGACCTCTACCTCGTCTACAACGAGCAGCGATTCACGACCGACGGAGTCGCCCCAGGACGAGGACTGATCCTGAAGTTCAGTCAGATGCTGCCGTTCTGAGGATCTCTCCCAGGTCCGGCGGATCCCTATCTGTCTGGTCGGCGGTCTACCAGCGCCTGATACACGAGGGTCTGGAACTTCGTGCGGATATCCGTGTTGTTGGGCATCTGCTGAATCATCAACTGCAGGACCACGCCGGACTCAGGGTCTACCCGGTACACCGACCCATACGCGCCAGACCATCCGAAGGCTCCGACGCCGTCCAGGCCATTGGCCCCGAAGCGATCCGTGGTCTCAAAACCGAGCCCAAAACCCATGCCCGCAGCAGGATGGACCGTCCCAATCTGGTTGGTGGTCATCAGGGCGACCGTGCGCGGCGCGAGGATACGGACGCCATCCAGTTCGCCGCCCCGGCGGATCATCTCCAGAAAGCGTCCATAGTCCCGGGCCGTCGAGAGCATTCCCGCGCCGCCCGCGAAGTTCCGGCGGGGACCGTCCACGTAGTGCCCCTGGCCCCTGGCCCCTTCCGGCGCCCGTGCCAACCGCCCATCCGGCCCACTGAGATACACCGTCGTCAACCGATCGCGCTGTTCAGGCGGGAGGAAGAAGCAGGTGTCATGCATGCCCAGTGGCTCGGTAATGCGACGGCGAATGAACTGATCGAGGGGCATGCCTGAGGCGACTTCGATCACGCATCCGAGCACATCGAGGCTGTAGCCGTACACAAACGCCTCGCCCGGCTGTGCGGTGAACGGCAGCGTGGCCAATCGCGCCATCGTCTCGCAAATCGGTTCATCCTTGTCGGCCGTGTACCAGCCGTTTCCCGCTGCCGGCCCCAGTCCCTTCGCTTCATACAACGCCGCGATGTCGGGGCCGGTCCCGTAGGAGATGCCGGATGTATGGGTCAGCAAATCGCGGATTCTGATCTGACGCCTGGCGGGCACCATCGTCACTCCCGATTCATCCCGGGTCGAAACCGTGGTTCTGGCGAACGCCGGGATGTACCTGCTGACGGGATCGTTGAGTGCGATCGCGCCCTCTTCCATCAGCATCAAGGCCGCTGTGCTGGTGATGGCCTTGGACTGCGAGGCGATGCGGAAGATCGAGGTCGGCAGCATGGCGCGGCCGGCTTCCTTGTCGCTCCAGCCCACCGCCTTCTCGTAAATCACCTGGCCGTCCTTGAGAACCAGGGCGACAGCACCGCCGAGGCGATTCTCGTCGACGTAGCGCTGCAGGAAGGGGTCGAGCCGCGCGAGGCGCTCGGCGGAGACGTGAAAGGCGCCGGCCGGAGCCGGCAA
Organism: Acidobacteriota bacterium; assembly: GCA_024640135.1. Classification (GTDB taxonomy): domain Bacteria; phylum Acidobacteriota; class Vicinamibacteria; order Vicinamibacterales; family SCN-69-37; genus SYFT01. The sequence continues at coordinate 3,109 of JAHEFO010000187.1, forward strand.
CCCGGACTGTCTCAGGGTCGCCGGGATCTGCGCTGATTGGCCGACGAGTGCCACGCTGGCGAAGGCCGCGAGCACCCACGAACAGATGGTCGCCTTCTTCATCGTCGATTCTTCCAGTTCCACCACTTCTTCAGTTCAGGGTCCGGGTCATTCGACGTGGCGGCATGAACCGCACATCGGAAGGAATACAGCACGCAGGGATCGATCCTCTCGGCACGGAGGTCACACAGATCCGCAAACATCCGCTCCGGATCCTGGCCGCGGAGGTCGCCGGGTGTCTGGAAACCCAGAGCTCGGAGTTCTCTCGCCAGGTTGGGGCCGACACTGGGTAGCGATTGCAGGTCAGCGGACGTCGTGGATCTTCGTGGCATGACGGGCCTATTCTAATGCCGGAAGGTTCGAGAGCACATGACACAAGACGTACGCCGCTGCGCGTGGGCTGGCGCCGATCCGCAGATGCGCGCCTATCACGATGAAGAGTGGGGCGTGCCCCAGCGGGACTCGCGGATGCTCTGGGAAATGCTGATGCTGGAAGGATTCCAGGCGGGACTGGCCTGGATCACCGTCCTGCGCAAACGGGACGCGTTCCGGAACGCGTTCGCCGGGTTCAACCCGAAAAAGGTTGCCCGATTCGGCGATGCGGACATTGAACGTCTGATGGCCAACGCCGGCATCATTCGCGCCCGCGCGAAGATCGAGGCGACGATTCTCGGCGCGCGGATCTACTGCGAAATGGAGAAGGACGGCGAGCGCTTCTCTGACTTCTGCTGGTCCTTTACCAGGGGCAAGGTGATCAAGGGTGACGGAAAGACGATGCCCGCCATCACGCCGTTGTCGGAGGAGATCTCGAAGGAACTCAAGCGGCGCGGTTTCAAGTTTGTGGGCCCGACGATTGTCTATGCCTGGATGCAGGCCGTGGGCATCGTCAATGATCATGCGTCGGGGTGTTTTCGACGTCAGGTGAAGCGGGGCTCGTGAGATACTGCAGCCACCTCACAGGTTGACTCGTCTCGTGCCTTCCACACCCAGTAAGAACAGCCCGAAGCGCCCCGCCGGTCCCAAGTTGACGTCTCTGCTGGCGCCGTATGCGCGCCTGGTGTTCGCCATCGCCGGCTTTACCATTACGGCCAATGCGCTGAGTTTGTTCGTCCCGAAGATCATCGCGCGGGCCATCGACGCATTCACTGCCGGCCAGCTTGTCGTTGGCCCGCTTGTCGTCGAATTCGTCGCCGTGGCCGCCGGGATTTTCGTGTTCACGTATCTTCAAAGCGTGGCGCAGGTCGTGACGTCCGAGCGCGTTGCCCGGGACCTGCGAACGCGAGTGGTGGAGAAGCTCTCGACTCAGGAACTGGCGTTCATCCAGCGCGTGACCACCGCCACGCTCCTGACGAACCTGACGTCTGACGTCGACGCGGTCAAGCTCTTTGTCTCCCAGGCGGTGGGCGCCATGATTTCGTCCGTCTTCCTGATCGTCGGTGCGAGCGTGCTGCTGCTCTCGATCAACTGGCGCCTCGGCCTGGCGGTCATCGCCGTCCTGCCGGTGATTGCGTTCGCCTTTCAATTCGTGCTCAGGAAAGTGCGAGCGCTCTTCAAACGGGCCCAGCAGGCCGTCGATCGGCTGAACAAGGTCATCAGCGAGAGTATCCTTGGCGCAGCCCTTGTCCGGCTGGTGAACTCGCAGCAGCACGAGCGCGGCAAGTTCGTGGCCGCCAACACCGAGTCCCGCGCCATTGGCCTTGGCATCATTCGTCTGTTCGCGGCGCTGATTCCCGTCATCATCTTCTCGACGAATATCGCGACGCTGATGATTCTGACCATTGGCGGCCGATTCGTCATCCAGGGATCGATGTCGCTCGGCAACTTCGCTGCCTTCAACAGTTACCTGGCAATCCTGATATTTCCGGTCATCGTGATTGGCTTCACGAGCAACGTGATGGCGCAGGCGGGAGCGTCTTACGCCCGCCTGGGGGCGGTGCTCAGCGCGCCGCCGCCGGCGCCCAGGGGCGATGTGGTGGCCCCTCTCTACGGTGACATGGCGCTGGACCACGTGGTGCTCAAGTTCGGTGACAAGGCCGTGGTGAACGACGTGTCGTTCACCGTGGAAGCCGGCACGCGGACGGCGGTCATCGGTCCGACTGCGGCGGGCAAGACGCAGTTGATCTATCTCCTGACAGGCCTGCTCCAGCCCACCTCCGGCCGGGTGGAGTACGACGGACGTCCTGTCGGCGACTACGAAAAGGCCGCCCTGCATCAGCGCATCGGCGTGGTTTTTCAGGACGCGACCATGTTCAACCTGACGCTGCGGGAGAACATCGCGTTCAGCAAGACCGTGAGGGACGAGGACCTCGACAAAGCCATCAGCACGGCGGAATTGAAGGACTTCATCGAGGGGCTTCCGCAGAAGCTCGATACGATGGTGTCGGAACGCGGCACGAGCCTGTCTGGCGGTCAGAAGCAGCGCCTCATGCTGGCGCGCGCCCTGGCGCTGAACCCGAGCGTCCTGCTGCTGGATGACTTCACGGCGCGGGTGGATACGACCACGGAACGCGCGATTCTCGAGAACGTCCGCCGCAACTATCCAGGTGTCACGCTGCTCTCGGTGACGCAGAAGATTGCGCCGGTCGAAGACTACGATCAGATTGTTCTGTTGATGGAAGGTGAGGTTCTGGCGATCGGCACACACCAGCACCTGCTCGACACGTGCCCCGAGTACGTCCAACTGTATGACTCCCAGCGAAGCACCCGCCACTACGAATCCGTACACGCTGAATAGCGGCCGGACTCCGGAGTCGGGCGCCACTCTCGCGACGGCGATCTCTCGTCTCTCGCCGCTGCTGATGCGCGAGCGGGGCCACGTGATGATCGCGTTCGTCGCCACAGTCGTGTCGTCAGGAGCGGGCCTGCTGGCGCCGATGATCATCGGACGCGCCGTGGACACGTACATCAGCAATGGGGACTACGCTGGCGTGCTTCGGTCGGCGCTCCTGCTGCTGGGCGCCTACCTGGTGGCCCTGGTCGCGGCCTACGTCCAGACGCGGCAGATGGGCACCGTTGGCCGGAATGTGGTGTTTCACCTGCGGAACGCGCTGTTCGAGAAGTTGCTGCAATTGCCGGTGGACTTCTTCAATCAGAACAAGGCCGGCGATCTGATCTCGCGCATCAACAGCGATACCGACAAGCTCAATCAATTCTTCGCGCAGGCGCTGGTGCAGCTGGCCGCGAACCTGATCATGATGACGGGCGCGGCCATCTTCATGCTGACACTGTCCGCCAGGCTCGGTGCCGCGGCGTTGCTGCCGGCCGTCGCGGTCCTGGTGCTGACCCGCGCCACGGGCGGGTGGGTGCGTCGGCGCAACACCGGCAGCCTGCAGGCGCTGGGAGCGCTCAGCGGCGAAGTGCAGGAAAGCATCAGCAATTTCCGGGTGGTCGTGGCCTTCAATCGCGCGGACTATTTTCGTGAGCGATTCGACGAGGCCAACACCAGTAATTACACCGCCGCGATTCGTGCAGGCCTTGCGAGCAACGTGTTCCTGCCGATCTATGGTCTGGCGCTCAATATGGCGCAGGTCATCGTGCTGGCCTACGGCTTCTACCTGATTGCGGACGGCGCTCTCTCCGTTGGCCTCCTGATCGGATTCCTGCTGTACGTGAACAGCTTCTACATGCCATTGCGTCAGCTCGCAGTTGTCTGGTCGTCCTTTCAGCTGGCCATGTCCAGTCTCGACCGGATCTCGGAAGTGCTCGCGCTGGAGCCCAACATGCCGCAGCTTCCATCCGAGCCGCCGGTTCCCGCCGCGGCGTCTGCCGTGATGGCCTTCGAGCACGTAGGGTTCCGCTATCCGGGCGGTACCGAGGTGCTGGAAGACGTGACATTCTCGCTGGAACGCGGAAGGACGTACGCGCTGGTCGGCCCGACCGGGGGCGGCAAGACCACGACCGCATCGCTGATGGCGCGTTTGTACGACCCGACGTCAGGACGCGTCCTGCTCGACGGCCGGGATATCCGGACCTTCAGCCCGGAGGAACGCACCAAGCGGATCGGTTTCATCCTTCAGGAACCCTTCCTCTTCACCGGCACCGTCCGGGACAACATCCTCTACGGCAATCCCGAGCTCCAGCGCCTGACTCACGAAGAATTGACCATGCGACTGGCGGAGAGGAAGTTGACGGCGTTGATCGCGCGCTTCGACCAGGGACTGGACACCGAGGTCACCACGACCGGCGACGGAGTCAGTCTGGGCCAGAAACAACTGATTGCGTTCATGCGGGCGGTGTTGCGCGATCCCGAGATACTCGTCCTCGACGAAGCGACGGCCAACATTGATACGGTCACCGAGCAACTCCTGGAGCAGATCCTTCAGGAGCTGCCGGCGTCGACGACCAAAGTCGTCATTGCCCATCGTCTCAACACCATTGAAAACGCGGATCAAATTTTCTTCATCAACTCCCGCCACGTCTCGCTGGCAGGGTCCATGGAAGACGCGCTCGAGAAGCTACTGCATGGGAAACGCGAGAGCTAGTGTTCTGACTCGGTCATCGACGGAGGGTCAGGCGCCAGTTCCGGAGCGATCGCCGCCAGTCGACTCTGGGCGACCGGGACCCGGCAGCGCAGGGTAGCACCCAGCACCCAGGTACTACAGTGTCGGCAAACGATACGTGAACTCGTAGCAGTGCTGCCCTTCGACGCGATCGATCGTGAATTCACCTTCCAAACCGGTCAGTTCCTCAGTGCCGGAGTCCGGAACGACGGTGACGAGCAGGGATGGCACGCCCCGTTTCATCGTGCCGGTGTGTTGGAGGACGAAGGCGCCCCGCTTCCCGCCCAACGTTCCCACGACACGCTCGAGGGCCACGTATCCAGCAGACCCTTCGGTGCCCGTCATCGCGCTGAGCATCTGGCCCACGGTGGTTGCAGTGAGGTCGCCGGAAATCTGCTTGCTGAGGGACATGCGTCCAAGCTTGAACTCTGGCGTGGCGCCCTCGAAGGCCAGAGGCTTCATGGAAACGGCGAACGTGCCTTTCGCGGTCTGAGTCATGGGCGTCTATTGTACTGGTCGCCAGCACTCAGCACTCAGCACTCAGCACTCAGCACCCAGCACCCAGCACCCAGCACCGAGCACCGAGCACCCAGCACCCAGCACCGAGCACCCAGCAC
>JAHEFO010000022.1 GCA_024640135.1 Acidobacteriota bacterium
GGGTTACGACTTCAATCCGTTCACGGAATCGCGCTGGCAGCAGGAACAAGAGAAGTACTCCCGGCCCCAGAAAGACGAGAACGGCAATGTGCCGCTGGAAACCGGTGGCGGCGTTCGTGGTGTTGACGGGATGAACCCGTTCGAGATGGGCGGCCTGGTCTTTGCCGAGGCCGACCTCGTGGCGCAGTTGGCCGAGTTGACCCGGGCGGCCAACCGGGCGAACGCGACGTTCTACACCATCGATCCTCGAGGATTAGTGGCTGGCCCGGACATCAACCAGACCCTGACAAGCAGAGAGTGGCGGAACTACATCAACACGTCTGTCGATTCACTCAGGACGATCGCGGACTTGACGGGTGGGTTCTGTATCTGCAACTCGAACGGCTTCAAGGAGGGGTTGGAGCGGATTGACGCCGAAACCAGCGACTACTACATCCTGCGGTACTACTCCTCGAACCCCGATCCCCTGCGGCGCGTCCGGAAGATCGATGTCAAAGTCAAGCGCGACGACGTCAAGGTCTCGACACGGTCCGAGTGGAACCTCCCGTACCGCAATCAGTCCAAGTAATACTCCCCCCGGGAATCGACCTGGCCGTGACGCAGAAGTACCTCTGCGTGTCGCCGCCGAACTGCTATAACTGATCCCGGCGCTTCGTTGACTGGAATGGTCCTGCCATGGAAGCGGTAGCCGAGGACGGCTGAACGTTTCTTTCCCGGAGATCTGTAGATGAAGTCAGTGATCAAATCGACGCTGTTTCTTAGCCTTGTACTGTGTGCGGCGCTGGCCTCGGCGAGGCCTGCCCTTGCGCAGACCGTGACGACCGGTGCTCTGTCGGGTTCGGTGGTGGACTCCCAGGGCGGGGTGCTGCCTGGTGCAACGGTTGTCGCCGTGCATCGGCCCACCGGGACGGTGTACGAAGGGGTGACGTTGGTGGACGGCCGGTTCATGCTGCAGAACCTGCAGGTGGGTGGTCCCTACACGGTGACGGTGACGATCTCAGGTTTTCGCAAGGGCGAGAAGAACGACATCGTCGTGAACCTGGGAGAAGAGCGCTCGGTTCCGTTCACGCTCGAACTGGAGGCCGTCTCCGAAACGGTCACAGTGATTGGGCAGGAGACCGCCATCGACGTGACACGGGCGGGCACCGGAGCCAATATTTCAAACATCGTGAAAGAAACGCTGCCCACCATACAGCGCAGTTTGATCGATGTCGTTCGGGCCAACCCCTACTTCAACGCCATTACGACGAACGACACCGTGACGGCGGTGTCGGTGGCCGGCCGGAATGAGCGCTACAACAGCATTCAGATTGACGGCGCCGTCAACAATGACCTGTTCGGCCTGGCGGCGACCGGGACTCCCGGCGGTCCGACCGAGACGCAGCCGATCAGCCTGGATGCGATCGCGCAGATTCAGTTGGTGGTCGCGCCTTACGATGTGCGGCAGGGTGGCTTCTCCGGCGGCGGCATCAATGCCGTGACCAAGAGCGGCGGCAACACGTTCTCGGGGACCGCGTTCTTCTTTGGCCGCAATCAGGCCTGGGTGGGCAAGGGCATCACCGACACGGCGATCGCGGACTTCAGTGACAAGCAGGGAGGCTTCAGCGTGGGCGGGCCCCTCGTTCAGGGCAAGGCGTTCTTCTTCGGCAATGCCGACTGGGGTCGCAAGACCACGCCGACCGGATTCTGCATCACCGGGTGTGCGCAGCAGTTCCGAGGCGCGGCGGCTGATGTCGATCGGTTCTTCAGCATTCTGCAGACGAAGTACGGGTACTCGGTTGAGGGCGCGAGGAACGAGTTCAGCCGGACGACGAACTCCGACAAGTTCCTGGGAAAGGTGGACATCAACCTGTCGCCCAATCATCGCCTCACGCTGCGGCACAACTATGTGGATGGTCTCAACGACATCGCGAACACGAGCACGTCGAATTTCGTGACACCTGACGGATTCTACCGGTTCAAGTCCAGAACCAATGGTTCGGTTCTTCAGCTCAACTCTACGTTTGGCAGTGCGGTGAACGAGTTCCGTGTGGCCTACACGCGCGTGCGTGACCGCCGTGGGGCGCAGCCATTTGAGTCCACGCCGTTTCCACGCACGACGGTGCGCCTGCAGAGCGGTATTGACATTGCCGTCGGTCGCGAGGCCTTCTCGACCGCGAACGAACTGGACCAGGACATCATTGAGTTGCACGACGACTACACGGTGCTGAAGGGGCGCCATACGATCACTATTGGCACCCACAACGAGTTCTTCAAGTTCCGAAACCTCTTCATTCGAGACGCCTTCGGGACCTACACGTTCAACTCGCTGGATTTCTTCGAGCAGGGGCTGGCCCAGCAGTTCGATCACAGTTTCGGAACGGATCCCGCAACGAAAGGGTCCGAATTCGCGGTGCGCACCCTGGGGTTCTATGTGGGTGACCAGTATCGCGTGCGCCCGAATGTGACGTTGACGATGGGCGCCCGTCTTGACGTGCCGATGTTCCCGGACAAGCCCACGTCGAATCCAGTGGCACAGACCAACTTCGGGTACGCGACCGACACCACTCCCGGGGGCGTGCGGTATTCCCCCCGCATCGGGTTCAACTGGGATCTGAGTGGCGATGGTTCGCAGCAGGTGCGCGGCGGTATCGGGATGTTCTCCGGGCGGACGCCGTATGTGTGGCTCTCCAATCAGTACGGCAACACCGGTATCGAGTTCCAGCGCATCGGGGCGTCCAACAACGCCGCGAATCGCATTCCCTTCGTGGCGAACGCACTCGCGCAGCCGACGTCGGTGACCGGGGCCTCCGGACGGTCGTTCACCAACGAGATCGACCTCATTGATCCTGACTACAAGTACCCGACACTGCTCCGTGGCAACCTCGCCTATGAGCGCGAGCTCCCTGGCGGGCTCGTGGCGGCAACGGAGTTCCTGTATACCAAGAACCTCGAGGACATCAGGTATCAGAATCTCAACAAGGTCCAGACAGGGACGCAGGCGCTGGATGGGCGACCGATTTTCGGGTCGAAGGTCTCGTCGCTGAGTGACGTGATTCTTCTGTCGAACTCGAGCGAGGGCTCCACGTGGAGCGGGTTGGTCGAATTGCGCCGGCCGTTCAGCAATGGCTGGTTCTTCAATGCGTCGTACCTGTACGGACGATCCAAGAGCATCACCGACGGGACGTCCAGCCAGGCGGCGTCGAACTGGGGGAATGCGCTGACCGCGGGGAATCCGAATGAACTGCCCCTGACCACGTCGGTGTACGACCCTGGTCATCGAGTGAATCTGACCGCGTCGTACGAGATTCCGCTGTTCGGCAGTATGAGAGGCACGGCATCGCTGTACTACTCGGGGCAGTCCGGGCGTCCGTTCACGCTGCGGTTCTTCAACGATGTGAACGGCGACGGCCGGACCAGCGACCTGCTCTACATCCCGGCGAGTGCGGGAGAAGTGGCGTTCATCGGGGGAACCTACCAGCAGCTGATCAGCTTCCTGCAGGAGGACGGCTGCCTGGGTGACTACGTCGGTCAGATCATCCCCCGCAATGTGTGCCGGGCGCCGTGGTCGAATCAACTGGACTTCCGTTTCAACGTCGCGCTGCCGTTCCAGCGCGTCAACGCGGAAGTCACGCTGGATATTCTCAACGTCCTGAACCTCATTGATTCCACCAAGGGGATCCAGGAGTACACGGTCTACAATTCGATTGCGCCCGTGACGGCCAGGACCAGCGCAGGCCAGATTACGGCCTACGACATCAGCTTCATGACGGGGTCGAGCTTCCGGAAGTGGCAGCGCGACGATCTGCGATCGCGGTGGCAGATGCAGCTCGGGGGCCGGATCCGGTTCTGACGCCGGACATCGATCGAAGACACGAACGCCCCGGTCAGCATGGCTGGCCGGGGCGTTGTTTTGTTTTTTGGTCGGAGCCTCAGAGCTGCCGGTCGTCAAGCCTCAGAGAGCGCGGATTTGACCCGCACGACGGCTTCGCTGAGGTAGTGCTCGTCCATTTCGATCCCCACGAAGTCGAGGCCGAGACGACCTGCCGCGATGGCGGTATTGCCCAGGCCGAGGAATGGATCCAGGACCGTCTTGAGCCGTGTCAGACCATGAAGCCGCAGGCACTGTTCCGGCACCTTGGGCGGGAACGAGGCCGGGTGGGGCCGATCGCGGTCGCGGCTCTGGATGGTCTCATAGGGAATGAACCAGGTGTTGCCGCGGCAGCGCTTGCCGTCACCGCCAGTGGCCCATCGGGCCGCGTTGGATTTGTCCTGATAGGGCACACCCACCGCCCGGCGGTCGAGCGGTGTGCGGCCGTCCGGCGTGAAGTGGAAGATGAATTCGTGGCAGTCGTTGACGAACCGTTCGCTGTTGATCGGCTTGTAGTGGCCGACGGCCACGTCTCGATCGAGTCCCAGGGATTCACTGGTGGAGGCTCGATCGATCGCGATCGACTTCACCCAGTGAATGGTGTTCTGAAGCTTGAAGTAGCGCCGCGCCACCTGGGCGACCTCCAGAGGAATCCAGGGGTCGGTGGGTTTGGCGCCGACGTTGAGGAATAGTGACGCCTGGGGGACGCAGGTCTTGAAGGCGGCGCGGAGCCACTGGTCGGTCCACGCGAGGTAGTCCCCCCGGGGAAGGTCGTCTTCGTAGCTGCGGTACTTGATTCCCAGGTTGTACGGCGGCGATGTGACGATGGCGTCGATCGACCCGCGGTCCAGCGTCGGGAGGACCGTGAGGCAGTCACCGTGGTAGAAACGGAACGTGGAGTCGCCGATTCGGAACTCGTATCGCAGGGGCGACGGATGGGGCAGGGAGCGCGGACGCACCCGGCGCGCGGGGCGAGGGGACCGGACAGTACGTGTGGAGCGAATCGCGAGAGCCATTGTAAGTGGCTTCTCGGCTGTTCAGGGTCTGAAGTACAGGCCCCGGGACCAGAAACTACGCGCGAACCGCCACGACTGGATTGAACCCGTGTGCCACGCGGTCGGCACTCACGGGCTGATTCCGGACGTGTCCCGAGGACGCACACGCGGTGCTCTTCTCCTCGATGTAGGTGATTTCCCGGTTCGAACCCACTTCTCGGTACCGGCCGGTGACGCACCCACAAGTCAGCGTCGTGAACCCCATCAAGCGAACTAGGCTCATGGCAATGACCTCACATATCCCTTCACAACACAGCTGCATGCAAGCAACGTGCCCAAAGGCCATCGCGCTGAATGACCGTGGCCTGAGGCGGTAATGTCAGGATTATCGGCTGATCGTGTCGGAACTGCAGTACCAGCGCCGCTGGTCTGGTGCGAACTGTGTCAGTCCGGCCACGATTTTTGGATAGCCGGCGACAATCGATTGGATTCAGTCCGGCTGCGTCAGACGTTCGAACTGTTCCAGCTCGTCGCGACGCTGCCTGGCCGCGAATTGTCGGGCCCGCATGACGCGAAAGATGAAGACCAGATGAAGCCCGCCATACACGGTGAGCTCAGCCATGGGACCTGGACCCCACTGGGCATATATCGCGAAACCCATGACGACCGGGACGAGATTCAGTAGCGCGGCGGAGACAAACGCGACGGAGAACAGGGGGTCGAGGCGTCCGGCTGAGTCAGACATCGTGCGGCCGAACGCATGAGCGGTGTGTTCCCAACGGGGACCGTCCGGAGCGTCCGATTCGTAGGCCGCCTCGAGGTACCGGCCGATGCGCTCAACCCCGATGTGGAGGGCGAAGACGGCTTCGAACAGCACGGCCAGGGCCAGGAGGGGCACGAGCAGGGTGACCGGCATGGGGAGCCATACCTGAACAGCCAGGTGCAGGGCTGCCCATGCAGCCAGGCCCAGACTCGCGAGCGCGATCCGGAGGGTGCTCCGCTCTCTGATGGTCGCCCGCAAGGCCCGGAACTCCTCGGTTCGCAGGCTGTGCTGCCAGTCAGGTGTGGGGAGCTGGGCGGGCATGGGGATTGATGACTTGCCTCGAACACGCCGATACTAACCGATAGCGCGCGAACCGGTTGCAGAATCAGGATTCCCGATGGTACCATCAGCCGCGCTTACGGGGATTGGGCACACAACTGAGCAGGATTCATTGGAGCCGCCGGAGGTTGACAGTGTTTGTGTACGGCCGACCGAAACGTTTGTTCCCCGTTGCAGCGCTGGCGATGGTCTTCTGCGCGTCACCCGCAGGGCCGGTCCAGGCTCGGCCGTTCGGGCTCAATCCCGTCCCCTCCACCAGTTCGACCACCGTCCCGGCGGACACGGCTGAGCAGACCAGGGCCCAGCGAGAGGCGAACACGCCGCTCTACAAGAAGGACGCGCTCGGCAACATCATCCCCGACGTGCGCGCTGCGGCGGCCATCGTGTTCAATCCCCAGACGAACGAAGTGCTCTGGGAAGAGAATTCTCTCGACCAGCGCCCCGTAGCCAGCCTGACCAAGCTGATGACGGCCGTCACCTTTATCGCCGACGATCCGGATCTCGATCGCACGGTCCAGGTGGTGACGGCGGACGTTCGCCAGGCGAATGTGACCTATCTGCGGGCGGGTGAGTCGCTCAAACTTCGCGACGTGCTCAGCCTGACGCTCATCGCGTCCGACAATGCGGCGGCCCGTGTGCTGGCGCGGACGTCCGAAGGCGGCACCGCAGCGTTCATCGGCCGTATGAATGACATGGCCCTGCAACTGGGCCTGACCAGCAGCCACTACGCTGACCCGTCGGGTCTCGACTCCCGGAACGTCTCGTCGGCGTACGACGTCTCGCACCTGATTGCCTTTGCCAGCGCCAACCCCCAACTGGCGTCGGTGCTGAGCACGGCCAGCTACGAGGCGCATACGAGCCGGCGCACCATCAAAGTTCGCAGCACGAACAAGCTCCTGGGGACCGGGATGGACGTGCTGGCCGGCAAGACCGGGTTCATCAAGAAGGCGGGGTACTGCCTGGCGACGCTGGTGCAAATTCCGGAGGGCAGCCAGGTCGCGGTGGTGGTGCTGGGCGCCACGAACAGCGCCCTCCGCTTTTCTGAGGCCCGACATCTGTTCAACTGGGTGGTCGGCCGCACGAATGGACTGGTGGGCGGCGGCGAACTCGTTGAACGATAGCCGGCCACGCAGATCCCCTGCTGGCCGCACGCCGCGGCTCGGAATCCTCCACGTCGCGTCTGAAGCCGAGCCCTGGGCCAAGACCGGGGGACTGGCCGATGTCCTCGGCGCACTACCGGCAGCCCTGGAGGCTCTGGGGCATCGAGTCACCACGGTCCTGCCGCTCTACCGCGGCGCGGTGCTGCCTGGCGCCGAACGGCGTCCGCTCTCGATTCGTCTCGGCGCGCTGACGTGGCAGGGCTCCCTGCATGTCCTGGCCTTGAGTCCCGGGCGGCGGGTCGTGGGTGTCGACGTGCCCGAGTGGTTCGACCGCGACGGGCTGTATGCGTCAGGCGGCCACGACTATCCGGACAATGCTGAGCGGTTCGCCGGGCTGGCGCACGCCGCGCTGGACTTTGCCCAGCAGGACCTGGACGGTGGACGAATCGACATCGTGCATGCCCACGACTGGCAGGCCGGCCTGGTCCCGGCCCTGATTCGCCAGCAGCCCGCCCGGTGGACACGCGTGGCGCGCGCCGGACTTGTGATGACCATTCACAATCTGGCGTACCAGGGGCTGTTCCCCAAAGAGGTGGTTGGCCGCCTGGGACTCGGCTGGGACCTGTTCACGGTCGCCCTGGGAGAGTTCTGGGACCAGTTCAGTTACCTCAAGTGCGGGATAGCCTCGAGCGACATGGTGACCACCGTGAGTCCCACCTACGCGCGCGAGAGCACGCAGCCGGCGCTGGGGTTCGGTTTTGACGGCGTCCTCCGCGCGCTCGGTGACCGCTACGTGGGCATCCTCAACGGTATCGACACGACTGTGTGGGACCCGGCCTCGGACCCGAGGTTGCCGGCCCGGTATTCGGCGCTCGACCTGACGGGCAAGCAGGTGAACAAACGGGCCTTGCTGGATCGATTCGGCCTGCCCGTGGGGGATGATGCCCTGGCGCGGCCGGTGATCGGCATGGTGTCTCGCCTGGTGAGCCAAAAGGGATTCGACCTGATGCTGGATGCGGCTGACGAGCTGATGGCCCTGGACGCCACGTGGGTGGTCCTGGGCAGCGGCGACGCGGCCTACGAGGCCCGACTGCAGGATCTGGCCAGGCGGGTGCCATCCCGGATTGGGGTACACATCGGGTTCGACGAGGGATTGGCGCATCTGATTGAAGCAGGTGCCGACGTGTTCCTGATGCCGTCGCGGTTTGAGCCGTGCGGTCTGAATCAGATGTACAGCCTGCGGTATGGCACGGTTCCGGTGGTGCGGGCGGTGGGCGGACTGGACGACACCGTGCGTCCGTACCGAGCCCGCGCACGACGGGCGAATGGATTCAAGTTCCGCGACGCCACTCCGGATGCGTTGATCCGGACGATTCGCCAGGTCCTGCGCGTCCACAAGCGGCCGGAGCGGTGGGCGGCGCTGATGCGTGAAGGGATGAGTGACGACCACTCATGGGGACCGTCGGCCCGGGAGTATGTCAAAGTGTATCGACAGGCGCGGTATGCGGCCGCCCTGAGATGGGCCGACTGAGAACCGGCTGAGAGGACAGAGACGATTCATGGCTTCTGACAAGATAACGACGTTCACGGACGGCAACTTCGACACGGATGTGCTGCAGGCGGCCACGCCGGTGTTGGTGGATTTCTGGGCGGAGTGGTGCGGGCCCTGCCGTGCGCTCGCGCCGACGATGGATGCGCTGGCGGGCGACTATGACGGCCGCGTATTGATCGGCAAGCTGAACGTCGATGAGAACCCCGGCATCACCGTGAAATACATGGTGCGCGGCATTCCCACGGTCATGCTCTTCAAGGGTGGCGAGGTCGTGGACCAGATCGTCGGAGTGGCCGACAAGGCTGAGTTTCAGAAGGTCCTGGACAAACATCTCTGATGGCTACGCTGACAAAGGCGGTCACGATCATCGGGTCGGGCCCCGCCGGATTGACGGCTGGTTTGTATTCGGCCCGCGCCAACTTGAATCCACTGGTAATCGAGGGGCTCGAAGCCGGGGGACAGTTGATGCTCACCACGGCCGTCGACAATTTTCCGGGGTTTGCCGACGGGATCATGGGGCCGGACCTGATGGCCGCCATGCGCGCCCAGGCGGAGCGCTTCGGCGCCGAAATCATCCGCGGCAATGTGACGGCCGTCGATTTGTCGTCGCGTCCGTTTGTCATTACCACCGGCGACGATCGCATCGAAACACAGACGCTCATCGTCGCCACCGGTGCGACGGCCAAACTCCTGGGGTTGCCTTCGGAGCGGGCCCTGATGGGGCATGGTGTGTCGACCTGCGCCACGTGCGATGGCTTCTTCTTCCGGGACAAACCCATTGCCGTGATCGGCGGCGGCGACTCAGCCCTGGAAGAGGCGATCTTCCTCACGCGCTTCGCGTCACACGTCACGCTCGTGCATCGCCGCGACACGCTCCGGGCGTCGAAGATCATGCAGGACAAGGCGATGGCGAATCCGAAGATCACGTTCGAGTGGGATACCGAAGTTGTTGAGGTGCTCGATCCCTCCCGGGGCGCGGTCAATGGCGTCGTGCTGCGCAATCTGAAGACTGAGGCGCGGAAGACCCTGGCGGTTGACGGCGTGTTTGTCGCGATCGGGCACACGCCGAATACCGGCTTGTTCAGTGGTCAACTGGAGACCGATGCGGGAGGATACCTGCTGACGCACGACGGGTCCCGCACGAGCGTCGAAGGGGTGTTCGCCTGCGGCGACGTGCAGGATCACGTCTATCGCCAGGCCATCACCGCGGCTGGTTCAGGCTGTATGGCCGCGCTTGATGCCGAACGCTATCTCGAATCGATCCACCCGCCGCCAACCACGTCTTCTCCGTCATAGAACACGACCGCCTGGCCCGGCGAGATCGCGTCCTGCGGTTCGTCGAAACACACGTGTGCGGTCTCCCCGCCGGTGGACACCACCGTGGCGGGCGCGTCGTGATGGCGATGGCGGATGCGGGCGGTGACCCGGGTGGCCCCGTCAGGCGGGTCTCCGGCGATCCAGTTGACGCGGGTTGCCGTCAGTTCGCGGCTGCCGAGGGCGTCACGCGTTCCGACGACGACGCGTTGTTCGACGGGCTCGAGTTTGATCACGTACAGTGGCGAACCGGTGCTCAGGCCGAGGCCCCGGCGCTGACCCACCGTGAAGTGGTGCACACCGCGATGTTCGCCCAGCACGTGCCCCTCTCGGTCGACGATGTCGCCGGCGGTCGGGGCCTGGGGCGCATGGCGCTCGACGAACCGCGCGGTGTTGCCATCGGGGACGAAGCAGATCTCGTGACTGTCGGGTTTGTCGGCAACGGACAGTCCCAGCCGTTCCGCGTGCAGGCGCACCTCGGGCTTTGTCAGGTGGCCGACGGGGAAGAGCGCGTGGGCCAGTTGATCCTGCGTGAGCGTGAACAGGAAATATGATTGGTCCTTGCCGGCGTCGACGCCTCGCAGCAGCCGGTATCGTCCTCGATCCTCATCAAAAATGACCCGCGCGTAGTGCCCGGTGGCCACGACGGAGGCGTCCAGGCCGGCGGCCCGTTCGGCCAGCGTCGAGAACTTCAGATCGGCGTTGCAGTGGACACACGGAATGGGCGTCCGCCCGGACGCGTACTCGCGCACGAAGTCGTCCACGACCGTGGCGTTGAATTCCCGCTCGAAATTGACGATGTAGTGCGGGAAGCCGAGCTGGCGGGCCACCCGTTTGGCATCGTGCAGGTCGTCGAGGCTGCAGCATGACCCGAACGCCGGCGCGCCATCCTGTGTGGCGCGCTGATCATAAAGCTGCATCGACAGGCCGACGACCTCGTGTCCGGCCTCGGCCATCAACGCGGCTGCGACCGAGGAGTCCACGCCTCCGGACATCGCAACCACGACACGCATTATCGCGCCCTCGGGTGCCGGCGGACTCCCGCCCGCTCACCGACACTGGTGGCCGTGTGGTTCAGGCGCCTCAGCCGGGCCACGAGCGGAGGCACCCGTGCGATCACCGCCTCGATCTCTGCATCAGTGGTCTCGGGGCCCAGGCTGAACCGCAGGGAAGTCCGCGCCCGTGATGCGGACAGCCCCATGGCTTTCAGCACGTGTGACGGTTCCAGCGTGCCCGAGGAGCAGGCGGACCCGGTGGAGACGGCGATCCCTTCCAAATCGAGGGCGATGAGCAGTAACTCCGCTTCCACGCCGTCGACGCTGATGTTGGTGGTACTCGGAATGCGCTGGTCCCGGGCACCGTTCACATGGGTCCCCGGCACGTCGGCCAGAATCCGCTGTTCGAGCTGATTGCGGCGCCGGGCTACCTCCGTCTGATGCTGATCGAGCGTGTTGCGCGCGTAGGCGGCCGCCACGCCGAGACCAGCCAGGGCGGGCACGTTTTCGGTGCCGGCCCGGCGCGATCGCTCCTGCTTGCCGCCGGTCAGCTGGGCTTCGAGCTTGAGTCCGCGGCGCACCCACAACGCACCGGCGCCCTTTGGACCTCCGAATTTGTGGCCCGAGAGCGAGAGCAAATCCGCGCCGAGCGACTGCACGGAGACCGGCACCCTGCCGACGGTCTGGACGGCGTCGGTGTGAAACCACGCGCCGCGGGCATGCGAGAGCGCGGCCAGATCGGCGATCGGCTGGATCGTGCCCACTTCGTTGTTGGCGTGCATCACGCTGACAAGCCCCGTGGTGTCGTCAAGCGCGTCCTCCAGCGCAGCGGGATCGACGACACCGGAAGCGTCCACTGCCAGACGAGTGACCCGCCAGCCCCTGCGTTCCAGGGCCGCAGATGTGGCCAGCACGGCTTCGTGCTCGATCGCGCTGGTAATCAAATGACGGCGTCCCGTGGACTCCAGCACGTCAGCTGCGCCGCGCAGGGCGAGATTGTCCGCCTCGGTTCCTCCACTGGTGAAGACGATGTCGCTTGGGGCCGCGTCGATCAGGGCCGCAACAGCGCCGCGCGCGTCGTCAACGACAGCCCGGGCCTGCTGGCCGGGGGCATGAATCGACGATGGATTACCCGGAGTGTCGCGAAGCACGCGGCACACTGCGTCGACGACGCCTGGCGCGGGTGGGGCTGTGGCGTTGAAGTCGAGGTAGATGCGCACCGGAGTGATCTCATCGTAGCACTCCCGCTGTATACTCCCCTCATGGCATGGAAGCGAGAAGAGCCGGTTCGGCCGGAGTCGGTGCCGGTTCCCACACCGGCGGCACGGCCTTCGAATTTCAGCGGCGTCCCCGTACCCGCCGCAGGGAGTGACCAGTTGAATATCGGCAAGAGCGTTGTCGTGAAGGGCGAATTGAGTGGGAGCGAGGATCTGACCATCGACGGCACCGTCGACGGGACGATCGAACTGAAGCAGAACGTGCTCACCATTGGACCCAGCGGAAAGATCAAAGCGCAAATCGTCGCGAAAGCCGTGGTCATCCAGGGCGCGGTCCAGGGCAATATCACGGCAACCGAGCGAGTTGATGTCCGCGACACCGGGTCGGTCGATGGCGATGTCGTCGCCCCGCGGGTGGCGATTGCGGATGGGGCCCACTTCCGCGGTTCGATCGACATGCAGCGCGCAGGTCAGTCGAAGCCGGAAGCCAAGACGGCTGCTCCGACGACGTCCACGACCCCGTCAGCCGGAGCGCCGGTGCGCTGAGCTGTGTTCCACTGGCGGGAGAAGAAGCCGGCGCCTGCCAGGGGTCCGGCGTCCGTGCCGGCGACGCCGGAAGCCGTCATTGCCTCGTCTCACGTATTCCCCAAGTTTCTCTCGGCCGTCGGGCGGCGGCAGCGGCCTGCACTCCTCGACCTCGGCCCGGTGGTGGGGTCGAATATCGAATTCTTCGGCGAATTACTGGCCTGCAAGCTCCATATCGCGGATCCGTTCGTCGATATCGAGGCGGCGGCGCGTGCCGGCGCGCGCGAGGGACTGGGTGCGACGCTGCTCAGTCGGCTTGGGCTGGGACCGGAATCGGTCGACGGGATTCTGTGCTGGGACCTCTTCGATTTCCTGGACCGTCCGACCGGCCTCGTCCTGGCGAGCCATCTGGAGACACTGCTCCGCCGTGGGGGCGCCCTCTATGGCTTCTTCGGGACCACACCCATTGACCTGAGACATTACACGCGGTACGTCGTGGAGCGGGAAGACCGGTTCCGTCTGGAGCCGTTCCCCGCCACCCCGGTCAAGCGCTCCGTCCTGCTGACCCGTGACATCAACAACATGTTCGAGAGACTGATGCTCGCCGAGTCCGTCCTGCTCAAATCCGGCTCTCGCGAGACGCTTTTCCGGCGACCGGCCTGATCGTCCCGCCCGGAACTGCGATATCGTCGTGCGTATGGCAAGTAAGCCGACCATTGCGTTCTTGAGCGACTTCGGCACCCGGGACCACTATGCAGGGGTCATGAAGGGCGTCGTCCTCAGTATTTGCCCAGACGTCATGCTGGTGGATATTTCCCACGAATTGCCGGCACACGACATCCCGTTTGCTGCGCGGGAGTTGGCGGCGACGTACAAGTACTTTCCCGCCGGGACGATCTTCCTGGTGGTGGTCGATCCCGGGGTGGGTTCGGTGCGTCGGGGGATGGCTGCTGAGGTGGGCGACTGGCGGTTCGTCGCCCCCGACAACGGCGTCCTGACCGGGGTCTTCGAGGAGTCCCCCCCGAAGCGTGTCGTGGAGTTGACGGAACGCCGGTACGCCAGGCCGACCGTGTCCCGCACATTCGAGGGCCGCGACCGGTTCGCGCCGGCGGCCGCGTGGCTGGCCAAGGGCATCCAGTTGCCGGCTCTGGGGCGCGCCTTTTCAGACTTCGTGCAGGTCGATCTCGCTCAGGCCATCGTCGAGGCTGACGAGATCCGGGGCACGGTGGTGCGTATCGACAGGTTTGGCAATGTCGTCACGAACATCGAGCGCCGCGCGTGCGAGAAGCTCGCCGGCACCGACGGGGCGATGCACATCGAAATCGCCGGCCGGGCGATCGACCATGTCGTTTCCACGTTCTCGGACATTGGCGTCGGAGAGGTCGGCGCCCTGTTTGGCAGCACGGACCATCTGGAGTTTGCCACTCAGGCCGCCAGTGCGGCAGAGGTGATGGGTGTGGATGTCGGCACGGTCGTTTCGGTTCGTGCCCAATAGCGATGAGTGTTTTCCCCTTCAGGGTCTTGTATCAGTGATAGGAGCCGACTCGTATGGCCGTTGATCTCTCCCTCCAGCTTCTGCGCGTCGTTGAACATGCGGCAATCGCGTGTGCCCACACGATGGGACAGGGTGATCGGCACGGATCCGATCAGGTGGCCGTCGAAGCGATGCGCCAGACCCTCGATTCGGTCGGCATTGACGGCACGATCGTCATTGGCGAGGGGGAGCGGGACGAAGCCCCGATGCTGTTCATCGGGGAGAAGGTCGGACTGGGCGCGTCCGGAGTGACCGGCCTCCCTGAAGTGGATATCGCCGTCGATCCGCTGGAGGGAACGAATCTGTGTGCGTTGGGCGAACCCAATGCCATCGCCGTGCTGGCGGCCGCGTCAAAGGGCGGGTTGCTGCATGCACCGGACCTCTACATGGAGAAACTGGTGGTCGGGCCGCGTTCCAAGCACGCGGTCAGTCTCGACCGGCCTGTCAAGGACAACCTGAAGTCGATCGCGAAAGCACTCGATCGCGACGTGGATGATTTGGTCATCATGGTGCTGGACCGGCCACGGCACGCGAAGCTGATCGCTGACATCCGGGCGGCAGGGGCCCGTATCCGGCTGATTGGTGACGGAGACTTGTCCGCAGGCATTGCGGCCGCAGTGGATGGTTCGGGCGTGCATGCGGTGATGGGCACGGGCGGCGCCCCGGAGGGTGTGCTGACGGCGGCCGCGATGCGGTGTCTGGGCGGTGAGATCTTCGCTCGCCTGGTGGTGGCGAAGCCTGAAGACGAGGTGCGTTCTCGCAAGATGGGCATTACGGACTTTCGGCGGATCTACTCGGCAGGGGATCTGGCATCGGGAAAGGCGATTACCTTTGTCGCGACGGGTGTGACCGACGGCACGCTGATGAAGGGCGTTCGTTTCTTTGGCCATGGGACCCGCACGAGCTCGATCGTGATGCAGAACGAGCCGCACCAGATTCGGTTCATCGACACCATCCACGTGACCGAACGCGGTGATGACCTGCGTATCCGCTTTTGATGCGACCCGCGACCTGTCATGGACTCCCCGTTGGACGTGATCGACGAGGGGGTGCCTGACTGGCGCCGCAATCTGGCAGCCGTTTCGATCGCAACATTCATCGGATTCACCGGCTTTACGCTGGTGATGCCGTTCCTGCCTCTGTTCTTTGAGCAACTTGGCGTGTCGGATGTCGGGACGATTGCGGTGTGGTCAGGCGTCAGCCTTGGCGTCACGCCGGCGATCACGGCCGTCATGGCGCCGGTGTGGGCGCGCGTCGGCGAACGCTACGGGAACAAGCTCATGGTCGCGCGATCCCTGTTCAGCTTTGTCGTCATCATGAGTGCGATGGCATTTGTGACGGCGCCCTGGCACGTCTTTGCATTGCGCGCCGTGCAGGGACTGTTCGCTGGCTACGGAATGCTGGCCCTCACGATGGCGGCTGAGTCGGCTCCGGAGGCTCAGATGGCCAGCGCCATCGGCTGGGTGCAGACGGCGCAGCGGCTCGGCCCGGCCCTGGGCCCGGTCATTGGAGGAACCTTCGCGCAGGCGTTTGGGTTGCGCATGGCGTTCGTCGCAGCGGCCGGGCTCTTCCTCGGCGCCTTCGTGCTGGTCCTGGTGGGGTACCGCGAACGGGCGAGGCCTCGGCCACACCCGCCGGCCGAGGCAGTGCCCCAGGTCACGCTGAAGTCGTTGCTGACCGTGCCGCATTTCGGGTTGTTCCTCATGATGACGTTCAGCCTCCAGATGGTGGATCGCAGTTTCGGTCCCGTGTTGCCGCTCTACCTCAGGGAGATCGGGACGCCGCTCTCCCAGGTGCCGGTGGTGGCCGGCCTCGTGTTCACCGTGGCGGCCGGCGCGGCCGCCGTCGGCAACTACGGGTGTGGCTGGCTGATGCGGCGGGTGGACCCCAGCCGTCTCGTGATGTGGGCGGCGGCGCTGTCGGCACTGGGCGCGCTGGCATTCAGCACCGGTCCGGGTTCGGGCGTCATGCTTGCAGTGGCGGTGTGCTTCGGACTGGGAATCGGCGTGGCGTTCACGACCATCTACACCGTGGCGGGCCAGCGTGTGCCCGCCCGATCGCGCGGCGTCGCATTCGGCTATCTCACCACCGCCTCGCTGTCGGGACTGGCCTTGAGTCCGGTGGTGTCGGGGCTGATTGGATCCGTCAGCATGCGCGGTGTCTTCGTGGCTGATGCCGCGGGCCTGGTGGCCGTGGTGTGGGCCGTCCGGGGGATGCGATGACGGCCGGCGCGCGTATCGTCGGCGTGGATCCCGAGCAGTGCCGGCCGGAGGATCTGGCCCCGGCGGTGGCCTGGTTGCGCGACGGCGGCATCGTCGTCTTTCCCACTGACACGCTGTATGGCCTCGCGGTGGATATCAGGAGCCGGGTGGCCGTCAAGCGGCTCTTTGCGCTGAAGGGGAGAAGTGCGCGAGCGGCCATGCCGCTGATCGCGGCCGATATCGCGCAGGTGGTGGCGTGTGGAGGGGCATTGGATGCACGCGAGGCGAGGCTGGCTTCGGCATTCTGGCCAGGCCCCCTGTCGATCGTGCGCGACGCCCCGCCGTGGGTCGCCCCGGAGGTGCATGGCGGGCGCCGAACGATCGCGATTCGCGTGCCGGCGCACCCGGTCGCGCGCCGGTTGTGCGAGGCCTGGGGTGGTCCGCTGTCAGCAACCAGCGCCAATCTATCGGGCGCGCCAGGTGTCGATCGCGTCGATGCCCTTGGCGCGATTGCCGAGGATCCTGGCGTGTTGGTGATCGACGCGGGTGTGACGCCGGGCGGATTGCCATCGACGCTGGTCGACGCGCGTACGTCGCGTCCGGTCCTGTTGCGTGAAGGCGCGATTCCGTGGAGCCGCGTGTTAGAATTTTTGTACGCATGAACACGCGCAGGGCCGCAGCGCACGAGCCGCCTTCTGAACGCGCGGCTTTGCTGACACTGGTAACCCGGGCTACCCGCGGCGTGGACGCTGATACCGCACTCGATGAACTCGACGGGCTGGCGACGGCCGCTGGCGCGGCGGTTGTCGTACGGGGCGTACAGGAGCGGGCCGCGCCGGACGCCGCCACGTTGTTCGGCAAAGGCAAGGCCGCCGAGATGGCGGCCACCTGTCAGGCGGCGAACGTGGACATCGTGATTGTCGACCATGTCCTCAGCCCGGCGCAGGTCAGAAACCTCGAGGCCGTGTTCCACTGCCGCGTGATCGACCGGACTGAACTGATTCTCGACATCTTCGCGCGCAGGGCCCGTACCCGAGAAGGAAAGTTGCAGGTCGAGCTCGCGCAGCTGCAGTACCTGCTCCCTCGACTCGTCGGGTCGGCCCAGGCGTTGTCGCGCCTGGGGGGCGGCATCGGCACCCGCGGCCCTGGTGAAACCAAGCTGGAGACGGATCGGCGACGGATCCGGCATCGCATCGCTGCGCTCAAGCGGGAGATTGCCGAGGTGAGCGAGCGGCGTGGATACGTGCGGGCGCGGCGGCGTCGGAGCGAGGTGCCGGTGGTGGCCCTGGTGGGGTACACCAACGCCGGCAAGACGACGCTGTTCAACGCGCTGACCGGCGGTCAGGCGGTGGTCTCGGACGCGTTGTTTGTCACGCTCGATCCGCTGCTCAGGCGCGTGAGGTTGCCGGACGCGCGCCAGATCGTGGTGTCGGACACCGTCGGCTTCATCGACCGGCTGCCGCATCAACTCGTTGCGGCGTTTCGGGCCACGCTCGAGGAAGTCACCGAGGCTGACTTGTTGCTGCATGTCATTGACGCGGCGGCGCCGGACAGGGATCGGCGCGAGCGGGCGGTGCGCGACGTGTTGACCGAAATCGGCGCGGGGCTCGTTCCCGTTCTCGAAGTGTTCAACAAGTGTGATCAGTTGTCAGCCGCGGATCGTCGACGCCTGACGTCATCGTCGCCGAGGGCGGTGTGCGTCTCGGCGACGCGCGGCGACGGGGTGCCTGAGTTGGTGGATCTGGTGGCGTCCCGGGTTGAGATGGACACCGAGCGGGAGACATTCGTCCTGGATTTTTCCAGCGAGACCGACCGCATGATTCTGGCCGAACTGCATCGCCACGCCCGTGTGACGAGCCAGTTGACGGTGGGAACCCAGGTCACGGTCGAGGCAGAGGTGCCGAGGCGCCTGCGCGACCGCCTGCTGCGGCGGAAGGACATCGCATGATGCGGCGACGCAGCCGCATCGTCATCGTCCTGGCCGGGATGGCCGCGATCGCGTCCGCGTGCGCGTCGGGACCCGTGGTGGCGCCGGTGGCGGCGCCGGCCACCGCCTATCCCGACCTGCCGTCGTTGACCGTGCCCGTCACCGTGACGGCGTCAGCGGACGTGCGGGCCAGGCATGAGGCGGCGTGGCAGCGCCTGCAGTCAGGAGATCTGCGGGCTGCGATCCGCCAGTTCGAGGAGGTGCTTCGGCGGGCGCCGTCGTTCTATCCCGCGGAGACGGGCCTGGGGTATGTGGCGTTGCTGGAGCGTCGATACGACGAAGCCGTCCTCCGGTTTGATGCCGCCATTGCCGCGGACCCGACGTACCTGCCGGCGCTGTTGGGCCGAATGGACGCGGCGTTGACCCAGGACGACGATGAGGCCGCCGTGAGGACGGCGGAACTGATTCTCGCCGTTGACCCGGAACGGGGCGAGGTGCGCGGCCAGTACGAAGTGCTCCGGCTCCGAGTCGTCCAGGCGTACTTGGCCGGGGCCGCCGCCGCCCGCGACGCGGGCCGCTGGGATGACGCCCAGGACTCGCTCGATCAAGCGCTGGCCATGGTGCCGGACAGCCCGGTCGTGTTGCGCGAACTGGCGCTCGTGGAGATTGCGCGTGGCCGCTTCGACGAGGCCGAGACCCACGCGAGCCGTTCGCTGGAACTCGATGCCGGCGATCCCGAGGCCCACGCCGTGATGGCGACGGTGCTCGAAGCCCAGGGGCGACTGCGCGAGGCCGCAGGCGCGTTGAGGCGCGCAGTGGCCATCGATCCCAGGAGCGAGTGGCGAGACCGGGCAGCCGACCTGACTGCGCGGGCGGACTTCAACGCGTTGCCTTCTGAGTACCGCGCCATTGCGTCTTCGCCAGCCGTCACCCGTGGACAGGTGGCGGCGATGCTCGGGATTCGCCTTGAAGCCGCGCTCGCCCGCGCGCCGCGCCGCGTGACCGTCATTCTCACTGATGTGCGGCCGGACTGGGCGGCGCCGTGGATTCTGCCCGTCACGCGTGCCGGATGGATGGAGTCCTTCGCCAATCACACGTTCCAGCCGTCCGCCGTCGTGCGTCGAGCCGAGCTGGCGGAAGTGGTCTGGCGCGCCACCCAGGACCTGGTGGAGGGACGCCCGGAGGAGTTGGCGCGGTGGCGGTCGTCACGGCCGGCGCTCGCTGACGTCTCGCGATCCCATCTGTCCTACCGGGCGATTGCCGGCGTGCTGGCCAGTGGGGCGATGGGCCTGAGCGGGAGCGATCGTTTTCAACCGAACCGTCCGGTGGCCGGCTCAGAATTAGTGGCAGCCGTGGCACGGCTGGAACAACTGGCGAGACGATGACGGTCTTCACACCAGCCAACCTGCTCACGATCTCCAGGATGGTTCTGGTGCCCGTGTTTGCCTTGTGCATGTTGTACGGGTATCCGGGCTGGGCGCTGCTCACCTTTGTGGTCGCCGGAGTGACGGATCTGCTCGACGGGTTGATCGCCCGCTGGACGCATCAGCAGACCACCCTGGGCGCGTGGCTGGATCCCATGGCAGACAAACTCCTGCTGCTGACAATGTTCGTCATGCTGACATTGCCGGGACTTGGGATGACCTACCGCCTTCCCCTCTGGCTGACGGTGCTGGTCATCAGCCGGGATGTGGCGATCGTGCTGACCGCGGCGGTCATCAATCTCGCGGTGGCGCCCCGGACGTTCAAGCCGTCCATGTTGGGGAAGGCCGCCACGGGGATCTACATCGCCACCGGTGTCGTCGCGCTCTATGGCAACTACCGGGGCTTGCCTGAGGGGACGTTGCCGGTCTTCATCTATCTTTCGCTGGTGATTACCCTGGCGTCTGCGGCGGACTACCTGCGCCGGGTGATGCGGGTCCCTGGCGACACGCGGCCGGCGTAGGGCGGTCGCGGCGGATGCCGGCCGGGGCACAGAGGCAAACCGCCTCAGATCTTGGTTCGAAAGTAGGCGATCGTCGTCGTGAGTCCCTCTTCAAGGGGCACCTTCGGTTCCCATCCAAGGATCTCGCGTGCGCGGGTGATGTCCGGGCGACGGACTTTCGGATCGTCGGTGGGCAGAGGCTTGAACACCAGTTGGCTGGATGACCCGGTCATCCGGATGATCGTCTGCGCGATCTCCGCAATCGACATCTCGTGCGGGTTGCCTACATTGACGGGGTCGTTGGTGTTCGAGTCGGCCAGCCGGAGGATGCCCTCCACGAGGTCGGTGACGTAGCAGAAGCTTCGCGTCTGTGAACCGTCGCCAAAGATCGTGACGTCTTCGCCGCGCAGGGCCTGCCCGATGAACGTCGGCACGGCCCGGCCATCGTGGATGCGCATGCGGGGCCCATAGGTGTTGAAGATACGGATGATCTTGGCGTCGAGGCCATGGTGCCGATGGTAGGCCACCGTGATGGCCTCGGCGAATCGTTTGGCCTCGTCATAGACGCCGCGCGGGCCAATCGGGTTGACGTTGCCCCAGTACGTCTCCTTCTGCGGGTGCTCCAGGGGATCGCCGTAGACTTCCGATGTGGACGCGAGCACGAATCGAGCCCCCTTCGCCTTGGCCAGGCCCAGCGCGTTGTGGGTTCCCAGGGCGCCCACCTTGAGGGTCGGAATCGGCAACTCCAGGTAGTCGATAGGGCTGGCTGGACTGGCCCAGTGCAGCACGAGATCGACGGGGCCCGCGACATCGATGTAGCGGGTGACGTCATGAATGATGAGCTGGAAGTCGCGATCACGCAGGTGCGCGACATTCTCTCGATCCCCCGTCAGCAGGTTGTCGATGCCGATGACACTGTGTCCCCGGTCGAGCAGTGTTTCACTCAGGTGGGATCCGATAAAGCCGGCTGCGCCGGTAATCACAACTCGCACGAAAACTCCCTGTCTAATACGCGGCGCGGTGGAGGCCGCGCAGCACTGTCAGCCACATGATCTTGATATCGAGACTAATCGACCAGTTCTCAATGTAGTAGAGATCAAACTCGATCCGCTTCTCGAGAGACGTATTCCCCCGCCAGCCGTTGACCTGCGCCCACCCCGTAATGCCGGCCCGAACCTTGTGGCGCAGCATGTACTGCGGAATCTGGCGCTTGAACTGTTCCACGAAGAAGGGCCGTTCGGGGCGAGGGCCGACAATCGACATGTCGCCCTTCAACACATTCCAGAACTGCGGCAGCTCGTCGGCGTCGGTCTTGCGCAGCCAGCGTCCCACCGTCGTGGCCCGCGGATCATCGTCGCGCGCCCAGACCGGCCCCGTCACTTCTTCGGCGTCGATCGGCATCGAACGGAACTTCCAGACCGTGAACGATTTGCCGTCCAGGCCCATGCGCTCCTGCGTATAGAACACCGGGCCCGGCGAACTGCGCTTGATGATCAGGGCGACCACCAATGCCGGCACGGCGCCCACGACCAGGACCATGCCGGAGAAGACAATATCGACCGCCCGCTTGAGCAGGCTGTTGAAGCCCCGCAGGGGCATGTCGTTGATCGAGATGATGGGCAGGCCGTCGAGGTCCTCCAGTCGAGCCCGCAAGGCGATGAACTGCAGGAGGTCTGGGACCACATGAGTCTCGATGCACTCCCGACTCGCCGTTTCGACGACGGTCAGCATCTTCATGTGCTCGTCGAGCGGCAGCGCCACGTAGATTTCGTCGATGTCCTCACGCTCACAGATCTCGGCGGTATCGGAGAGAGCCCCGAGAATCGGCAGGCCACGGTAGCCGATGGCGTCACTCGTGGTCACACGATCGTCGACAAACCCCACCAGCCGGAATCCCAGTCCGCCGTGCTCCAGGATGCGGTCGGCAACCATGCGCCCCAGATCGCCGGCGCCGACGACCAGGACACGCCGCAGGCCGATGCCCTTGCGCCACCTGCGCCGCAACTGTGCGCGCACGAACTCACGGGAGGCGAACGCGAAACACACGTTGAGGCAGAGGAAGATCACCCACACCCACTGGGAGACCTCGAGGTAGCCCTGAGCCTTGCGCGCGTCGCTCAAGTGGTAAGTCTGCACATACAGTGTGCCCACCAGCGCCAGGAGGACGGTGAGCAGGCTGCCCACCAGCACTGCAAAGAAATCATCCAGCCGGGAGCGACCGCGCCTGAGCCGGTAGAGCCGCTGGACATGAAAGGCGACCGGCACCATCAACGCGACAAACGGCAGGACCGTCAGGTACTGCTCCAGTGGCGGTTGCCCCTTGGGGGCTTCAATCAGGCCAGTCTGGAACCGGATCACGTAGGCCAGCAGGAAGGCGGCGCCGGCCGTCAAGATGTCCGCGACGATGTGGAGGACCACGAAGAGGCGGCTGAAGCGTTTCACCATGCCTGCGGCCGCTCCATGGTTTCGTCCACGAGATTCAGCAGGGCGGCGTCGAAGCGGTCCACGCCAAACACAGTCGCGCGGTCATGCAGTTCGCCAGGCGAGAGCGGCAGTGTGTCAACGGCGGCCATGGCGTCGGCAAACCGTGCCGCGTCGCCGGACGGGCCGGCCGGGTCAGCCTCACCGGGATCGACAAGCCATCCTGATACGCCGTGTTCGATCGACTCACACGCGCCGCCTCGCGCCAGCGCCACCACCGGGCGGCCGCAGGCGAGCGACTCCACGGGGGCGATGCCGAAGTCCTCCTCGCCCGGCAGCACCAGCGCTCGCGCGCCGCGATACAACTGGCGCAGCTCCTGGTCGTCAACGCGGCCCAGAAACTCGATTCCTGCGGCCGGGATTGACTGCAGGCGATCGGCATCGGGTCCGGTACCGACGATTTTCAAGGGAACTCCCAGTCTGGCGGCGGCATGAATGGCGGTGTCGACCCGTTTGTAGGGCACCAGCGCGGATACCACCAGGAAATAATTACCAGGCGCCCCAGAGCCTGGCGTGAAGAACCCCGTATCCACCGGCGGGTGGAGCACGGAAGCTTGTCGATTATAGTACCGCCGGATTCGTCCCGCAACGTGGGCGGAGTTCGCAATGAAACGATGCACGCGCGGCGCGGTGTCCCGGTCCCAGCGGGCCAGCGGCGCAATGACCTGTCGCGCGACCGCGCTCCCCGCGCGGCCCAGCCGCCCTGCACCGAAGTACGACGGAAACTGGTCCCAGGCGTAGCGCATCGGGGAGTGGCTGTAGCAGAGATGGACTGCGCGCCCGCTCGGGACGACGGCTTTGGCCGCGCAATGGCTGGTGGAGAGCACCAGCGTCGCGTCGTCGAGATCGAACTGTTCGATGGCAAACGGGAACAGCGGCAGGTATTGACGATACCAGCGCGCCGGGGCAGGCAGGCGTTGGATGAGCGACGTGCGTACGCGCCGATGCTCAATGGTGTGCGTCACTGAGCCCGGCACGTGCACGAGGGTCAGCAAATCGGCATCCGGATAGAGGCGGCAGAGTGATTCGAGGACCTTCTCGCCGCCGCGCATGCCCGTGAGCCAGTCGTGGACCAGCACGACCCGCGGTGCCGGACGGCCCGCCGTGCGCGGGAGCCGACGGTCCGCGACCGCGGAGCGGGCGGTGCGTTCAGCCACCAATCACCTGACGATAGACGGCGCGTGTGGCGTCGGCCGCTCGCGCCCAGGAGAAAGCCTGGACGCGGGCGTGTCCGCGACGGACCAGCTCGGCCCGCTCCGCATCGTCGCTCAGAACGCGGCTCATCGCCGCGGCGATCGCCGCCGAATCAAGCGGATCGATCAGCACGGCCGCGTCGCCGACGACTTCGGGAAGGGACGAGACGTTGGACGTGATCACCGCCGTCCCGCTTGCCATCGCTTCCAGCGGAGGGAAGCCAAAGCCCTCATAGAGGGTGGGAAACACAAACAGCCTGGCGAGCCGGTAGAGCGCGGCAAGTGTGTCATCCGGCACGAAGCCCAGGAACCGCACGTGCTGCCGCAAGTGGTGCCGATGCACCAGTCGCCGGAGGCCCGGGTACTTCGACAACTCGTCTCCGATGATCAACAGCTTGACGTCGTCGTGTCCGGTCTTGCGCATGAGCGCGAAGGCCTCGATGAGCCGGTCCACGTTCTTGTGCGGCTTGATGTTGCCCGCGTACAGCACGAACGGGGAGTCGAGCAGGAATCGACCGCGCACCCGGGCCACGGCAGCCTCGTCGGGAGGCCCGAGAAAGCGGACGTCAAGACCATTGTGAATGACATCGATCTTGTCCGCGGGGGTGTGGAGGTAGTGCTGGATATCGTCCTTGCTGGCCTGCGACACCGTAATGACCCGGCGAGCGCGCCCCGCCCCGTGCGTCATGAACGTGCGGGCATAGACCGACGCGGCACGATTGGGCAGGTACTGCGGGAAGCGCAAATGGATGCAGTCATGGATCGTGACTACGATGGGGCCTGGTGTGAGCGGCGAGACCACGTAGTGCGGCGCATGGAAAAGCTGCACGCGCGCACGCCTGAGGTCGAGCGGCACGCTGAACTGTTCCCGCACGGAGTAGTTGGCCGATCGGTCCACCAGCGGTTCGAAACGCGGACCAAGCGCCCGCACGAATTCCTCGTCACCGGGTTGGCAAATCAGGACGTAGTGTTCAGGTGAATCCTGATGGGAGAACTCGCGCACCAGGTTCCTGACGTACGTCCCGATGCCGTAGTCATGCAGCTTTCGCGCGTCGATGGCAATCCGGACTGGAACCACGGATGTAATTCTATCGGACGCCGCGGCCGCGCAGGCCCAGCCAGGCGCGCAGCGCCGGCGCCCAACGCGGCGCATGTTTTTCGTAGAAAAGAACGTGACTGCGGTCGTAGATGGGTGACGCGACGCGCCCGGTCGCCTCAAACGAGCGGCCGCGCAGGTGGATGACTTCCGCGGCCGGCGTGAAAATGACGCGCCCGCCCCCGGTGCGAATCGCCGCGCAGAAATCCACATCCTCCTCGTACATGAAATAGCGCTCGTCGAGCAGCCCGGCTTCGAGGGCGATCTCGCGGCGGACGAGCAGACAGGCTCCGGTGACCCAGTCCACGTCCCGCTCGTTCGCCAGGAGTTGAGCGACATGGCGCCGGGCCCACGGTGCGCGACTGGCCGCCAGACGAACCCTGATGAGCTGCCTGGCCTCTGCCCACGGCGACAGCATTGGCCCAAACGAGATCTCCGGGGCGCCTGTCGCGTCAACCAGCCGGGGGCCCGCCGCGGCTGCTCCGGTCTCCTCCAGGCGCGCCACCAGGCGGTCGATGGCGCCCGGCGGCACGATCGTGTCGCTGTTGAGCAGCAGAATCAGCGGAGCGGACGTCCGGCGAATTCCGACGTTGTTCGCCGCAGCAAATCCCACATTGTCCGGCAACGGGACGACCTCGACTTCGGGCCACCGGCCGCTCACGGCGGCAACACTGTCATCGTCCGACGCGTTGTCGATCACGCAGATGTGGCAGGGAATCGCCGGCGGCGCCGCCTGCAGCGAGTCGACGCAGTCCACCAACGCCGCGGAGGTGTTGTGGCTGACGATGATGATGTCGAGGCGCGCCGTCATGTCCTGGCCCTCCGGTGGGCCGCCCGTTCCAGCACGTCACGCAGGAGAGCCGCGGTGTCTGACCAGGCGTAGGCCGTCAGGCGAGCCCGGCTGCGAGCCGCGGCCGCGGCGTGCGCATCGGTGTCCGTGAGCAGCGTCGTCAGGGCGCCGGCGATCGCGGGCACATCGAGCGAGACACGGACGGCCGCGTCGCCGTACACCTCGCGAGTCACCGGCGTATCAAGCATCACGCTCGGCACACCGTGGGCGGCCGCCTCCATTGGCGTCATCGCGAAGCCCTCATAGTCGGACAAGAACGCGAACGCGCGCGCCGAGGCGTATAACGCGTCAAGTTCGGAGTCGGACACGTACGGCTGCCACGTACAGGCATCGCCCAGGC
Source organism: Acidobacteriota bacterium (assembly GCA_024640135.1). Classification (GTDB taxonomy): domain Bacteria; phylum Acidobacteriota; class Vicinamibacteria; order Vicinamibacterales; family SCN-69-37; genus SYFT01. Next base: position 26,197 of record JAHEFO010000022.1, read on the forward strand.
CGAGCGCGCGCGCCATGGCGACGGGATCGATGTGCGGACGTGTCTGATTCGTCCCCACCAGCACCAGATTGGCGTCCGGCACTCGTGCGCGAACCTGCACCATGGCCTGCAGGAGTTCAGGCGTGTGGCGGCGGTGAAAGAGCGTGCCCACCGACAACACCCTGGGCGGGCGTTCGGCTGCGGGCGGACCGCCGCGCCAGCTGGGCGCGCCTTGCGAGGCCACCACGAGCTCAGAGCGCGGCAGGCCCAGGTGCCGGTGGATTTCATCGGCAGAGAAGTCCGATACCGTGACGACCGTGGCGGCGCGCGTCGCCGCGGCGCGAGTGAGCAGACGACGCCGGAGGCCTTCGCGCCAGCGAAAGCCCGCGGGCTGAGCGAAGTACGACACGTCATGAATGATCAGCACGGATGGACACCGCAATCGCAAGGGCGCGGTGTACGCCGGCGACAGCAATACGTCCACGGCTGACCGGGAGGCCAGGGCTGGGAGCTGCCGCTGCTCCCACCAGGTTCCTGCCCGCTCCGCCGGTGCCATGACCACGTCGCAGGGGAACGACAAGGTATTCACCCACGCCGGCGGATCGCGATGGAGGAACAGGCTGACGCGATGCGGCAGGCCCGCGCTCGACCATTCCTGGAGCACGCCGGCTACGTATCGTCCGACGCCGGTTGGTGTCCCGGCGATCTCGCGTGCATCGATGCCAATATGCACCGGCGGTCCGCCCGAGGCCTCAGCCACGGCGCGCCTTTTGCGCCCGCGCATGGGTCCACGCCTCGCGGGTGCGCTCGGCTGTCTGGGTCCAACTGAAGCTGCGCGACTGCACGAGGCCGGCCTCGCGCATGCGGACGCGTCGGTCGGGCTCTGAGATGAGGGAGTCCAGCGTGGCCGCCAGGGCGTTCTCGTCGCCAGCCGGGAAGAGCACGCCGGCCGTACCCACGACTTCGGGAAGGGCGCCCTGATCGGCGACCACCACGGGAACGCCGGCAGTCATCGCTTCAAGTGCGGGCAGGCCAAACCCTTCCGTGTGTGACGGCATGATGCAGATCATTGCCGAAGCGTACAGAGCCTGCCGGGCTTCCGGCGCCACGTAGCCCAGCACATCCACCTGTCTGGCCAACCCAGGCGCTGACGCGCGGCGCAGAATCGGATCGGCGTCCAGGCCTGCGCCTCCGGCCAGCACCAGGCGGGGCGTCACCGCCCCTCGGGTCTCGCGCAGAGCCAGAAGGCGCTCGTAGGCGTCGAGGAGCAGGCCCACGTTCTTTCGGGGTTCGATCCGGCCCAGGAACAACAGTGGGGCGTCCGCCGGTTCCTCGCCCTGGCGCGGTGCCCAGTCGGGACGTCCCAGGGGACAGACGAAGACCTGTTCGCGCGCCACCCCGGTGAGCCGGACGACCTCCGCTGCCGTGTGCCGCGAGACGACCGCCACCGCATCGGCCGCGCGAATGTGCGCGGGCGCCAGGGCGGGGTAGTCGCGCCGGATTTCGGCGTGGGTGCGCTCAGGGTGGGTGAGAAAGTCGAGGTCGTGAACGGTGACCACCTGCGCAGCCTGACGGGACGGCAGGCGCAGCGGATGCGCCGCATGCACCACATCAAACGTGGCGCCGGTGATGCGCTCGACCGGAGGCCACCCGGCCCGGTGCCAGAGAAGATTCAGCAGCCGCACGGGAATCCGGCGATCGATGGTGGTCGCGCCGGCGATCACGTCCGGGCTCAGGCGATGTTGCCACGAGGACGAGAAGAGGCTCAGCGATTCCGGTTGGCCGGGTACGGCAGTCTCCACCAGCGCGCGCGCCAGTTCGTGCACGTATTCGCCGACGCCGGTTCGCTGGCGCAGCGCCGGCCGATAATCGAGCAGAATCCGCAAGGGGCGAGCCGGGCTGGATGGTATCACGTCCGGCTGCACGCTGAGCACGCGTTCGAACGCCGTAACTCCTTATCTGACAATCGCTTGACAGGTTTTAAAGCCCCGTGGTAATTTCAGAACTTTGGGTGGGCAACCGGAAGGCATTCATGCGGATCGCAGTGATTGGAACGGGCTACGTAGGACTGGTGGTCGGGGCGTGTTTTGCGGAGAACGGCAACGAGGTGGTGTGTGTGGATCAGGACTCGGCCAAGGTCCGCGGTCTGCGGCGGGGCAAGATCCCGATTTTCGAACCCGGCCTCGAGGAAATCGTCACTCACAACTTCGCCGAAAAGCGGCTGAGCTTCACGCTTGATCTGAAGAAGGCTGTCCGCAAGTCCGACATCATCTTCATCGCCGTGGGAACGCCGATGGATGAGGACGGCTCGGCCGACTTGCAGCACGTCTTGGGGGCCGCGCGTGAAATCGCGCGTGCGATGAACGGGTACAAAGTCATCGTGGACAAGAGCACCGTTCCAGTCGGGACGGCGGAGTTGGTGCGCGAAGCGATTCGTCGAGAGACGACGCACCCGTTTTCCGTGGTCAGCAATCCAGAGTTTCTCAAGCAGGGTGCGGCGGTGGAGGACTTCCTGAAGCCGGATCGCGTGGTCCTGGGCGTCAACGACCAGAAGTCTGCCGACTTGATGGTGGAGTTGTACCGGCCGTTCACGCGGACAGGAGCGCCCATCATGGTCATGGACTGTCCCAGTGCGGAACTCTGCAAGTATGCGGCGAACGCGATGCTGGCCACCCGCATCTCCTTCATGAACGAGATTGCCAACGTGTGCGAGTTGTTTGGCGCTGATGTGGAAATGGTTCGTCAGGCTGTGGCGACCGACCGGCGCATCGGGACCGCATTCCTGTTTCCTGGTGTCGGGTATGGCGGCAGCTGCTTCCCGAAGGATGTGCAGGCCATCGTCAAGTTCTCTGCAGACAAGAAATACAAGTTCCGGGTGCTGGAGGCAGTGGAAGCCGTCAACGCGACGCAGAAGCAGCGGCTGTTGGTCAAGCTCGACCGGTTCTTCGGCAAGCGGCCCAAGGCGTTGGCCGGCAAGACGATCGCCGTGTGGGGACTGGCATTCAAGCCGCGGACCGACGACATGCGGGAGGCCCCGGCTATTCCCATCATCAAGGGGCTGCTTGCGCGCGGCGCGAAGGTGCAGGCCTACGATCCCGAGGCGAGAGAGGTCGCCCGCGGAATCTTCGGTTCCTCCATTACCTACTCGTCAAACGCCTATACGGCGGTTACCGGCGCTGACGCACTGCTCATCGTCACCGAGTGGAGCGAGTTCAGGGAGCCGGACTTCGCGCGCATCAAGAAGGCGATGAAACAGCCCGTGATCTTCGACGGCCGGAACCTGTATGCGCCGGCCGCCGTGAGGGCGCTCGGCTTCACCTACCACTCGATCGGCCGGCCATGAGCGTGGCGGTGCGGGGCGCGGTGCTCGTGACGGGCGGCGCCGGCTACATCGGCAGTCACGCCGTGAAGGCCCTGGCCCTGGCAGGCTATGACGTCTGTGTCTTCGACAACTTGTCGGTCGGCCACCCCGAGGCCGTGGCACGGATCGCTCAGGCTGTTCCTGACCGCACGGTGACCCTGGTGGAAGGCGACATCCTCGATCGTGCGGGCGTCCGGCGGG
>JAHEFO010000188.1 GCA_024640135.1 Acidobacteriota bacterium
AGCACCCAGCACCCCAGCACCCCAGCACCCAGCACCCCAGCACCCAGCACCCAGCACTCAGCACCCAGCACAACCTAACCAGATGTCCCCGATTTCCGTCATACCCCAGCAGATGCAGTTGGACGATGTGGCCGCCGTTGCGCAGGCCAGAAACGGCAACCAGGAGGCTTTCCGGGTGTTGGTTGACCGGCACAGTCGCAGTCTTTATCGACTGGCGTTCCGGATGACCGGACGCGCCGAGGACGCGGAGGACATCGTGCAGGAGACGTTCATCAAGGCGTACAAGCAGCTCAGCCGCTTCGAGGCACGGGCCAACGTCTCCACCTGGCTTTATCGCATCGCGTTCAACTCGGCCGTGGATTTCCTGCGAGCCCGGCCGAGACGCGAAGCGGCGACCGATGACCAGGCGCTCGAACGTCTGGCGGTCGCGCCAGAGGGACCGACGATGGACGACCTGGTGTACGCGGGACAGATCGGTGAGCAACTGCAACTGGCGCTCGGCGGACTGTCAGAACGGGAACGGGCCGCGTTTCTGATGCGGCACTACCACGGGTGCTCAATTGAGGAGATTGGCAACACGTTGGGCATGAAGACGAACGCGACAAAACATTCGATCTTCCGTGCGGTTCGGAAGATGCGTGTAGCGCTCCAGGGATTCGCGCGGTCCTGACCGCCAGTGGAAATGAGAGCAGTGATGAACCCCACCGAACACGACACCAACGACCGGCATCCCAGCGAGGAAGAACTCGTCCTGTTGTTCTACGGCGATGCGGAGTCCGGCCTTGAAGCGCAACTCGCCGCGCATCTGGCCACCTGCGCCACCTGCCAGCCGGTCTGGCAGGAGATCCGATCCACGCTCAACACCGTGGATGCGGCGGCGGTCCCGGAACCCCCGGCAGATTTCGAACGGGTGATGTGGGCACGGGTGCAGGGAGCTCTCGATCACCTGCCGCCCTCGCGACCAGCGTGGTGGTCCCCTCGGCTGTGGGCCCCGGCGGTTGTGCTGGTGGGGATGTTTCTCACGATGTTTGTCGTCACCGGCAACTGGCCCGGCACTGAACGCGCCATCCCCGCGCCCGTTATGAACGAGGCCGAAATCAGCCAGCCGGAACGGGCGCTGCTCGTGGCCATGGACGAGCATCTCCAGCGGAGCGAGCTCCTGCTCGTGGAAGTCATGAACGCGCCGGCCAGCGATGCGGTGCGGGTGGGATATGCGCGCGAAACCGCCGACGACCTGCTGGCGTCCAGCCGCCTGTATCGCCAGACGGCCACCCACACCGGGCACGATCAACTCGCCGCGATGTTGGAGGACCTGGAAGGCGTGCTGGTGGAGATCGCCCGCGGCCCGGAAGACCTGAAGAGTGAGGACCTGAATGCCTTGCGTGCCCGCATCGAGGATGACGACCTGATTTTCAAAGTGCGCGTCGTGACCGACGAGGTCGAGCGCCAGAGAACCGTTTTGAATGCCATTGAGGGAGACCGATGAATAGACTACTGACGATTGTTGCTGTAATGGTGATTCCAGCGTCCACCTGGGCGCAGGTCCCTGTGCCTCCGCGGCCTCCGGCCCCTCCGGCCGCGCCGATTGCTCCCCGGCCGATCACTGCCGTCTGGGCCGAGCCGGTCCTCGCCGACGTCGCTCAGCTCAGCTCTGAGGCTGCGCAGGAAGCGATGGAACGTGCGCGTCTCGCGCTGGATGCGTCACGGGTCCAACTGGACTCGATGAACTTCGACATGTCGTTCGATGGAGTCTACGACCTGCAAGATCGCCTCGTGGTGATGTCGGGCGGCAGCGCGTACGACTCCGGCCTCAGCCTGCTGTCACGGCGTGACTACGAACGGGCCGTCGCGCGCTTTGATCAGGTCATCGAACAGAAAGGCACGCGGACAGACGCGGCCTTGTATCACAAGGCATACGCCCTGTACCGCCTCGGCCGAAGCAGCGAAGCCACGGCGACGTTGGACGTCCTTCGAAAGGACCATCCAAAGAGTCCGTATCTGAGGGACGCCGGAGTGCTCGAATCGGCGGTCCGCCAGTCCGCCGGCCAGCCGATCAGTCCGGAACAAGCCGATGACGACGAGTTGAAGCTGTTGGCGCTCAACGCGCTGCAGCACACGGACCCTGACCGGGCGTTGCCGTTGCTCGAGGGCGTGCTCAACGGCGCCAATTCGCTTCAGTTGAAGCAGCGGGCCATTTTCGTTCTCGCGCAGAGCACACAGCCGCGGGCGCGCGAGATTCTGATGAGCCTGGCCAGAGGTGGCGGCAATCCAGACCTGCAGCGCTACGCAATCCGCTACCTGGCCACTGGCGGGAAGCGGGGCGCGACCAGTGCGGAATTGCGCGCGATCTATGACTCCACCCAGGACGTGGACGTCAAGAAGGCCATCATTCTGGCGCTGGGGCAGTCCAGCGGCGCGATGGCATATCTCCCGATGCTCAGCGGTTCGGCAGACGTCGTGGAGATTCGACGACCCGGCGCCGATCAGAGCGGCAGCGCGAGTGCCGCGCAGGACCTCTGGAGCATCTACCAGAAGGAGCAGGACCGCGACCTGAAGATGAGCATCCTGGCACGTCTGGGCTCGATCGGCGCGGCGGACAGGCTGGGCGAGGTGATCAAGAGCGAGAGCGACGCGGAGATTCGCCGCAGAGCCATCCGGAGTCTCGGGAGCATGCGGGTGGCCACATCCGGCGCCATGCTCTCGGATCTGTACGCGCGAGAGAACGACCTGGACAACAAGAAGTCGATCATCTCGGCGCTGGCGAGCCAGACCAACGGCGAGGCGCTGGTCGCCATCGCGCGTAAGGAGACCAACATGACGCTCAAGCGCGACATCGTGTCAAAACTCTCAAACATGTCGCGCAACAAGGCGGCGATGGACTACATGCTGGAGATCATCAAGTAGTCATGCCCCGCGCGATACTGGCCGCCTTCGTCGCGCTCGTCGTGGTTGCCGGGGCCCAGTCGCCACACCTGCAGAATGCCCGGCAGGAGTCTCAAGCGGTCACGTCGCTCTCGCGCGACGTGGCCGCGCTCGCCTCCCGCGCCACGGATCCCGCCTGGGTCGCGTGGACGGTGCCGATGATTGACGGTGAAACGCAACCTCTGTTGCACCTGCATCAACGGTGACGCGCCCAACGGCATCAGGGGCTGGGCCGGTCGCATGATCCGCGTGCCCTGCAGTTTCTCAAGAAGATCATCACGCGCTGAATACGTTATGCTCCTCGCTTGGAGGAGCACATGGCTCTCGTCAATCATCGTCCCCACTCTGTTGTTGCCGGCGTGACGCTGGCGTTGGTATTTGCTGGTGTCTGGTCACTGCCCGTTCTGGCCGGACGCCTGAGCCGAGCGGAGTCACCGGGCCAGGCCACCGAGCAGGGTCTGCCGCCGTACCTTGACCTCTTCGAATGGCGGAGTCTGGGCCCCGATCGCGGCGGCCGATCCCTGGCCGTGTCCGGCGTTGTCGGCCGGCCGGCCGAGGGCTATTTCGGCGCCGTCGGCGGTGGCCTCTGGAAGACGACTGATAGCGGTGACACCTGGGTGCCGGTAACCGACGGTCAGGTCAGCAGTGGTTCGGTCGGCGCCGTCGCGGTATCCGCCACGAATCCAAATCTCGTGTTCATTGGCATGGGCGAAACCTGTATCCGTGGCAACATCCAGTCGGGTGACGGCGTCTACAAGTCGACTGACGCCGGCAAGACGTGGACCCATGTCGGGTTCAGGGATGCCAAGAACATCTCCAAGATACGGATCGACCCGAACAACCCCGAGATCATCTACGTGGCGGCGTTCGGACATCACGGCGCGCCGAATGATGAACGCGGTGTGTTCAAGAGCACGGACGGCGGGCAAACCTGGAGGCGGACGCTGTTCCGCGACGCCAAGACCGCAGCGATCGATCTGTCCATCGACCCCAACAATCCGAACATCATGTTCGCCGCGATGTGGGAGGCCTTCCGGGTCGAATGGGGCATGTCGAGCGGCGGTCCGGGCAGTGGTCTGTTCAAGTCGACTGATGCCGGCGAAACCTGGACCGAGATCACCCGGAATCCCGGACTGCCGTCCGGCCTGATCGGCCGAATCGGCGTCGCGGTGTCCGGGGCCGATTCCAATCGCATTTACGCGGTCGTCGAGAACGACAATGGCGGGCTGTTCAGGTCCGAAGACGGAGGCGCCACCTGGGCGCTGGTCAACAGCGGCCGGAACATCCGCCAGCGCGCGTTCTACTACACCCACGTGACGGCCGACCCCGTCAACGCCGACACGGTTTATGTGCTGAACGTGGGCACGTTCAAGTCCACCGACGGCGGCACGACGATGGTCCGCTTTGCCGGCGGCGATTCGCATGATCTGTGGATCGAACCGACCAATCCGCAGCACATCCTGCATGCCAGCGACAGCGGTGGCGCCATCACCGATGACGGCGGCACATCGTGGACATCACGTGACTATCCGACGCCGCAGTACTACCACGTCGTGACGACCAAGCACCTGCCGTATCACGTGTGCGGCGCGCAGCAGGACGGCAGCACCGTGTGTCTGCCCAGCGAAGCCGGCGGCGGCGGCCGCGGCGGCCGGGGCGGATCCGCGGCGCCCGCGATGTACAGCCCCGGTGGCGCCGAACCCGCCTACATCGCGCCTGATCCCAAGGACGTGGATGTCTTCTTCTCCGGCTCCAACAACGGTGGGTTCATGGACTACGTCAACCGGCGTACGGGCCAGCGGCGCGAGGTCCACCCGTACCCGCGCATGTTCTCAGGTGAACCCTCGAGCGCGCTGGTCGAGCGGGTGCAGTGGACGTACCCGATCATGTTCTCGCCGGTTGACACCCGGGTGCTCTACACGGCCACGCAGCATGTGTGGCGCACGACCAACAACGGACAGAGCTGGGACCGCATCAGCGAGGACCTGACACGGCACGACCCCAAGACGCTCGGTCACTCCGGCGGCCCGATTACCGGCGACATGAACGGCCCGGAAGTCTACGCCACCGTCTTCGCCCTCGCGCCGGGCAAGACCGATGCAAATGTGTTGTGGGCGGGTTCTGATGACGGATTGATTCACGTCACGCGCGACGGTGGCAAGACGTGGACGAATGTCACGCCCCCAAGCATGCCGGAATTCGGCCGCGTCAGCATCATCGATGCCTCGTCATTCGACGCGGCCACGGCCTACGCGGCCGTCAAGCTGCCGCTGCTCGATGACTTCGCCCCCTACATCTTCCGCACGCACGACTTTGGCCGGACGTGGACCAGGATTGTCAACGGCATCGGTCCGGAAGAGTACGTCCACACGGTCCGCGAGGACCCGACCCGCCGCGGTCTGCTGTATGCGGGCACCCAGAACGGCGTCCGCATCTCGTATGACGATGGCGCCACATGGCAGTCCCTGTCGCTGAATCTGCCGAACACGCAGGTCTCCGACCTGATTGTCGAGAAACACGACCTGGTGATCGCGACCCATGGACGCGGGTTCTACATCCTCGACGATATCGCGCCAATCCGGCAGTTCAGTCCCGCTGCGGCCAACGCGGGTCCCGCGTACCTGTTTGCGCCGGAAGACGCCTATCGCTCCACCTCTGGTGCGACGATCAAGTACTGGGTCCACGGGCCGGTCACGAGTCTGTCGATTGACGTGATCGACAAGAACGGCGAGGTGGTTCAAACCTTCGCCGGGGTTGCCGGGGGCCGTGGTGCGGCGCCGGCACAGGCGGGCCGGGGCGGCGGACGAGGTGGCCGCGGCGGTGGCGGCGGGTCGAACGCATCGATGGCCCAGGGCATGCAGAGTGTCACGTGGAATCTTCGATACCCCGACGCCACGAGGTTTGACGGAATGATCCTCTGGGGCGGCGGCGTCACCGGTCCGGCCGCCGCGCCGGGCACGTACCAGGTGCGAATGACGGTGAACGGTGTGGCCCAGACACAACCGTTCCAGGTCAAGGTGAACCCGCTGCATGAGGGTGTCACGGACGCAGACCTGCAGGAGCAGTTTGATCTGGCGATTCGCATTCGCGACAAGACGAGCGAAGCCAACCAGGCGGTGATTGATATCCGCCGCATCAAGGCGGATGTCGCCGACCGGCTGTCAAAGTCGAACGATGCACGGCTGAAGGCGGCCGGTGACGCGCTGCTGTCAGGACTCAGCGAAGTGGAAGGCGAAATCTACCAGGTGAAGAATCAGAGCGGTCAGGATCCGCTGAACTTCCCAATCAAGGTGAACAACCGCCTGGCATCACTGCTGTCGGCCGTCAACGACGGTGACGGAAAGCCAATCGGCAATGCCCTGCCGATCTTCACAGCGCTCAGCGGGGAGCTCAAGGTCCTCACCGACAACCTCGATGGGATTCTGGGCAAAGACCTCGCCAGATTCAACACCGAGGCCGCCCGGCTGAAGCTCGAGACGGTCAGAGGAAGATAACGAACACCAGGAAGTGACGGGATTGGCGGAGGCGGCATTCCCGTCACCTCCCCAGTTCCGTCATTTCCTCGTTCCTAGTGGACGCCGTGCCCCATCTGGAGAAAATTCGGGTCGGCCCCCATGCGGCGAATCGCCATCTCCCAGGACACGGCCGGAGGGATTTCGAAAATCAGATCCAGGTCCAGCGGCGCCAGAAGCCAGGCGGAGTCCGCCAATTCCTCGTCGAGCTGTCCGGCTTCCCATCCCGCGTAGCCCGCGAGCACGAGCGTCCGTCGCGGCGCCGGCTTGGTCTCGAGCGCGGCTCGTAACAACGAGGGCGAGGCGGTCAGATACAGACTGCCGCCCAGCGCCTTGTGTTCAACCTCAGGCTCCTTCGCCGTCAGAATCCACCCTCGCTCCGGCTCGACTGGCCCCCCAATAAGCAGGGGGAGGTCGTTCGGCTCGTCGAGCGGCGGCTCCATGTGGACGGCGTGCGCTGCGGCAACCTCCGACGGTCGGTTGACCACGAGACCCAGCGCGCCGTCGGGACCATGCTCACACAGCAGCACGACCGTCCTCGCGAAGTTCGGATCGGTCAGCTGAGGCATCGAAACGAGCAGCACTGGTGCCAGGGACATCTACTAAATCTTACGCGCCTGGGGTGAAATCTCGAAATCTCGACTCTGGCTGCCAGAAACCGTGCGGCCTTCTCACTCCGCTGGCGACAGCCGAGTGGCGGCCCAGGCAATGGCGTCGGCCACCACCGGCGTTCCGGCTGACGGGTGCGTCCGCAGCGCCGCAAGCGCGTCGTCGCGCTGAGGGGCATCCAGCGCTGCTGTCGCGTAGGCCAGGGACCGACGCAGACGATGCAGACCGGCCCGTTTCATCGCGCTGTCCCTGAGTGCCGCGGCCCACGCTTCGTCAGTCATCCGGCACAGATCGATGAGACGCGGCGCCCGGAACTCGTCTTTCGCCTGCCAGGCTGCGGCGTCGCTCGTGACGGCGCGCCGGTTCCACGGACACACGTCCTGGCAGATGTCGCACCCATAGATTTGCTCACGGACCGCCGGCCGCCACCTCTCGTCCACCGCGCCGCGGACCTCGATCGTCAAGTACGACAGGCAGCGTGTGGCATCGAGTTCGTACGGCGCGGGAAAGGCGCCCGTTGGACAGGCATCCAGGCAGCGGGTACACGTTCCACATCGATCGATTCCCGGCGTATCGGGCTCGAGATCGAGATTCGAGACAATCTCGCCGAGAAACAGCCACGAGCCCAACGACGGGTTGATCAGGCACGTATTCTTGCCGATCCAGCCCAACCCCGAGACCTCCGCATACACCCGTTCCTGCACGGGGCCATCGTCGACACAGGTGAACGCTTCGAGTCCAGGCCCGGCGGTGTCCGCCAGCCACTGGAGCAACTCCCGGAGCCGGGTGCGAATGACGGAGTGATAGTCCTGGCCCCAGGCATATCGAGACACCGCGACGCGCCCCCCGCCCACAACCTCGGTGGAATACGGCTGGTCGGTGTTGTACAGCACTGCGACGGAGATGACCGACCGCGCCGTGGTCAGCGCCTGCCGCACATCGAGGCGTTGATCGAGTGTTCCCGCAAGGTACGACATCTCGCCGGCACGGCCCTGGGCGATCCATTCCTGCAGGCGCGCCAGCTTCGGGTGCCGATCAACCTGAGCGATGCCGCAGAGGTCAAACCCCAGCGCGGCCGCGCGCGTTTTTACGGCATCAGCGGTGAGCGCCATCTCGGTTGAGGCGCGCGAGGCGTCGCAGCACGTAAGGAAGAATGCCTCCATGGCGCAAGGCAACCAGTTCCTCTGGTGTATCCACCCGCA
>JAHEFO010000189.1 GCA_024640135.1 Acidobacteriota bacterium
AACGCAAACCTCACGGCGTGACTCGCGAGACCGTCGCCGACGGAGCCGCTGACCTCGAAAGCGGTGTCCATGACCACTGGAGTCTCACGCAGCCACTGAGACACATCATCGAGTTTCATCGCCAGTCGTCTCGTGTCAAGTTGTGAGACTCGCCCGGACGTCCGAAAGGTCAGTTCGTCGCCGCGTGATTCCAATTCCACGACCGTTTCGGCGGCCAGAGCCGCGCCCTCCACCGTGGAATCATCCAGCGTCGAGTGCAGGGTCCAGTCGCGAGGTCCGACAGTCACGCGATACTCGCCACTGAGAGCCGTGTCCAGCGATGGCAGTCCGAGCCCAGCCGGGAGGCGACGCATGTCGAGACTCGCCACCCGGCCGTCGACACTTGTGGCCCCGGTGGACGCCATCCAGCGGATTGTCCCCTCCGACGTCGCACCATAGGCGGCGCCGTCGAGAGTGGCCACGACCTCGTCGCGCTCGACGCGCCCACGCGCGTGCAGCCGGGAAGCCTGATAGCCGAACATGCGGGCGTCGGACAGCCTCGCGTCGAAGGTCCCGGTGACACCCAACGAGGCGGATTCAGCTGTACGGAGATCGAGCGTGGCATTTCCGGACACACGGCTGTCCAGTTCCCTGTCACCTGTGAGTGACCCGAGGTTGAGCCGGGTGACCTGAACCGTTCCGGCGACCGTCACGATGTCAGCGAGACTGGCCACAACCTCTCCAGTCACGTCGCCCGATTCCGACTGCACGCTCCCGGCGAGGCGCACGGCAGTCAGCGGTCCTCGCCAGGTCACGTCAAATGATGGACGGAACGTGGGGGCGATGGCGCCCTGAAGGCCGGCAGCATACGGCGCGAACTCGGCCATGAGCACGCCGGCACTGGTCACATGGCCCTCGGTGCTGGTCGGAGACGCACCGGACGATATCGAGAGCCGGCCTGACAGTTGACTGCGCGCCGTTTCCAACTCGAGCCCCTCGACGGTCACGAGACCTTCGCGAACTTCCAGGGCCGCCGCCAGTTGACGCACGACCACACCTCCGGTCGTTTCCTCTGCCTGGAACGACCGCGAGGTCACGGCGACGCCATCGCCTGTCACGACGACGCCGGCACGTGCTGAAGCGACTTCGAGTTGGCGCACGTCGGCAGCCAACGGGACAATCGCCACGTGTCCACGCGCGAGCTGCACGTCCGGGAACTCCATCGTGACCCCGCCATCGGCAGGCACGTTGTTCTCACTCGCAGGGGCGAGGCCTTTGACCCGCCAGCCCGACGTGTCTTCGACCACGGAGACCGTGAAGCCGTCCACCTCCAGTTGCGGAACGGTGATGTCGCCTGCCAGAAGCGCCGGCAGGCGGTAGGCCGCGGACAGGCGGTCGACGCTCAGGACGACCTGCCCCTCCTGCGTGACGCGTACGCCCAGCAGCGTTGCGGAAGACCACAGCGATCCCTCCAGCCGGTCGATCGTCAGTTCACCCTCGACCGCACCGGCCAGTTCGCGCACGACGAGGTCACGCACGCGGGACTTCCCCCAATCGGACCGCAGCGCCAGAAGCCCGCCAATCAGCAGGACGGCCACGCTCACGAAGGCGCGGACAGTCCAACGCAGCATTTTCCGGGCCATTAGAACGCGTGTCCAATGCTGAGGTGGAGGCGCCAGCGCCCTGTGACCTGCTTCCCGGAAACACGCAACTCAGACACCGGATTGAGCTGGTATCCAACGTCCGCGCGAACGATCCCAATCAGGCTGGTCCATCGCAGGCCGCCGCCTGCGGCGTAGCGCACGTCGTCCAGATCGACGGACCAGGCGTCACGCCATACCGACCCGGCGTCGAGAAACACGACGCCCCCGAAGGTGTCCCACACGGGAAATCGGAGTTCGGTCGACGCCTCCAGCAGAGTCCGGCCGCCCACCGGAAGGCCATCTGAGCTCCTCGGGCTGATTTGAAAACGCCCCCATCCGCGGACGCTGCTTGCGCCGCCCAGGAAATACCGCTCCGAGAACGGTATCGTGGTGCCATCGACGGCGGCCAGGGTGCCACCCCGGACTTTCGCGGCCACCCGCACCCGCCGGTAGACCGGGAAATAGCCCCGGACCTCCGCGCGAACCTCATCGAACCTGAACGTGCCGGCCAGCCAGGGCGCCACGTGCGCCAGGTGGATGGCCAGTGTCGCGCCTCTGGTCGGATCCGTCGGCACATCCAGCGCGCGGCGGGTCACGTCGAGCGCAAGTCCCGCGACGGTCCCGTCACCGCGGCCCGTGACAGGGTCCAGTCCCAGCGCGATCCGTTCATCCACCGACCCGAGGTCGCGCAGCGCCTCGTCTTTGACGCTGTAGGTCAACCGTTCGTTGCGGTAAGTCGCTCGCGCATCCCACCCGCTGATGCCTTCGCCGATTCGCCGGCCCCGGCCCAGTTCGTGCCAGACCGAAAGACGACCACCGACGCTGCGTGACTCGAACGTGGACTCGTTCGTCCACCACGCTCCGGCGTTGGCGCTCAGGGAGCCACCGGTTGGCAGCAGGTAGGGATGTTCGTAGCCGAAGCCGGCACCGCGCAGCACGGTGGAGAACTTCGCGTTGAACAGCAACTGGCTCCCATTGCCAAAGAAGTTGAGATCGCGCCACTCAAAGGTGCCTCGCACCTTGTCTTCCGTTCCATAGCCGACACCCAGTTCGAATCGATGTCTGGGTGCTTCAGTCACGATCACGGTCATCGGTAGTTCAGGAGCTTTCGCCTCGCGAGCTTCGGTGTTGGAAACGAGATTCACGAACTCGAACGCCTGCAGGTTCGCCAGGCGCCGCTGGCTCCTCGTCACCTCGCTCTGCCGATAGAGATCACCGGCCCTGAAGGTCACGGCGCGATTGATCACCACAGCCTTGAGGCCGTCGAGTCCAACGGCCGTCAGTGCGCCAAATCGCGTTTCGGGTCCCGGTATCGCGCGAACGACGAGGGCCACCTGGCCGGCGGTGCCGGGCTGTTCCTCGATGTCGACACGCGCGTAGGGGAACCCCACCTCGCGCAGCAATCCGACGATGTAGTCCCGCGTCGCATTCAGGGCCGGCGTGCTTCGTCGCTGACCCGCGCGAATGGGCAGTCTCTGCGCGGGCGCCGTGACCCCTTCGGGGAGGCCATCCAGCCCCTCGATGACCACCTGCTCCACCAGAAGCGGAGCGCCTTCGTCGATTCTGATCCGAAGGGCGACCGATCGCCCGTCAGCACTCCCCGTCATGTCTTCAAGGCGCACCCGGGCATCCGGAAACCCCTCGTCGACGTAGAACGCCGTCAATCGGGAAAGGTCCGCGTCAAGCCGCCGCTGATCGAACGGGAGCCAGTCCGCCCAAGGCCAGCGGCTCGCCTTGCGCGTCTGGACGACACGACGCAGGACGCCGTCATCGAACGTCTCATTGCCGAGAAACGTCAGCGACGAGACACGAACCTCCGGCTTGTCCTGGGCGGCTCCGGCAACAGCCGGAACAGCCACAGCTACCAGAAGGAGGGCGGTCACCGCGCAGCGGCGCATCATCACTGTAGGTCCACACATTCCCAAGAAAACAAAAAGGGCTGTCGAGGCGTCCACACGCCACGACAGCCCCGGTCTCTACCGCACCAGTCTGGCGCTACTTCAGATTCTTGAAGTGGTCGCCCAGGGTGGCCTCGGGACGTCCGGTCGAATCCGTGTACGCCTCCCAATCTGCACGGTACTGCTCGTCCTTGAGCGCCCGAATGCTCAGTCCAATCTTTCGCTCCTCGGGCACCACACGAATGATCTTCATCTGGTAGTTCTCGTCCGTCTTCAACTCCAGTTTCTCACCGCCGGCCGCCGCGTCGAACTCCGAGACGTGAATCAGGCCTTCGATGCCTTCGGCCAGCTCGACAAACGCACCGAAGTTGGTGAGACGCACGACCTTGCCTTCGACAACGTCGCCGGCATGGTTCTTATCGAAGAACTCCTTCCAGATGCCTGTCTGGAGCTGCTTGAGTCCAAGCGACAGCCGCTGGTTCTCGGCATCGATGCTGAGCACCTGCGCTTCCACATCGTCACCCTTCTTCAGGACCTCCGACGGATGCTTGATCTTGCTCCACGACATGTCGGAGATGTGGATGAGGCCATCAATGCCATCTTCCACTTCGACGAACGCACCGAATTCGGTGAGGTTGCGCACCTTGCCGTTGATCGTCGCGCCGATCGGGTACTTGTCCGCGAGCTCGTTCCAGGGGTTGCTCTCCACCTGCTTGAGGCCGAGGGAGATTCGCCGCGCCCCGGGATCCACACCCAGGACCATGGCTTCCACAGAGTCGCCCTGGTTGAGGAGCTTCGACGGGTGCTTCACCCGCTTGCTCCACGACATCTCGGACACGTGAATCAGCCCTTCGACACCCGGCTCGAGTTCAATGAACGCACCGTAGTCGGTCAAGCTCACCACTTTGCCAGTCACCCGAATGCCAGCCGGGTACCGCTCCATGACGTTGCCCCACGGATCGGGAACCAGCTGCTTGTGACCAAGCGACACACGCTCCGTCGCCGGATCGTACTTGAGGACGATCACATCGATATCGTCGCCCACTTTGACCACTTCCGACGGGTGCGTCACGCGACCCCAGGACATATCGGTGATGTGCAGGAGGCCGTCGATACCACCCAGGTCGATGAACGCCCCGTAGTCGGTGAGATTCTTGACGGACCCGCGCAGGACCTTGCCGTCAGCCAGCGTATCGAGCGTGATCTTCTTCTTCTCGGCGTTCTCTTCCTCGAGCAGGGCCTTGCGTGACAACACAATGTTGCCCCGCTTCTTGTTGACCTTGATGACGCGCATGCGCAGTTCCTGGCCCTTGAGGGCATCCAGGTTGCGAACCGGCCGCACGTCAATCTGGGAACCCGGCAGGAACGCCCGGACGCCGATATCGACGGCCAGTCCGCCTTTGATGCGTTCAATCACGCGGCCGATCACGACGCGCCGATCCAGGAAGGCCTTTTCGACCTCGTCCCAGATCTTCATCTTCTCGGCTTTTTCGCGCGAGAGCACCACGTAGCCGTCGCGATCCTCCGTGCGCTCCAACAAAACATCGACGATGTCACCCGCCTGCGCGGCGACATGACCATGTTCGTCAACAAACTCTTCTATTGCGATGATCCCTTCGGACTTGAATCCGACGTCCACAACCACTTCGGTGGGCGTGACCTTCACGACCGTGCCCTTGACAACCTCGCCTTCCGCAAGATTCCGGAAGCTGGTATCGTACAGATCCAGCATTCGAGCGTACTCTTGCTGGTCCATATCAGGGTCGGTGTGCATTGGGGAAAATCCCGAATTTCCCGGTCGTGGCTTCTGACCAGTCTGGTCAGGCGCTTTTGTTGTCTCGTCTACTACATTTCCCATTGCGTTCAGGGGCCTCCTGGGCGGGCGTTCGTCGAATTTCCAGCTTCGATGGGCTGTCGGTGTGCTGTCGCGGTATTGCGATCAGCAGACGATTATCGGTCACCAGCGGACCATAGGTCAAACCGCGTTTTTGGAGAAAATGGCAGGAGGACACTCGTCATGGCCAAGAAACAGGCAACTCCCCGTGCCGGACGGCCACCCCACCGGCCTGGCAAGACATCTTCAGCGCAGACGACCTCTAAGTCGTTGAAAAACAAGAAGGTTAACAAAACAGCACGAACGGCAATCCTGGCCCCAAAAGTGGCCAAGAAGCGGGCTGCCGCATCGAAGCCAACGCAGGCAGGCCAGGCGGTGATTGTGGCCAAGAAGAAAAAGTCCACGAGAAGCATCCCGGCGAAAGAAACCAAGGCGGCCCGGAAGACTCCGACGAGGGCGAAGCCGGTCGCAGAGGCGTCGAGGCGCCCGCCGGAGGCGCTTCAGCGCCCACGGCGCCGATTGCCGGAGGCCGCTGACGACGACTTCGTGAGAACGGGCGACACGCGTCTCCTCAATTCAGCCCGGGCAGGACGTAATGACCTCCTCGCGGATCTCCACCTGCACACCGAAAGCAGTCCGGTGATGACCGCCGGAGACCTCGATGCCAACTGGCGGGACGCGTACGCGCAGGGCGACGAATCGCCCGGGGGCGACAATCCGACTCCTGGGCAGGACCGCGTGGACGACATCGGCAGGGCGCTCGGCATCGTGTATGACGATGCCGAAGAGCTGATGGGCGGCGAGGAAATCACCAAGCGCGACGAACACCGCTGGGAACTGAACCCGGCTTCTAGGGAACCGGACGAAGACGAGGACGAATAAGCGCCATCACCTGCGACACGACCGCGTCGATCGGGACGCCTGTCGTGTCCAGGTACACCGCATCGGTGGCCGGCATCAGCGGCGACACCGCGCGTGTGCGATCGGACTGATCGCGCGCTTCAAGTGCCTGAGCGATCTGCCCGACGTGATCTGGCGCCCCACTGGTCTGGCTGGCTGTATGGGCACGATCCCACGCCCGTCTCCGGGCGCGTTCATCGGGTGTGGCATCGAGGTACACCTTCACGTCGGCTTCCGGGAATACCACGGTCCCGATGTCGCGGCCTTCCATCACGACCCCGCCCAGACGCCCCATTTCGCGCTGACGAGAGACCAGCGCCCGGCGCACCTCGGGATGCCTGGCCACCACGGCCGCCGCCGCGTCCATGGCCGGCGTGCGAATCGCCGACGTGACATCGTGCCCGTCAATCTCGACACACGCCGACAAGGTGAAGACGGCCGTTTCAGCGACACCGGCCACGGCCTCGCCATCGGCCAGATCGATACCAAGCTGCTGCGCCCGCCACGCCACCGCGCGGTACATCGCGCCCGTATCGATGTGCCGGAAATTCAACTGGCTCGCAACGGTCCTGGCCACGGTGCCCTTGCCGGCACCAGACGGGCCGTCGATCGCGATCAACACGTCCACTATTATTCTCCCTGATGAGGATACGGGGAAAGCTGGTGCGGGGGTGCAGGTAAAAACAAGACGCTGGCTGACCGGAGTCCTGTGCGTGGCTGCCATGGCGGCGGGGCTGCGCTGGCTTGGGGCGCCGTACATCGCGGGCACCGCGTTTGTCAGTGATATCTCCGGCCAGGAGTTCTGGTGGCGCCCATGGCTTCCCGCTCAGGTCCGCACCGTCGACACAGAGGAGATCGTCGTCCCCACCCGGCACGGCGGGATCATCGGACGACTGTATCGGCCCGCAGGCGGTGCCGAAGCCTCGACAGGAACCGTGATGGTAGTCCCCGGATTGCATACCGCCGGAGTGGAGGAACCTCGTCTGGCGCGGTTGGCCGGACGATTGGCAGGCGAGGGGGTGACCGTGCTCAGCCTGCCGTTGCCGGACTTGCGGCAACTCCGTGTCACGCCGCGATCGACCGACATGATCGAAGACGCCGCGCTCTGGCTCATCGGGCAGCCAGCCTTCGCGCCCCAGGGCCGGATCAGCCTGATCGGCATCAGCTTCGGCGGCGGACTGTCGCTGGTCGCCGCCGGACGTCCGTCCCTGGTCGGCGCGCTTGATACCGTGGTGTCCTTCGGCGGGTACGGAGACTTGCCGCGCGTCCTCCGGTATCTCTGCACCGGAGTGCTTCCTGACGGCACCCGTCAGCCCGCCCACGACTATGGCGGGGCGATTCTGCTGCTGGGGGCCCTGCCCCATCTGGTTCCGGCCGAGCAGGTGGCACCACTTGAGCACGCCGTCCGGGCGTTCCTCGAGGCATCGATCGTCGATGACACTGACCGTGTCGCCGGTTCAGCGCTGCTCGCCGGGGCACGACAACTTGGAGACGCCCTGCCCGAACCGGCGCGCTCAATCATGGCTGACGTGAGCGCCAGGGACATGTCCCGGCTCGGTCCCCGGCTGCTGCCACTGGCGGAAGATATCGGCGGGGATCCGGCGCTGTCGCCGGAACGCTCGGCAGTGACTCACGCGCGAGTGTTCCTGATTCACGGATCGGTGGATACGGTCATTCCGCAGACCGAAACGCCGAGGCTGGCGGCCTTCCTGGACCGGGCGCCTGCCCGGCGCGGCACACCCGTGCAGTGGCTGCTCTCACCTGCAATAGCCCATGCCAACGCCGTGCAGGACGTCTCGATATCAGACGCGTGGGCGCTGGTCAGATTCTGGGTGAATCTCCAATCTGGAATCGGTAATCGGTAATCGGTAATCGGTAATCGGTAATCGATTATCGCGACATCGGTAATCTGGGAATCGGGTAACCATCGACAATCGATGGTTACCTGATTGGAGATTCCAGATGTCGAGATCATCGACTACC
>JAHEFO010000023.1 GCA_024640135.1 Acidobacteriota bacterium
GCATCTCGTGCTTTCCACGTTGCATACCAACGACGCGCCAAGCGCCGTCAGTCGCCTGATTGACATGGGGGTTGATCCGTACCTGGTCGCCAGCTCGCTCAATCTCATCTGCGCGCAACGTCTCGTACGACGAATCTGCGATTCGTGTCGCCGGGTGGACGAATTGCTGCCTGGACCGCTGATTGAAGCGGGGTTCGAGCCTCAGGAAGCTTCCACGCTGGTTGTTTGCCGCGGTGGAGGATGCCCCCGATGCGGTGGCTCAGGCTACAGAGGGCGTGTCGGGCTCTTCGAAGTCATGTCGGTGTCTGAGGCGATTCGCCGCCTGATTCTGGAGAATGCGTCTGTTGCAGCGCTCCGACGGCAGGCGACGGGGGAGGGAATGGTGACGCTTCGCCAACGTGGGCTGCAGATGGTGCGCGAGGGGGTGACAACCGTGGACGACGTGATTCGGGAGACGGTGGCGTGATGACGCTGTCTGACCTGCTGACCGCCGCGCGCTCGCTCGGGGGCGCCGATCTCCATCTGTCAGTGGGCAGTCCGCCCCAGGTTCGAGTGGATGGCCTGCTGCAGCGCCTCGCTCATCCGGCGCTTTCGCCTGAGGCGACGCGGGAGCTGGCGTACTCAGTGCTGACCGACGCGCAGAAGAGAGTGTTCGAGGAGCAGTGGGAACTGGACCTCGCGTTCGGCCTGGCAGGTGTCGGCCGGTTCCGGTGCAACCTGTTCAGGCAAAAGGGTTCGGTCGGCGCTGTCTTCCGCCTGATTCCCGAGTCGACACCCTCCCTTGAAGCCCTGGGCTTGCCTCTGGCGCTGGCGTGCCTCGCCGACCGGCCGCGTGGACTGGTGTTGGTGACCGGCCCAACTGGTTGCGGAAAGTCGACCACGCTTGCGGCGATGGTCGACCGCGTCAACTCCACACGCCCGGCGCACATCCTGACGGTCGAGGATCCGATTGAGTATCTGCACCGACACAAGCGGGCGTTGGTGAATCAGCGTGAAGTCCATACCGACACCCGCACGTTTGCTGACGCGCTTCGAGGCGCCCTCCGGGAAGACCCGGATGTGGTTCTGATCGGGGAGATGCGTGACCTGGAGACCATGGAGGCGGCCCTGAAGCTCGCCGAGACCGGCCATCTCACCCTGGCGACCCTCCATACGAACTCCGCGGCGCAAACGATTACCCGCATCATCGATGCGTTCCCCGCAGCCCGGCAGACTCAGATTCGCATCCAACTCTCGCTCGTCATCGAGGCCGTCGTGTGCCAGGCACTGCTGCCGAAGGCGAACGGCCGGGGGCGGGTCGCGGCGCTGGAGATTCTGGTCGCCACACCAGCCATCAGGACCCTCATCCGGGAAGACAAGATTCATCAGATCTACTCGACCATGCAGGCCGGGCAGGACAGGTCAGGCATGCAGACCATGAATCAGGACCTGGCCAGGTTGATCAGGCGCCGCGTCATCCCGCGCGAAGCCGGCATCGCCGCCTCGTCGAATCGGGAGGAACTGATGCACTTGCTGGAACGCGGCTGGGTGCATGCATGACCCGGACCGTGTCCGCACAGAGACCGGCAGTCGCGGCGGCCAGGCGGCGTTCCGGCCCGGCCCGGACGCGCAGACGATCGCGCAAGGTCCCCGCCAGGAGCCTCGCGGTATTCACGCGACAGTTGTCGGTGATGATCGACGCCGGGTTGCCGTTGGTGGGCTGTTTGGCATTGCTCGCCCGCGAAGAACCGGACAAGGGGCTGGCAGAGGCGGTGCGCAGGGTCAGGGTCGATCTGGAGGCGGGGTCGTCTCTGGCCGAGGCGATGGCACGGCACCCCCACGTCTTCAGCCACCTGTTCACGTGTATGGTGGCGGCCGGTGAGTCGGCCGGCATCCTCGACATCATCTTCAGGCGACTGTCGACCTTCATCGAGAAGCAGGCAAGGCTTCAGGCGCAGGTGCGCTCCGCGATGATCTACCCGGTTGTGGTTCTCGCCATCGCGGCAATCGTCGTCGTGGTACTCCTTTGGAAGGTGATTCCCACGTTCTCATCCCTTTTCGCCGGGCTTGGTGCCGAGTTGCCGCTTCCCACACGGATCGTGATCAGGATGAGCGAGCTGCTTGTCTGGGCGCTGCCGGTACTGCTGGGTGTCGGGTTCGTTCTCTCCATCGTCTTGCGGCGGTACTACGGCACCGCAGCCGGCCGGCTGATGATTGACGGGGCGCTGCTGCGCGTGCCCCTGCTGGGACCGTGCCTGGGGAAGGTGGCCGTGGCGCGGTTCTGCAGCACTCTCAGTACGCTCACGACCTCAGGCGTGCCCATCCTCACAGGGCTTGACATTACGGCCCGGACGTCCGGGAACGCGGTGGTCGAAGCGGCGGTCAGGCGTGCGCGCGCCGCGATCGAGCGGGGTGAGACCATCGCCGCGCCGCTGCGGAACACCGGCGTGTTCCCCCCGATGGTGTCCCAGATGATTGGCGCGGGCGAGAATACGGGCGCCCTGGACCAAATGCTGGCGAAAATCGGAGAATTCTATGAGGAAGAAGTGGATGTGGCCGTGGCCGGGCTGTTGACTGTCCTCGAGCCCCTGATGATCGCGATTCTGGGTGTTATCGTTGGCGGTATCATTATTTCGATGTACCTGCCTTTGTTCGAGTTGATCAACCAACTCACGTAGGTCGGCGTCCAAACCAACGGTTGACGAAATAGTCTCGAGGCGCGGTGGCCATTCTGGTTTCAGGGGGCTCGGAGGTCGCGAGGACAGACGCGAAGGTGTTTTCCAGGAAGCAGTGTGAGTTCAATGACTTGCGGCAGGCAGAACGGCTCGATGCGGACAACGGGCGCCGAGGCTGCCGCGGAGACTGGCCAGATGGTGCCACGCTGGGTTGCCTCATGACGAGGTGGTCATCGCGGCTGAGTTGTAATGAGGAACACAACATCATGACGGGCAAACGAGACACAGGTTTTACGCTGATCGAACTGCTGATCGTTGTGGCGATTATCAGCATCATTGCCGCAATTGCCGTGCCGGGCTTGTTGCGCGCCCGGATGAGCGGCAACGAGACATCGGCGTTGATGTCGCTGAAGACCGTCAACGCCTCAGAGGTGGCGTACTCGGCTTCGTGCGGGAACAGTGGGTTCGCGGCTCTGTTCGCCACGCTGGCAGCACCGTCGCCGACCGTGGGGTTCATCTCCGCGGACCTTTCGACTGACCCCACGATCAAGAGTGGCTATCTCTTGACGCTGGCGGCCGGCCTTGGGGCGGTGGCTGGACCAAACGACTGCAACGGTGTGGCGACTTCATCGAACTACTACGCCACCGCCGTTCCGACAGCGTATGGCTCGACGGGCACGAGGTCCTTCGCGACGAACCCTGGCAACACCGTGTACCAGGAATGGGCGGCCACGGCGCCCACCGAGCCTTTCGGACTGCCCGCAACTCCGATCGGCTGACCTCAGCCACTCCCCTCGTTCAGGCGTCAGGGCGCTTCCCTGGCTCCTGGACGACGGGTTCGTCCATCCGTCCGTCCTGTGGTACAACAGCCTCTGTATGACTCCTCGGAATCGCTCTCTGGTATTGCTGTTTGGTCTGGTTGGTCTGGGATTCGCCGGTGCTTCCGCGTGGGTGCACTATCGATTGCTGACTGATCCGAGCTACTCGAGTTTCTGTGACGTCAATGCGACGTTCAATTGCTCACAGGTCTATCTGAGCCAGTACGGCTCATTTCAGGGCGTTTCGACGGCCTTGGGTGGTCTCATCTGGTTCGGCTTGACGGTTGTTCTGGCCGCGTTCGGCAGTAGTCCAGGTGCAGCCGCTGAGGGCACAGAAGCCAAAGGGGCCAAGGGGGTCAAGGCGAAGGTGCCCATCAGTCCGGTGGGCTCGTATCTGTTCGCGTGGTCCACCATTGGCCTTGCGGTGATCCTGTATCTCGCGTACGCGTCGTTCTTCGTCCTTGGGACGGCATGCCTGCTCTGCATGGGCACGTACGTCTGTGTGATCGCCATCTTCGTGCTGTCCGGGGCGTCTTCGACGGTTCCCATGGGTGACCTGCCTGCCCGTCTGGTGGATGACCTCAAGGGGGTTGCGAAGAATCCGGCGATGCTGACAGTGGCAGTGGTGTTCCTGGCAGGCGTGGCCAGCACGCTCGCGTTCTTCCCGCATGACACTCGGCCCAGTACACCGGCCGAAGCTGCCGCGGAATTGAATCAGGCCGCGCCGCCGCCGGCCAGCCAGCAGGAGGCGTGGATCGCCGAATGGGAGAAAGCTCCCCGCGAAGAGACCGGCGTGCCTGCCGAGGGCGCGAAGGTCCTGATTGTGAAGTTCAACGATTTTCAGTGTCCGTCGTGCCGTGAAGGCTGGGTGTCCTTCAAACCCGTCATCGACGAATTCGCGAGGACGAACCCCGGGGCGGTGAAGTACGTCATCAAGGACTTTCCGCTCGAGGGGGAATGCAATTTCTCGACGCCGAACATGAATCACTACACCTCCTGTGAGTCCTCGGCCGCCGTGCGCATGGCCCGCGCTGTTGGCAAGGCTGATGAAATGGAGGCCTGGTTGTTCACCAACCAGACGCGGCTGGTTGGCGGCGTCGAGGTTGTGAAGGAAGGACTCAAGGAGGTCACCGGGCTGACCAACTTCGATGAGCAGTTTCCGAAGATGCTCGAGGGTATCCGCCAGGACGTGTCTGATGGCGTGGCGTTGCGCATTGACTCGACCCCGACGTACTTCGTCAACGGCGTGCGCCTGAGGGGCAACCTGCAGCAGCAGTACTTCAAACTCGCGATTGAATATGAGCTGAAGAAGGCTGGAGGCGAGTAGCCCCCTTCTTCCCCCAGTCAATGCCGTGTCTGTCGTCCTCCGGCTTGATCACCTGACGAAAGATTTCGAGACCGGCGTGCTGGGAAGAAGACGGCAGCGCGCGCTCGACGACGTTTCGTTCGAACTGGTCCGGGGCGAAGTGTTCGGCCTTCTGGGACCGAACGGCGCCGGGAAGACGACCACTCTCAAGCTCATTGCCGGCCTGTTGCGTCCCACGGCCGGGCGCGTTTCGGTGTTTGGGAGCGCCCCGGGTGACCGGGCTGCCCGCGCGGCGTTGGGATTCCTCCCCGAGCAGCCTGTGTTCTACGACCATCTGACCGCCGAGGAATTGCTGGTCTACTTCGCAGGATTGTGTGGCATTTCGGGAGTCGATCGCGCGCAGCGCGCGGCCTCGGTCCTTGATGAGGTGGGCCTCGGCGCCGCCCGCCGGCAGCCGATGCGCCAGTACTCCAGGGGGATGCTGCAGCGCGTGGGCCTCGCGCAGGCCCTGATTCACCAGCCGGCCCTCGTGATTCTCGACGAGCCGATGTCGGGATTGGATCCGATCGGTCGACGCGAGGTGCGTGAACTGGTCCTCCGCCTTCGTGATGACGGCCGGACGGTCCTGTTCAGCTCGCATATTCTTTCGGACGCTGAGACGCTGTGTTCGCGCGTGGCGATTCTCGCGCGCGGACGCCTCGTGGCCAGCGGGGGCATCGGCGACCTCACGGCGGGCCGGGCGGGCCGCTGGGAAATCGTGGCGGCCAGTCTCTCACCTGCCGCGGCGGCCGGGCTGCAAACGCAAGCCGCACGGGTGACCCGGATCGCGCACGGCCGCTACAGCTTTGAATTGCGCGAGGGCGATGGGCCTGAGCCGTTCATCGCGGCCGTTGCCGCGTCCGGTGGGTCGCTCGTATCAGCCGTGTCCACGCGTGCCACCCTTGAGGATGTCTTCGTGGAGCGCGTCTCATGACGCGCGCCCGTCTGGTGGCCTGGCATGTGTTCAAGGAGAGTGTGCGCGATCGCGTACTGTTCGCGATTGCCGGATTCGCGCTCGTGCTTGTGGCGGCGTCGGTCCTGATCGGACAGATCACGGCCGGGCAGGACGTGAAGATCATCAAAGACATCGGGTTGGCCACCCTGGAGCTCTCTGGCGTGTTGATGGCGGTGTTCATCGGCGTCGGGCTGGTTTCGAGAGAGATCGAGCGCCGGAGTATCTACAGTGTGTTGGCCAAGCCCGTGCATCGGTGGGAATTTGTGGTCGGCAAGTACGCGGGACTGGTTGGCACGATCGTTCTCAACCTTGTGCTGATGACTGTGGCGCTGTTTCTTCTGCTGGCGTGGCTCGAAGGGAAGATGCCAGACCCTGGGTTGCTCAAGGGCGTCGTGTTGATCCTCGCGGAACTGGCGCTTCTGACGGCAGTCGCGTTGTTCTTCTCGACGTTCTCGTCCAGCGGCATTCTCTCTGCGGGACTCACGCTTGGCGTCTTCGTGGTGGGCCTGTTCAGTGAAGACCTGCGCGGTTTCAGCGGCATCGTCAGTTCCCCGGTGCTGGCATCCGCGGTGCGCGCCATCGGCGTGGTCGTCCCGGCGTTCTCCGCCTTTGATATCAAGGCAGACGTGGTCAATGGCCGGCCACCCGTGCCCTGGGCCTATGTGGCGATGACCGTGTTGTATGCGTGCTTCTATGTCTCCGCATTGGTCGGAGGCGCCGTGGCCGTCTTCTCCCGGCGGGAGTTCAAGTGAAGTGCTCTGCCAGGGTGGTCGCGACCCTCGTGGGCGTGGCGGCTGGTGTCGGGTTGGCGGCTGCGACACTGAGCGTTCGCGATCGCTGGTATCCGAGGGACCCTTCCGGGGAGCGGTTGCTGTATCTCACCAGCGGTCGCGTGGCCGATCGGCTGGCCCTGTCCTTTGACGCGGTCATGGCCGATGTCTACTGGATACGGACGGTTCAATACTACGCCAGTGAACGAAGGGCTCTTCATTTCGGCGGACGTTACGACCTGCTGGAGCCGTTGTTGGATCTCACCACGACCCTCGACCCGCATTTTTCGGTGGCCTATCGATTCGGGGCCGTATTCCTTTCCGAACCTCAGCCAGATGGCGCAGGGCGTCGTGACCTGGCAATCGCGCTGCTCGAGAAGGGACTGCGCGTCGAGCCCCGCTGGCAGTACGCGCAGGACTTGGGATTCGTGCACTACTGGCACGAGCAGGACCTGCTGGCCGCTGCGCGTGAGTTCAATCGCGCGGCGAAGATGCCTGGAGCACCCGCGTGGCTTGGACCGCTCGCGGCCAATACGTTGGCCAAGGGTGGAGGCCGCGAGGGTGCCATCGTGTTGTTCAGGGAATTGGCGAAGTCCGAAGAGAGGTGGATTCGCGAGTTGGCCGAGCGCAGGCTTGATGAGCTTGAGCACGAGGTCAGTCGATGACGCCACTCGAGTTGGCCGTACTTGGCCTCCTGGGGCTGATGGTCGGCAGTTTCCTGAATGTCTGTATCTCGCGGATGCCCGCAGGAATGTCGATTGTCACGCCGGCATCGCGATGCCCGGAGTGCGCGACTCCTCTCGCATGGCGTGACAACGTACCGGTGCTCAGCTGGCTCTGGCTGGGCGGCAGATGCCGCGCGTGCCGTGCACCGATCAGCGGTCGGTATCCGATCGTGGAATTGGCGACCGCGGGCATATTCGTACTCCAGGGCATGGTGTTGGACGGGTCTCCTCTTCAGGATGGCGGAGCCGCGATCGTGTTGGCATCGAAGTTGACGTTCTCGGCCTTGTTGGTGGCGCTGCTGGTCACGGATCTCGAAACCTTCCGTCTGCCAAATCTTCTGACGTATTCCGGGATTGCGGTCGGCCTGGCGTTCAGCCTCGTTGGTCCTCCGGGGTTTGTGGGAAGCCTCGCCGCCGTGTTTGTGGGAGGGGGCGTGCTGCTTGCGATTCGCCAGGCATGGAAGCTTGCCAGGAACGTCGATGCCATGGGACTGGGAGACGTCAAGATGCTGGCGATGATCGGGGCGTTCCTTGGCTGGCCCCAGGTGTGGCTGGTCATGCTGCTCTCAAGCGTTGGGGGTGCCGTGGTCGGCGTTGTGCTGACTCTTTCTGGAAGAGGAAACATGCAGACCAAGCTGCCCTTCGGGGTGTTCCTCTCGCTCGGGGCGCTCGTGTCGTCGCTGTGGGGGCCACACCTGATCGACTGGTACCTGGGTTCACTCTAGTGTCCTGGCGTTCGTGGGCCAACGGCAGGCGCAGTTCTTGCCATCTGGGAGAGAGCCCGGTTTGCGTCTTCTGCCACAGGGCATGGCCTCACGCGCGTTTCGTGCGCGATTTCGGATGGACTCGAAGTTGCACCGCACTTCCGTGTGTCCCAGCCCGCGTTGGATCGAGGTTTCACACTCATTGAGGTGTTGGTCGCGCTCGTGATGGTCTCGGTGCTGGTGGCCGGGGCTGCGGCGTTGCTGACCAGGGCCAGCGGGATCATCCGGTCAGCCCGCATCAGCACAACTGCGACTCTGCTAGCCGGGCAGAAGATCGAACAGCTCAGGGCAGCGCCAGTCCCGCTTTCCACCGGAACAGGACAGGACTATTTCGCCTCGGACAGCAGCGCGGCGCCAGCGACGTCTGCGTTTCTGGTCCGGCGATGGACGGTGACGCCGGGGTGGGCGGCGACTGGAACGGTCTGGGTTGTCGTGGATGTCTCAGCGGTTGGGGTTGGCTCAGTTGTTCAAGTGCAGGCCGCCATCGGTTTGCCGGCCTCTCTTGCCGGAGGTGGGGATCCATGACCCGCACATCCCTCGGATTCACACTCGCGGAATCACTGGTCGCACTTGCGCTGACGATGCTGGTGGTGTCCGCGGTGGCCGGGTTGGCAGCGAGTTCGGACCGTCTGGCTCGGTCGCAGTCGCGGGTGATGGATGCACAGCAACGGGCCCGTGTCATCGCGGAGACACTTGGGCGCGACCTCCGCCTGGTGGGCGCAGGGGTTGACCGCGGGCCGATGTCCGGGCCGCTGAATCGCGCGTTCACGCCGATTTGGCCGCGCAGAGTCGGCCGCCTCCGCCCGGACAGTTCTTCGGTGGCCCGGTCGGATACCGTCACGCTGGTCCATGTGCCGGAGACGGTGGTTCAGACGACCCTCACCGTCAGTGGCGTTGGGCCCTTCGGGCGGCTCGTCGTGTCTCCGTGTGCCGGCGGCGCGTTGACCTGCCGGGTCGCTCGTGGTGCCACGCTCGCGTTGTTTGATTCACTGGGCCACATGGATTTGCTGGGTGTGATGGGGGATGAGGCAGGAGAGATCGCGGTGCGACCGTTGGGAAGATCCGCCGGAGCGTTTGCCGCCGGCTCGACGGTTGCCGAGGTGGTCATTCGAGGCTACTACTTCGACCAGGCGGCTGCCCAGTTGCGGTACTACGACGGCGACGGCACCGACCAGGCCGTGGTTGACGGCGTGACGGCCCTGGCCTTCGAGTACTTTGGCGATCCAGTCCCCCCGCGGCGGCCGCGCCCATCTCCTGAAGAGGAGAACTGCCTGTACGGCGCATTCGGGACCTGGCGAGGTGGCGTCACGCTCCGGGCAGACGCCGACGGGTTGGCGGCGCTGCCGCTGGCGATGTTCCGGGATGGGCCCTGGTGCAGCGCCGGGGGCACGGAGTTCGACGCAGACCTGCTGCGTGTGCGTCGTGTGCGCGTGGTGGTTCGAGTCCGGGCCTCCGGTCCGCGCGATCCTCGCCCTGACTATCGAGTCGTCTTCGACGTGTCTCCTCAGAACCTGGCGCTGGACGGGGTCGTTGGACGTCCGGAACCGTTATGGTGATGCTCGTCTTGATACTCACCTTGTGTGTGGCGTCACTCAGCGGAGGTCTGGCGCTCCTCGGGTATACCGAGCGCAGTATCGCGAGCACTCACCTTCGAGCTGTGCAGGCCGGGTATGCGGCCGACGCGGCCATCCGCCTTGCGATCGGGGCGGTTTCACAAGCGCCGGAATCAGCCGGCTGGCCTTCGGGTGGCATGGTGCCGAGGCTCGAATCTGCCGATCAAGTGATGGTGATTGCGGCTGGGGATCCCGTGGACCTGAATGCTCGCACTGTCGAGCTGAACCGTGATGCGGCCCGGCGTTGGCCGCTGGAGGCGGATACCCCCCAGTGGCGTCTCGCAGGCTGGGGTCGCCTGCCTGGGATGGCGTCCTCCCCAATTCGGGTCGCAGTCTGGGTGGCCGATGACGTGATGGATGGAGACGGAAGACCTGCGGAGGATCTCAACGGAGTGCTGATGATCCGAGCCGAGGCTTTTGGGTCTCGAGGCGCCGCTCGCGCCGTGTTGGCCCATATTCAGCGTGAAGTGGGGGGCATCCGGATATTGTCCTGGAGGGAGGAGTAGCGTGCCGGTGCTGATACTCGTGCGGCTGTTGGAGTTGTTCGTGAGTGCCTGGAACGCACCGCCGGCGAGTCTGGGGGAGTTGGCGTTTCGGGAGGCCGTCTTTCGTCAGGCGATGCCCGCGTCGGTGCGGACGATGACGAACGCCGATCTGGGGCCGATGCCAGCGAAGGGGGCGCGGTTGAGGTCGGAGGCGCCGGGCGAGACCGTGGCCGAGACGAAGCCTGGGATGAGGCCAGGAGGGGGCGTCGAAGAACAGGCGCCAAAGGACGAAGCATGGTGGCGTGCGCGCATGGCTCAGGCGCGGGCGGCTGTCGAACGTGATCGCCTGTTGATGGCGGCACTCGAGAGCCGGGTCGCGGTTCTGACGCTGGATGTGGGGAGCCGCGATGATCCGGAGCAGCGTGCCGCGTTGGTGGCTGATCGCCTGCGGACGATTGCGGAACTGGATCGGATGCGTGAGCAGGTCGAGGCAGATGAGCAGGCGATCGCAGTCATCGAAGAGGAGGCGCGCAGAGAGGACGTTCCGCCAGGGTGGTTGCGAGGCGGCCTGATGCCGGCAGGCTCTCTCCGCTAGCGGATGCCAATCGTGCGCAGGGCGGCCTTGAGCTCCTTCGTGGTCACATCCGGCACGATTGTGGTGGCGCCGATCCGCACCGGGAGGACGAAGTGGAGCGTCCCCCGCGAGATCTTCTTGTCGCTCAAGATCGCGTCGAGTGCATCACTGGCCTTCAGGCCTGCTGTCGACGGAAGTGGACCCATGTGGCCGATGACGGCTTTCAGCGATTCCATGTCTTCAGGCGGCAGAATTCCACGCTTCAGCGAGAGGGCGGCGGCGG
This sequence comes from Acidobacteriota bacterium, assembly GCA_024640135.1. Classification (GTDB taxonomy): domain Bacteria; phylum Acidobacteriota; class Vicinamibacteria; order Vicinamibacterales; family SCN-69-37; genus SYFT01. The sequence goes on from JAHEFO010000023.1 coordinate 10,987, forward strand.
CCAGCATGCCGTAACCCACGGCTTCGCCGTGAAGAAAGCGGCCGTACCGGCTGATGGCCTCCAGGGCGTGTCCCACGGTGTGGCCGAAATTCAGGGTACGTCTCGGACCCTGTTCCCGCTCATCGGCCATGACCACCGCGGCCTTGATTCGGCAGCAGTCAGCGATCAGTGTTTCGAGCACCGCAGGCTCTTTCTTGAAGATCGCTGGCAGGCCGTCCGATACTGAGTCGAAGAGCGACCTCGAGGCGATGACCCCGTACTTGACCGCCTCGTAGAGGCCGGCCCGAAACTCGCGGCGGGGCAGGGTGTCCAGCAGTTCGGGATCGCAAATCACCACCGAGGGCGCGTGGAACGCACCTACCAGATTCTTGCCAGCCGAGAGGTTGACGCCCACCTTGCCGCCGATTGCGCTGTCAATCTGCGCGAGCAGAGTCGTGGGAATCTGCGCCAGGCGTACCCCTCGAAGATAGGTGGCTGCGGCGAATCCAGCGGCGTCACCGACGACGCCGCCGCCGAATCCAATGACCAGCGCGGACCGATCGATGCGGCGCTCGACCAGCCCGTCGTACAGACGGGCGACCGTCGTGAGGTGTTTGGCCCTCTCGCCATCCGGCATCAGGAGGGGCGGGTGTCCGCCGAGCAGACCGGGCAGCCGCTCGCCGTGCAGGCGCCATACCGGCGGGCAACTGACAACGACGGTCTCGGTGATGAGCCGCTGTTCGGCCAGCACCTGGTCCAGCCGGCGAGTCAGCGCCGCACCGATGAGGACGGGGTACGCACCGCCTGCGTGAGTGATGTCGAGACGAATAACAGCCATCGGTCGTCGTGTAGGATAACAGGCAGCAGTTGAGCGAACACGAGGTGCCCTTGTCCGGACAGAAAAAAGAAACGTTTGTGACTGAAATCACTCCGCAGTCCGAGGATTTCTCCCGATGGTATCTGGATGTCGTTCGGCGCGCGGAACTGGCCGACTATTCGCCGGTAAAGGGATGCATGGTGATCCGTCCGTACGGGTATGCCATCTGGGAGAACATTCAGCGCCTTCTGGATGCGAGGTTCAAGGCCACGGGGCATGTGAACGCGTACTTCCCATTGTTCATCCCCGAGGGGCTGATCATGAAGGAGAAGGACCATGTTGACGGGTTCGCCCCGCAAGTGGCGTGGGTGACCAGGGGCGGGGAAGAGGAACTCGAAGAGCGACTGATCGTTCGGCCGACGTCCGAGGTCCTCGTCGGCACGATGTATGCCAAGTGGGTGAAGTCCTGGCGCGACCTGCCCATTCTGATCAACCAGTGGGCCAATGTGGTGCGCTGGGAAAAGGTGACACGACCGTTCCTGCGGACAACGGAGTTCCTCTGGCAGGAGGGCCACACGGCCCACGAGACCGCTGAGGAGGCTGAGGAGGAGACGCTGAAGATCCTGGCGCTCTACAAGGAGTTCGCCGAACGCGAGTTGGCCATGCCGGTGGTGGATGGCGTGAAGAGCGAGAGTGAGAAGTTCGCGGGTGCGTCGCGCACGTTTTCAATTGAGGCACTGATGGGCGACGGCCGGGCGCTCCAGGCCGGCACGTCACACAATCTTGGACAGAATTTCGCACGGGCGTTCGAAATCCAGTTCCAGGGCCGCGACAAGACCATGCAGGTCGCATGGACCACGTCCTGGGGCGTGTCCACGCGGCTGATCGGTGGTCTGATCATGACGCACGGCGATGACAGCGGCCTCGTGCTTCCGCCGGCAATTGCGCCTCACCAGGTGGTGATTGTCCCGATTCCTCGCGGCAACTGGAAAGAGACGGTGCTACCGACGTGTGAGGCGATTCGCGATCAGCTGACCGCCCTTGGTGTGCGGGTGAAGCTTGACGCATCCGAGGAGAACTCGCCCGGCTGGAAGTACGCTGAATGGGAACTGCGGGGGGTCCCTCTGCGCCTCGAAATTGGACCCAAGGACATTGAGAAGGGCGCGGTGTTCTCGGCGAGGCGTGACACCCGCGAGAAGGCGTCGATTCCCATGGCCGAGATCGACACGCGTGTCCCCGAACTGCTGCAGGCCATCCAGGACAACCTGTTCGCGCGCGCTCGTGAGTTCCGCGAAACCCATACATCGGAGGCCGCCACGTGGGCCGACTTCACGGCCGCCATGCAAGGCCGGCCCGGGTTCGTCATCGCCTCCTGGTGCGGAAGTGAGGTGTGCGAAGCGGCGATCAAGGCCGAAACCCAGGCGACGTTGCGGAACATCCCGATGGGGTCTCCAGAAGTGGAAGGGCGCTGTATCAAGTGTGACGGCCGCTCCAGTGTGAAAGCCTGGTTCGCGAAGGCGTACTAGTGGTCGCGCTCCTGCGCGGGATCAATGTCGGTCGGGGCAACCGTGTGGCCATGGCCGACTTGCGGCAGGTGGCCGAGTCGTTGGGCTGGCGCGACGTCGCCACGATTCAGGCAACGGGCAACCTCATCTTCAAGGGGCCGCGTGCGAGGTCACAGGCCGTGACGAGACGACTGGCCGACCGCCTCCAAAAGGCCCTGCTGGATCAGTTGGGGGTGGTGACCCGAGTGGTCGTCTTCACGGCGGCGGAGGTTGACACCATCATTCGGGAGCAGCCGCTTGGTGCACGGGCGGATTCTTCGTCGAGGCTCCTGGTAGCGGCGTACGTGGATCCAGGTGCGCGCCGCCAGTTGGAGACGCTCCTGCCTGAGGAATGGGCCCCAGAGGCCCTGGCGCTGGGCACGCATGCGGCGTATCTCTGGTGTCCCAATGGCATCCTGGCCAGCCCATTGGCTGCCGCCGTGGCGCGCGTCACCGGAAGCGGCCTGACCTCACGCAACTGGGCGACATGGATGAAGCTGAGTGCGCGTCTGTCTTCCGCCTGAATGGCCAGGCCCACGGGGCGCCTATCGTTTCGCCATCGCCACCAGCGTGCCTGCAGACGGCCAGCGCTCCAGAATTTGCTTCAGGACCGGATGGCGTCTGGTCAGCGCTTCGCGGCTCACGATCGCGCCAAAGGCCTCGGCCAGATGGTCGCGCCACCAGCGGTCATCTGGCGCGGAGTCCACCCACGCGCGCGCGAGCGGCATCAGGCATGTGCTGTCCCCCACGACGGCAGCGGCCGAGAGAAACCCCACGGGCAGCGGCCCCGTGGCCCTCTCAAGTGCCTCCCGGAGGTCGTAGAGAGCCAGCCGGCTTCCTCGCGCTGCCAGATGCTGGTGTAGCACCCCTCGGACTATGGCCCATTGTCCGTGTGTCTCGGCGTCAGGGGCATGTTCCTGTCGGACCCGCACGGCTTCCACTGCGCGCTTCAGGGTCTTCAGGGGCGCCCGTTCTCCGTCGTCACGCGCCACGGCCGCGACCACGTCCGGCGCCGCCGGCAGGCCGCGCTCGACCAGCGTCTCGAGCGGCTCGACGGCGCCCGCTTGTCGGCGCGTGACCCGCGTGACCACCTTCGACGCCGGATCCCTGGCCAACGCCTCATAGATCGGTTTCAGGAGCTTCTCAGGCTGTCCTTCCAGGGCGGCAAGCGCGGCCAGGCGCAGCGCGGTGGGCGCGGCTGTTGAGAGGGCGAGTGACGCGAGGCGATCGAAGGCTCGCGTGGCACGGGCGTCCTGTTCGTGTGCCACTTGTCCAATGACGCCCACGGCGGCAACGGCGATGGCCTCGGTCGACTCATTGAGCGCGGACAGGGCGATGGTCAGGGCGCGGCCGTCGCCAATGGCCTCCAGGGCCTCGAATGCCGCGACTCTCGAGTTGGAGTCATGCGCGGGGTCGCCGGCCACGGCCAACAAGGCGCCAGTGGCGCGCGATCCGACAACCGCCAGGCGCGCCACGGCCATTTCCCTGCGCTGATCATCGCCGCTGGTCAGCTCCCCGACCAGGCGGGTGACGTCGACAGCTGACGACTTGCGGATAGTCATAGCCGGAAAGACCACGGGCCGAAGCGTTGTCGCTTCGGCCCGTGGTTCGTCAAGCGAGTGGTTACTGGAGCCGTACGACCAGAGCCGCGCGTCGATTCAGCCGACGAGTCTCTTCGCGGGTGTTCTCGTACTTCGGCCGCTCCTCACCGTAGCTGACGATGCTGAGACGGTCGGGATTCACGCCCCGTGAGTTGAGGTAATCGCGGACGGCCGAGGCTCGGCGCTCACCGAGTGCGAGGTTGTACTCGGCTGTGCCGATATTGCACGTGTGGCCTTCGATTTCGAGGCGCAGCGTCGGGTTGGCCTGCATCGCCGTAATCGCTTCGTCCAGAATCCGCAGCGAGTCGGCGCGGAGATCGTAACGGTTGAAGTCGAAGTGGACGTCCTCGAAGACAAATTCCTTGACCGTCAGTTCCACGACCTGAATCGTGACTGAGTCCGTTGCGGAGGCGCCACGGCTGTCCGTCACCGTCACGGTCACCGGCACTGGGCCGACCACGCTGGGGGCGGTCCACGGCGTTCGGAGGGCCGTGCTGTTGGTAAAGGACCCGGTGTTTGCCGTCCACCGGTAGGTGAGGGCGTCGCCGTCCGGATCCTGCGCATCGGCGGAAACGGTTGAGACCTTGCCCACCTCAACCGTGCAGGGATCACAGGCAGCACGGACGGTCGGGGGCCGGTTCGCCGGCGGGATGGCCGCGAGTCTGGCCCGTTCTGCCGCCGCGGCCGCTGCCGCTGCCGCCGCGGCTCGCTCTGCAGCCAGCCTCGCTGCGGCCGCGGCCGCAGTCGCGACGCCATCGCGCGCTCCAGGGTGGTAGCCGATTCGCACCTGGATGCCCAGGGAGTCACCACCGTTGTCTCCAAAACTCGAGCAGGTCAGCGATGCGATTGGGCACCGGGCGTTGCTTCGGGCGTTCAGTGTGCCGGCCCAGTTGGCCCCGGCGCCAAGAAAGAAGCCCGAGTCAGCCTGCCATGTCGCGCCCAGGGCGGCATAGACGGGGCTGTTGATGTTCGTTGAAGTCGGCGCGATTGATCCATCAAACCCGGCGAAATTGGCCGGCGCTTTGATGACGTTGTCCATGTACTTTTCACCAGTGACTTCCGCGGTGAAACGCAGTCTGGAGTTCGCAGGGAATCCCGCGCCGAGACCCCAACGAATTCCATCCGTGAGCGTGAAACCGGCCGGGTCGCCGCGGAAGATCCCGCCACCGAAGACCGAGAGTTCGACCGCACGGAAGTTCCGGCTGAGAATCGCATCGACGCTGAAGTCCGACTTGCCCGTCGACGCGCCCAGGTCGTCGTCGCCAGTGGGAAGCTTGACGATGCCCCGCAGTGCGAAGGAGACCGGGCTGGTGTCCGACTGTGAGACGACGGCAATCTTGGCGCCGACCCGCACGTCACCGGGCCGGTTGCCGATCCACCCCTCACGCACCAGCGGGTACTCGTTGACGATGCCTCCGCCCGCGCCGGCGGGCGCCCCGCTCGGGCTCACGAAGAACAGCGGCCTCGTATCGCGATCAATCCGGGTGACCGTGGTGAAACTGCCGAACAGTTCCACGCGGTTTCCAAGGCCGACCGCTAGTGAGATCGGGAAGTTGGTGACGTCCGTGAAGCCCTGACCATAGTCGGCATTCTCGCGATAGAAGCTCACCGACCACTTCTTGTGCTGAAGCACCTCAGCGGTGGGGACAAACCACAATCCGGTGTCTCCGCTCACGCTGGCTGTCGCTGACTTCGTCACATCGGGTTCGGTCTGGGCCTGCGGGTTGGTCTGTCCCAGCGCCGGGATCGCCGTTGCCAGCACCGCGCCCATCACACCAACGCCAAACAGTCTCTTTATGATCGCCATCACTACGTCCTGTTCCGGAAAAGGGTCGCAAAAAAGACCCGGCAAGAATACTTCCCTAATGGTACACCTGAACCCGGTCAAGTCAATGAACCCGGGGCGCGTTTGGCCCGGTGCGGTATACTGGTGCCCTATCGGAATTCCCCGTCGGTTTTCTGGGAGGCAACCCTCATGTTTGGCTCGATCGGCATGCCAGAACTCATCATCATCTTCACCGTGGCACTGATCGTGTTCGGCCCTCGGAAACTGCCCGAACTTGGCCGTTCGCTCGGGAAGAGCCTGCAGGAATTCAAGCGGGCGTCCAACGAACTGAAGCACACCCTGGATGAGGAGATTTCGTTGGAGGAGAAGCAGCGGTTTGCTCCGCCGCCGTCAACCTTGGCTGCCATGGAAGTGGCCCCTGATTCGGCGACGAGCGAGTCGCCCGAGACCCCCGAGACCGTCGCGCGCGGCCAGCAGCAGAGCTAGGCTGCCGGTTTCGTGGTTTGACGCGCCCCCCTGTGGACAACGTGGAGGAGGACGACACCTCGCCGGATTCGCCCGGCCGCATGAGCTTTCTCGATCATCTTGACGAGTTGCGTCGGCGAATTCTGTACGCCGTGTACTCCGTTCTTGCTGCAGGGCTGGTGTCGTTTGCGTTCATCGGCAAGATTCTGGATGAGGTGACTGCGCCCATGATCGCGGTCCTGCCGACCGGTTCGCTGCTGGGCACCGAGGCACTCGACCCCATCATGGTGTACTTCAAGGCGGGCCTGCTGGTTGCCGTCATGATCGCGTCACCTTTGATCATGCTGCAGGTCTGGTACTTCGTGGCGCCCGGGCTCTATTCGAAGGAAAAGAAGCTCGCGATTCCCTTCGTGATGGCCTCCTCAACCCTGTTCCTTGGCGGTGCCTACTTCGGACACCGTGTGGCGTTTCGGGTGACCTGGGACTTTCTGAACCAGTTCGCACCCGGATGGATGGCGTGGACGCCGACGGCCTCATCGGTCTTTTCGCTCTACCTGAAGATGGTGCTCGGCCTGGGCCTGATCTTTCAGATGCCGGTCGTGATCTTTGTGCTGGCGAAGTTCGGCATCGTGACGGCGAGATTCCTGATCAAGAACTTCAAGTATGCCGTCCTGATTATCTTTATCGTCGCGGCAGTGGCCAGTCCCGGACAGGACCCGTTCAGCCAGTTGCTGTTTGCGGCGCCCATGCTGGTTCTGTACGGAATCAGCATTATCGTGGCATGGGTGTTCGGCAAGAAGAAGCCGCCCGAATCGGAGGAGTCGTAGCCCGGCGCCATTCTTCGTCGCCGATTCCAGATTCCAGATTCCGAGCCCCTCCGGTGCTAACATTCTCCTATCTATGCGTAATTCAGGCGTTCCCGCAGCGGCGGTAGTGGTGGTGATTGCGGCCCTGACCGGTGGCCTGCTGGGCCGGGGGCTGGGTGCGCGCGGCGTCGGCGGCGGTGCCGACCGGGTGACCGAGCGGTACCGGATGTTTGCTGCCGCGCTTGCGACGGTGGAACGTGAGTACGTCGTCGAGACGGAATCGTCCGACCTGGTCTACGGAGCAATCGACGGGATGCTGAGGACGCTGGATCCGCACTCCAGTTTTCTCGAGCCGCGTGCGTATGCGCAGATGCGTGAGCGGCAGGAGGGCGTCTACTACGGCCTCGGTCTCAGCATCGTCGTCGTGAACAACGACATCACGGTCACGAATCTGTTTGAGGGCACACCGGCGTACCGGGCGGGTATCAGGCGTGGCGATGTCATCGCGATTATCAAGGGGCAGAGCGCCAAGGGCTGGACGGCCGATATGGCCGTGAAGGAACTGCGCGGGGCGAAGGGGACGTCAGTTGATATCTCCATTCGCCGCCTGGACCTCCTGATTCCACTGACGGTGGAACGCGATGAGATCAACATTACGACCGTGCGCACGGCGTTCATGATCGCGCCGGGTACGGGGTACATCCGCCTGCAGGATTTTTCCGAGACGACGGATCGTGAATTGGGCGTGGCCCTGACCAAACTGCAGAAGGAGGGCATGCAGCGGCTGGTCCTGGACCTGCGCGACAATCCCGGCGGTCCGCTGGATCAGGCGATCGCCGTGTCCAATCGATTCCTGAAGCGCGGGCAGATGATTGTGTACACGCGGGGCCGCGTGCAGAACTCCGATGAGGACTATCTGGCCGTCGAGCAGGGCGATACCACGACGCCCACGATCGTGCTGGTGAACCGCAACAGCGCGAGTGCCTCGGAGATTGTGGCGGGCGCGATGCAGGATCACGACCGCGGGCTGGTGATCGGCGAGGCGACGTTTGGCAAGGCATTGGTGCAGTCGGTGTACCGAATCAGCAATGGAGCCGGGCTCGCGCTGACGACTGGCCGCTATTACACGCCGAGTGGCCGCATGATTCAGCGGCCGTGGGACGGGACTTTTGACGAGTACCTGACATATTCACAGCGTGACCAGGCCGGAACGCGCGAACATGCGGCGGATGAACTGAAGTACACCGACGCGGGCCGCAAGGTGTACGGCGGGGGCGGGATCGAGCCGGATCATTTCAAGGCCGGGCCCGTGGAAGGTTTCAGCCCGTCGCGTTTTTCGCGCCTGCTGCTGGCGCGCGGCTTCTTCGTCGGTTTTGCGGAAGCCTTCACCGGGGAAGGGGACACGCGTCCGGCGTCGGCTCCGGCCGCCAAGCACCAGGTTGCGCGCGGCTTCGCCGTGACGCCGGAAATCCTGGCGGAGTTCTCCGAGTACGTGGCCGCACAGCGTGTCAAGGTTGACGCCGACGCGCTCGCGACCGATGCCGCGTTCATCAGGGCGATGATTCACTATGAGGTCGATCTCGATCTCTTCGGCGTGGAGGAAGCCCGCCGCAATCTGTCGAAGGTCGATCCGCAGGCGCAGTTTGCGCTGACGTTCTTCGACGAAGCACAACGTCTGCTCGCCTCAAACTCCAAGGCCGGAAAGATCCAGTAACACATGCGTTTGTCGAGACTGAACATCAACGGCTTCAAGAGTTTTGCCGATCGCGCCGAGTTGTCTTTTGACGACGGGGTGACGGCCATCGTTGGGCCCAACGGCTGCGGCAAGAGCAATGTCGTCGACGCCATCACCTGGGTGCTGGGCGAGCAGAGCGCCAAGAGCCTTCGTGGCGACCGCATGGAGGACATCATGTTCAGCGGGAGCGACGGGCGAAAACCCACCGCGTCCGCAGAGGTGCGTCTGCGCCTGGCCAACGTCGCCCAGGCCGCGATGCTGCTGGAGACGGAGGTCGACGGCGAGAGCGTCGTCGACCCGGCCGTTGGCGGCAACGGCCGCCTCCCGCTGGTCACGCGCGATGTCGAGATCGGGCGGCGGCTGTACCGGTCTGGTGAGAGCGAGTACCTCATCGACGGCACGGTATGCCGGTTGCGTGATGTGCATGATCTGCTGATGGACTCCGGCGTGGGCATCAAGGCCTACGCCGTGATCGAGCAGGGCAAGATTGGACAAATCCTCTCGGCGCGTCCAGCGGAGCGTCGGGCGCTCATCGAAGAAGCCGCCGGCGTCACGAAGTACAAGTCACGCCGGCGGTCGGCCGAGCTCAAGCTCGACGCCGCCAAGCAGAATTTGATGCGCGTGGACGACATCATTTTCGAGGTGGAAAAGCAGAGGGGGGCGCTGAAGCGGCAGGCGGCCAGAGCCCGCCGATACAGGCGGTTGCGCGAGGAGCTCCGACGGTGGGAGCAGGTGCAGTTTGCACATCGACACGCCGCCCTTGCGCGTGAGATTGATGCGGCCGAGTCGCGGCTGTCCGACGCCCGAGCCAGGGAAGCGGCTGCGGCCGCGCGACTGGCGGAGTTGGAGACGGCGCTTGAGGCCATGCGGCTGGAGCTCACGACTGCCGAGCGAAGTGCGACCGAAACACGTGAGCGCGCCCACCAGCGGGAGTTGGAGATCGGCCGATGCCAGCAGCAGGTCGCCTTTGACCGCCAGCAAGTGGAAGACCTTGGACAGCGGCTGGGACAATTCCAGGCAGAGGCCAGCGACCTTGAGGCGCGCCGCGCCCCGGCACATGAGGCGAGCGCGGCACAGCTCGGCCTGATCGATCGGGCCCGGGCCTCGCTGAAGGACGCGCAGGGAACCGTGGCGGATCGCGAGCAGGAATACCAGCGCGCCCTCGCGATCGTGCAGGGCGTCGAACGCGACGCGGACCAGGCGCGCGCAGCCGTGATGGCGTCCGCCACGACGCTGACGGCGCTGCGGCAGGCGCGAGACAACGCGACCGCCGCGCGCGACCGTGTCGCGCAGGATCGGAGCCGCTTCGAAGTGGAACTCCGAGACTTGCAGCAGGAACTGGAACGCGCCACGCGCGATCGCGAAACGGCAGCGGCTGCTCTCGGAGAGGCGCGCGCCGCCTCTGATGTCGCGTCGAAGACTCGGACGGATGCGGAGGCGGCACTGACCGGCGCGCGGCATGAGCGCGATCGATTGACACAGGCCCTCAGTGACACCCACCGCTCGTTGGCGGGACTGGAGGCGCGTTTGCGGTCGATCGATGAGATCGATCGCCAGCGGACCAGCTTTGGTGACGCGGCACGGTTCCTGCTCGCGCAGGCCCCTGAGACGGTGGGCCAGCATGGAGCGTTTGCGGACCATCTGCGTGTCGAGCCCTCATACGAGCGGGCAGTGGATGCCCTGCTTGGTGGCCTCCTGCAGCATGTGGTCGTGGACCGTGTCGAACAGGTCAGCCAGGCTCTGGCGCAACTCGAGGAACGGCAGTCCGGCCGCTGTGGATTCCTGGTGCTTGACGACGCGCGAGCCACGGGAGCGAAACCCGCGGCGGATTTGCCGGCCGGCGCCCGTGCCCTGCGCGATGTCGTGCACGCCACGGGCCCGTATGCCGAGTTGATCTCCCGCGCATTGCCGGAGGCGTTGGTCGTGGAGACGTTTGCGCAGGCGCAGGCGCTGGCGCGGTCAACCGGCTCGACGGTGGCGACCCTGGACGGCCACGTATTCCGGGGGGCGGGTGTTGTTGAGGGCGGCCCGCAGGGTGGAGCCCAGGGAATTCTGGAGACGCGCGGGGAGGCTGAGACTCTTCGCGCACAGGTGGCGACCGCCGAGAATACGGCGCATCGGATCTCCAACGACGCCATGGCCGCCGACCTCGAGATCTTCAATGGCGAGTCCGACGTGGCCAGTGCCCGAAGCGCACAGCACGATCTCGAGAAGGCGATCGTGTCCCACGAAGCGCAGTTGGCTCGCGCGACTGACGAAGTCGTCCGTGTTTCAAGGCGGATCGAGTTGGTGACGACCGAGCGCCGTCGCAGCGAAGAAGACGAGCAGGCCGCCGAGGGGCGACGCGAGGCGTCCGCCCTCGCGATCGCCGCGCATGAATCCGGGCAGCTGGAGGTCGAGCAGTCGGTCGGGGCCGTGACGGCCCGGTTGGACGCTGCCCGCCTGGACGCAGAGGTCCACGTCCGCCGCGTCAGTGACGCGCGCGCCGAACAGTCCGCGCTGGCTGAGCGGGTGCAGGCGCTCGAGGCGGAGGGCCGTCGGCTGGAGGACGCGGCCGCCGAACTCAGCGCTCGCCTCACCGCCCGCAGAGCCGACATCACCGACACAGAAGCCCGTCTGGGTCAGCACCGCAACTCCATTGTGGAGATCGAGCGGTCTCTTGATGAGAATGTGCACGCCCTTGAGGCCCTGCGCAACGACATGCGAGGGCTCGACGAAGTCGTCGTCGGTCTCCGGGGCCGCTTCGGCGAGAAGGAACACGACATCCGCAGGGCGCGGGGCAGCCTGGAAGCGACGCGTACCGATGTCATGCAGTCGGAAGTGGCGCGCGCCACGGCTCACGCCGACCTGACCCACCTGGACGCCGCCTGTCAGGAGACCCTGAACCTCGCAATCGAGGACGTCATCGCCGAGGTAGATCGCATGGAACGCGAGGGCGAACTCGCCGCGCCTGCCTCGCGTCTGGCCGCCGCCGCCGCGCCTGATGCCGACGAGGACGTGACGGAGGGGGCCGAAGAGCCCGACGCGACAGACACGACCGTGGGGGCGGACACCGTCGCAGTTACGCTGTCGCCCGACGACGTGATCACCGACCTTCGGCGGAGAATCGACAAACTGGGGCCGGTCAATATCCTGGCGATTGAGCAGTTCGACGAACTCGAAAGCCGTCACGTCTTCCTGACCACACAGCGAAAAGATCTGCTCGATTCGATCGCGCAGACCAGTGAGGCGATCAGGAAGATCGACATCACCACCCGCATACGCTTCCAGGAAGCGTTCACCACCATCAATGGTTACTTTGAGGGTACATTCGCGACGTTGTTCGGCGGAGGGCGCGCGGGTCTTGTGTTGATCGATCAGGAGAACCAGGTCGAAAGCGGAATCGACATCATCGCGCAGCCCCCTGGGAAACGCCTGCAGAATGTCCAATTGCTGTCGGGAGGGGAGAAGGCGATGACGGCGATGGCGCTGATGTTCGCCGTGTTCAAGTACCGGCCGAGTCCCTTCTGCCTGCTCGACGAGATCGACGCGCCGCTCGATGATGCAAATATCGGCCGGTTCGTCGAGATGTTGCAGGGCATGCAGGAGCACACGCAGTTCATCCTGATTACCCACAACCGGAAAACGATGGAGATCGCTGATCGTCTCTACGGCGTCACCATGGAAGAACCGGGCGTGTCGAAGCTGATCTCCGTCCAGTTGAATTGAACGAGTCCAAAGCCACCCGATACCAGCGCCTCCGCCGGCGGGCGCAACTGGTCAGCGTGGCTGCCGGCGGTGGGCTTGTGTTGCTGGTTGCCCTGACGCCGGCTGCCAACGCCCTGGCTGCGTTCTCAATCAGCCAGGCAGTCGGCTGGCCCGAGGTGCTCCGTCCCGCTATCGCTCTTGGTGTCTTTGTCGGCGCGCTCGCCGTGGCTGCAGAACTGGTCGCGCTGCCAGCCTCGATGTACGCCGCGAAGCACGTCGCCACCAGGCTCACCCAGACCCAGGTCCCGATTGGCACCGTCGTCGCCTCACAGGCCCGTGACGCGGTCGTCGGCGCCACGCTGGCATTGGGCGTCTCGGTCCTCCTGCGCTTCTCGATTTGGGCGGGTGGCTCGTGGTGGTGGGCGCTGGCCAGCCTGCTGCTGGCGGGCGCGACCCTGGTCGCGCTGCGACTCCTGGGGGCGGGGGTGACCGCATCCGGTGAGCCCCTTCAGTTGACTCGTCCCGCGCTGGCGCAGTCTCTGGTGGCGCTCGCGGTGCGAGCCTGCGGCAGGAGTGTCGACGTTCGCGAGTGGACTTCGCCGATGACAGACGGCGCCACGGCAATGGTAACTGGCGTGGGCAAGAGGGGGCACGTCCTGCTCAGTACCGACGTGGTGCGTGATTGGGCCGATGATGAAATCAGGGTCGTCGTGGCGCACGAATTGTCACACCATGCCCACCATGATCTGACGCGCACGGTGGCGCTGGATGCGGTGCTCTGGTGTGCGGCGCTGTGGGTGGCGGATCGCGTGGTGGCGACTTGGGGAAATGCGTTTGGCCTGAGCAGCGTCGGGGACCTCGCGGCGCTCCCTTTGCTGACCGTGGCGGCGGGGGCAGCGTGGGGCCTGGCGCGGCCGCTGCGGCTCGCCCAGTCGCGCGCCCACGAGCGACGGGCCGACCGGTTCGCGCTCGAACACACCGGCAACGTGGAGGCCTTCAGAAGGGCCCTCAGGCGCCTCGGCGAACAACACCTGGCTGAGGAGCGGCCCTCTCGTCTGACGCGGTGGTTCTTTCATCGGCACCCGCCCCTGGAGGAGCGGCTGGCGCTGGGCCAGGCCTTCAGCGCCCGACGACGATGAGCGTTCCAGCCATGCCGCGCTCCCGGCAATTGTCATTGGTGAGAGAGCAGTAGAACTCGAAACGGCCTGCTTTTTCCGCCCGGAACTCAAAGGTCACATCATGCCCCGGTTCCACCCGCTTTTGAATGCGGTAATCGGGCACCGTGAAGCTGTGAGGAATGTCCTCCGCGGTGAGCGTGACACGCACGAGATCGTTCTGGTTCACCCGAATCTCCTGCGCGTCCGTGCCCGAGATCGTGAACTGGTACTTCTTCGCAGACACGCCAAAGTCACGTTTGGCCTGAGCCAGGACACCTGTCGTGACCGCGACACACAGCATCAGCGCAACGCCAAGAATGCAGGGCACCCGCGACGGTCCGCGGCTGGTGGAAGGACACTGGCTCGACATGACAGCCTTTCTATCAGATTTAGACGCTTCCATTCGTCTATCGGTTGGACGTTCGACGCCCTTTAGCCGAGTATCGCACGCCGGGCCGTCCGGTTCTGGTTGGTCGCCCTCGCCGGCCAAGGGATCCAAGTGCGGGCAGAAGGCCCCACGGGCTCGAGGGTGAATTCCTCCGACCCTTCTGTGCAATATTAGTTACAATGTATTCTTTAACAGGAGCCGTTGACTATCCATGGGTAAAGACAGCCTTGGCGAATTTGAGTTGCTCGTCCTTCTGGCGTGTATGCGGCTGGGAGAAGCCGATGCCTACGCCGTGTCGATCGTCGATGAGATTTTCGCGAGGACCGGGCGTGATATTCACCGTGCCGCCGTCTATGTCACCTTGCAGCGTCTGGAGAAGAAGGGGCTGATTTCCACTCGTCTTGGAGCCCCGGTGGCGGAACGCGGTGGCAAGGCGCGACGGCATGTCCGGGTGGAAGCGGCCGGGACTGAGGCCGTTCGGTTGTCACGCCAGGCGCTTCGAAACATGTGGACCGGACTGGGGACACAGTTGGAGGATCGATGAACGCCCCGCGACTCGCACGTCTGCTGCTGCGGACGTGCACACCAGCAGACCTTCGAGAAGACACGCTGGGAGACTTGGAAGAAACCTACCGGCGTCGGGTGAAGGCGGGTGCCGTTCGTGCCTGGTTCGTCACCGTTGGTGATGCCCTGCTGATTGCGGCGGCGATGTGCTGGCGGCGCCTGACCTCGCTCGGGGGCTCCGGCCTGATGACGCTTCATGCCCTTGACTTGCGCCTCGCCGCGCGACTGATGTACCGGCAGCCGCTGCTGACCCTGACCGCGACCATCGCGTTGACGGTGGGCATTGCCATTGCCACGGTCGGATTCGCCATGATGGAGGCGCTGCTGTTCAGTCGTCTTCCGTTTGAGGGCGGTGAGCGCTTCCTGTTCGTGCATGCGAGTCAGGAGCCCGGCGGCGGGCCTGCGATGCTGTCTCCAGATGACTATCTCGCGGTGGCCACGCAGGCGACGGCTCTGGAGCACATAGGAGGCCTCACAGGCAGCCGTGAGAATGCTGTCCTTCCGTCTGGCGAGGTCGCGGTGGTCACGGTGGCCGGGATGACACCTTCCACGTGGCAGTTCGTGCCGCACAGGTTGCGTGCAGGCCGGCCGTTTGCCGCGTCTGACGGCGTTTCCGGCGCTGGTCCGGTGGCGCTGGTTCGTGAGGGGTTTGCGAGGGCCCACATCGCCGAACCTGACGAGAGCGTCGCTTCAATGGTGTCGATAGGCGGCGTCCGGCACGAGGTGATCGGCGTTCTTCCGGATGATGTGAAGTTTCCGAACTCGCCAGACTTCTGGGTGGGCGTTGACGAGGGGTTTCTGGCAGGGCGCAGCCGGCCTGATTCCGACGTGCGCCTGCTGGGCATTCTCGCGCCTGGGGCCTCTCTGGACGCCCTGGAGGCGCAGTTGGAGGTGATTGCCTCCAGCCGGGAGCCGGGCCGAACCGACGAGGGAGCATTGCGTCTGGTTGCGACCGGATTCACAGACATGGGACCCATGGGGCGCGATCTGTCCATCGTGTCCGTGGTGGTGGTCGTGTTGGTTCTGTTGGTGATCGCGGCGAATGTCGGGAATCTGATTCTCGCCAGGTCCTTCGCGCGAACGCGGGAGTTTGCGCTGCGTGCAGCCCTGGGCGCGTCCCGTGGCCGGCTGGTGACCCAGGTGTTTCTTGAGGTCCTGCTGATGGCGGCCGTGGCGACGGCTGTCGGCACCGTGTCCGCACAGGCAGCGCTCCGACTGTTCAACACGATGGACGAACTGCCATTCTGGGTGAATTTTGCCGGCGGTTCACGAACGACGCTCTTGGTGATGATCTCGGCGGTGGCGGCGGCTGCGGTGGCCGGCATTTCTCCGGCCCTGCGCGCCACACGCACCGGCCTGACGGGATGCCTGGAGCCTGGTGGAGGCCGCGCCGGTGACGTCAGCTTTGGCCGCATCGCCGGCGTGATGGTCATTACGCAGATTGCCGTCTCGATCGTGATGATCCACGGTGCGTTGGTTGTGGCCCAGGGATTTCAGAAGTTCACCGGCGCCTCACTGGATCTGCCGCGCAACGTCCTGACCTCCTACCTGAATGTCAACGTCGTTCGAGCGGGAGCGCCCGGCGTGCGTGCTGAGCCGGTCACCGCCGCAGAACTCGAGCGGCTGATCGCTGGGCTGCCTGGCGTGGAGGCCATCGGGATTGGAACGGCGCTGCCCCGGCACAGTCCGCGCGGGGTTCCCGTGCAGGCGGAGCCCACGGGCGATTCACTCCCGGCAGCCGCCCGTCCGGCGCCCGAGGTTGAGGTCTCGCAAGGATACTTCGACGCACTTGAGACCCGCGTGCTCAGCGGACGTGTGTTCGGCCCTTCGGATCTTCTGGATCAGGCGTTGCCGGTTGCCGTGATCAACGAGCCGTTCGCGCGAAAGTTCTTCGGCAGTGCGTCCCCGCTGGGGCGACGCTTTCGCGTCTCGGCACCTGACGGTGAAGGACCATGGCGGGAAGTGATCGGTGTCGTCCCCGACCTCGGCATGAGCGTCGGCGACGAGACCCTGGCGGCGGGATACTACGTGCCGTTGTCAGCGCAGACCAACGCCGCCTACCTGGCCGTACGGACGGCCGGTGATCCGATGACGTTCGTCAGCGCGATTCGTCAGGTAGTCCTGGATCGGGACCCGGCCTTTGTCTTCAACCGGTTCGAACGTCTGGAGGCGGTCGCCCATGAAGACCGGGATTTCTTCAAGTGGTTCTCCATGGCGCTGATCGGGATCGGCGGCGTGACCCTGGCGCTGGCGCTGGCGGGTGTCTACGCGATGATGTCACTCATCGTCACGCGCCGGACGCGGGAGATTGGCGTGCGGATGGCACTGGGCGCCAGCACGTTCGGCGTGTTGCGTACGATTCTCGGCAGGGCGGCCGTTCAGGTCGCCATTGGGGGCTTCGCGGGGGCCGTCCTCGCCCTGTTGTCGCTGAACCTGCGGTCGGCACTCGTCTCTCGAATGGGTGCCGGAGCCGCCTGGACGCTGCCGACAGTGCTCTTCCTGCTGGTGTGTGCCGGGCTGGCCGCCACCTGGCTGCCGCTCAGGCGCGCCCTCAGCGTGCAGGCGGCGGACGCCCTCCGGGCGGACTAGTTGGGGTATGCCCTGCAGAAAAAAACCCCCGTGCCCCGACGCATTGCGCCGGAGCACGGGGGGTGTCTCAGTCAGGGTCGATCTAGAAGACGACCTTGAATCCCAGCTGCATCTGCCGCTGCTGGTAGGCGCTGGTGACAGCGAAGCATCCGCTCGCTGGCGCCCCGATCCCACACACGGATGTTGGGATCGCCGCGGCAGGGTTCCCCAGTGCGTCGGTCGTGACCACCGAGTTGACTCCCCTGACGCTGGCCGTGTTGAACAGGTTCTTGGCTTCAAAGAAGAACTCGAGGCGCGATGCGCCACGGAGCCTGAAGATGCGCGAGTAGCGCATATCGAAGTTGAGCACCCTGCCCAGGTCGTTCGAGTTCCGCTCGACGCCGACCGGCCGGTCGGAACTGATGCCGTCCAGGTTCAGATCCTGGTTCGATCGGATATTGAACGGCAGGCCGCTGTTGGCCTGGAAGATCAGGCTCAACTGGTTGTCATTGGCCAGTTTCGCGGCGAAGCCAGTTCCGGAGACCGTCGGCATGAAAACCGCGCTCGCGATGAATGTGTGCCGGACGTCCCACGACGTTCGATTGTAATCACGCGACTGATCTGACGGATCCGACAGGCCCGGCCGATCGGTGCTGCCCACCACGTAGCGGCCACCGATGACGCCGTCGTCTTCCGCCTTGGCCAGCGTGTAGGAGGCCTGCGCCTGGATGCCGCCGCTCATGCGGCGATTCAGCGAGACCGTCATGGCGTTGTACTGCGATGAGCCGGTCGACCGCACCTCGTTGATCGTGTCGAAATCCGGGTTCACTCGCGTTGAGGCATTCACCGTGCGCGAGTAGATTGGGCGCCCGTCGGCCAGTGTCGCCCCGGTTGCCACGACATTGCTGTTGAGGAGGACGGGGAGATTCCGGCCGGTTGAATTGACATACCCGAGGGCCAGCGAGGTGTTGTCGTTGAGTGCGCGCTCCACCTGAACGTTCGTGAGCAGCGCCCACTGGCTGTCGAAGTCCGGGTCAACCGTCCGGATGCTGCGCGAGGGCGTCACGCCAGGAGGCAGACTGTTGAGCAGGCCCGGGAAGGCCGGGGCTCCGGTCTGCGTCGGCGTCACGGCTGCCGTTAGCAGCTTCGGCGACCCGTTCTCCAGCAGCGCGTCTTCATAGAATGCACCCAGCGGCGTCTCGTACATGATGCCCGTCGATGCGCGAACGACGGTCCGCGACTCCGGATCGACTGACCAGGCGAATCCGATGCGGGGTGCCAGGTTGTTCTTGTCGGTGCGGAACTGCCGGGAATCCGCGAAGGGCGCGGACGCATCGGCGTCCGGCACCATGAAGACGTCATAGCGAAGACCGTAGATCAGCTTGAACTGCGACGTCACCCGGTAGTCGTCCTGCAGGAAGGCCGAGAAATAGCGCTGTGAGTAGTCGACCGTTGGGTCGCCCACGCTCTGCGTGAAGCGTGTGTAGCCAAACGGTGCCGCGCCACTCTTGGCGGCCAGATAGCTGG
>JAHEFO010000190.1 GCA_024640135.1 Acidobacteriota bacterium
GATCTTGATCTCGTTGGCCGCCATCAGTTCCGGATCGACCTGGGCATCCAACTCGGCCCGACGCACATCGAATTGCGCCGTCAACAGCGTGACCTTGTCCTGCGCCAACTGAACAGCGACATCTGCTTCGCGCTTGCGGATCTCCTGTTTCGCCTCTTCCACTTCGGAGAGCGCTTGTTCAAGGGCGAACTGCTGTTCGGCCGGGTCGAACGCCATCACCACGTCTCCGGCGGACACGACCGATCCGGTCTCGAGCATGTGCAGAATCCGCAGGGCCCCTCCAACGGCTGGCGCGACGATGCCCACGGACCTGGCCGCGCGAAGATCGCCGTCAAGATGGACATCGAGCGACATCGAACTGAGGTCCACCGTGAGCGTGGGCACCGCCCCCGCGGGCCCGTCACCGCCGGCGGTGCGCTGGCCAAAGAGCCAGGCCCCCGCTCCCAGGCCGATCACGATGACGAGGCCAAGGATAATCGGCCAGCGCCTCATGGACGCGCTCCCGCTGACGACGTGCCGGATTCCGGCGGGGTCAGTGACACACGGTCGCCCTCGGCGACGCCACCGCCCAGCACCGACTGTTCGCGGCCCCGGCGAATGACCTGAACGTCCACGGCTTCAAAGGCGCCTCCGCGCAGCACGTACACCACCGACCGCCCTTCGAGCGCAAAGATGGCATCCGTCGGCACCAGCAGCACATCCGACAGACGACCCACCGGGATGCGTGCCACCGCGCTCATACCGGGGCGCAGCCGAGGGTCGGCGTCCGTGAAGGTGAGGCGGAGATCGAACATCTTCGCCGGCGGCCATCCCGATGTGAAGTCGACCCGCGCCAGCACGGAGACATCGGTGATGCTGGCGGCATACTCGCGGTCTGGCACGGCATCGGCGCGGACCGTCGCTGCCAGGCCGGCGGCCAGTTGTCCCCGGTCGGCCTCGTCGATGCGCGCCAGCAGTTGCACTTCGGTCAGGTCTGGCAACTCCAGAATCTGGGCCATGGGAAATGTCCGATCACCCGGCCGATACTCCTGCGCGACGCCCATGGGTGCGGCCGACCGATAGTTCGGCAGGATGTTGACGGTCCCGTCAGCCGGCGCGACACGCTGGAGGGCACCGAGTGATTGATTCGCGCGATCGAGGTCGGCCTGTACCTTCTCGATTCGCCGCGTCCGGGCGCGGATGTCGGATGCGGCCCCCTCCTTGGCGGCGCCGGACGCCGCGTCGGCTTCAGCCAGCCGCTGTCGGGCATCCGACAGGGCGAGCCGCGCACGCTCGGCATCGATCTCCGACACCAGGCCAACATCGACGAGTCCCAGTTCGGCGCGCTGCACGTCGTAGCTGGCCTTCATGACGTTGGTCGCCTGCTGTTCAGCCACGATCGTGGCCTGGGCTTCCGCCTGTCTGAGTTCGGCCTCCGCCTGGCGTAGTTCCGACTGACGTTCCTGTACCTGGCGCCGCAGAACGATGGCGTCGAACTGTGCGACCACGTCACCCTTCCTGACCTCACTGCCGTTTCTGGCAAGAGTGAGGATGACCAGCTCGCCTGCGTTTGCGGGGGCCGTGACGATCAGGGATCGGACCGGACGTACCTCACCGCGGACCTCCACCATATCCACGTACTCCCCGCGGGTGACTTCTGCCGTCGGTGTCTCCGCTTCGGACGCCCGGATGGCGCTCACAACCATCCAGGCGCCAATCAGCACCACTGCGCCGACGCCCCACGTCCATCGACGTCTCACGACTGTCGTCACCGCGACACCTCCACGGAGGCCGTCAGGTCTGGCATGAGTTGCGGGTGGCTGCCGTCAATACTGACGAGGACCGTGAACGTACGAATCGTTGATGAGAAACTTCCGTTGACTCCGAGTGGCCCAATGGCCGTGATGGTGCCGGGAAAAGACAGATCCGGGAACCCATCGAGGCGGACGATGGTTGAGGCCCCGGCAGTCAGGTGGGAGATGTCGGCCTGGTTCGCCCGGGCGCGGACCCGCATTGACGACGTGTCCACAATGTTTACAATCGCCGCGCCAGGCCTGACCTCATCGCCCTGCTGAATCTCCACCATGCTGGAATTGCGAAACGTGGTCCTGATCACCGCCAGGCCTTCGAATGGCGCGCGGACTTCCATCAGCGACGAGTTCTGCTCGGCGTAGCGCAGTGCGCGTTGCGCCCGTTCCTGACGGATTTCAAGTATTCTCAGGTCCGCGGCCGCGGCCACCCGCTTCAAATCAAAGGTCGTCTTGAGCTGCGTGAGCCGCGCCTCCGCCTGTTCGAGCGCCAACGTGTTCTTTTCGGCCTCTACGCGCGGCAGCAGTTCGTTCTTCCGCATCTCGAGCCTGGCGCGCTCGACGTCATTCTCCGCCTGCTTCAATTCGGTCTCGTCCTTGGCTCTGGCGGCAGTCTGATCGGCCGTCTTCTTGCTGATCTGCTCAGCCAGGTCGAGGAGTTCCGCGCGGCGGTCGAATGCGGCGCGCAGTTGGTCCTGGCGATCGAATTCGACAATGAGATCTCCGGGTGTGACGTGCTGACCCGGAGACACCAATTGAGTGATCACCAGGTTGCCAAGGGTCTGTCCCGCCAGGCGCGGTGCTTGAATAGCCCGAATACGGACAGCCTCGACGGTGCCAGACAGACGAATGGGTCCCGACGGTCTGTCTTGTGCCCCCAGGGTGGAGCCAATCCCCAGGGCAAGCAACGTCGCCAGGCGTCCCAATTGCATCCTCATGGAGCTGTCACCCCCATTTGACGATGGCCAGGGGGGGGCAGTTTGCAGGGTTTTGACACTTCTGGCGCGAGATTGTTCCGGATTGTGTCGGCCGTTCGTGTCCTATCGTCGTCAACGGCATGCGCTGTGATGACTCGGGGCGCGGGCCTCGACCCAGAAAAGCTGTAATACTCTGCCGCCTGCGGCCACTCATCCTCATAGCACCCGATGTCTGACCATGATGCCACCTTCCGTCGATGGCTCGTCGAGCATCGCGGAATCTTGATTCGTATCAGTCGTGCATACGCGATCAATACCGTTGATGAAGAGGATCTGCGCCAGGAGATCCTGCTGGCGCTGTGGAAATCCCTGCCGTCCTTCAGGGGTGACGCCAAGCCATCGACGTGGATCTTCCAGGTGGCAATCAATGTTGCCCTGTCCCGCCGCCGCGCTGAAGGGCGGCGCCCCGCCCATGACTCGCTTGAAGAAACGGCGGAGCCCGCCACTGACGGTCAGGGTGCCGCGCTGCAGCGGATGGAATGGCGGGCCGTGCTTCGAGCGCTACGGAAGATGGCGCCGGTGGACCGAGCGATCTTGCTGTTGGCCCTGGAGGGCGCCTCGCAACAGGAGATCGCCGGTGTCTTCGGTATCAGCGGGAGTCACGCCGGTGTCAAGTTGCATCGCGCCCGGCGACGACTCCTGGTTCAACTGGAGGCTTGATGGACTTTGACCAGATTCAAGCGCTGTGGGCGGCTCAACCTGACCCGCCCGAGGCCGACCAGGAGCGGCTGAAGAAGGTGATGGTTCATGCCAGACGGCTGAACCGGCGCGCGACAGTTCGTGACTATGTCGAATTGATCACGGCGTTGGGCATGGCCGGGTTGTTCGCGTGGGTGGCGTCGGTGGCACCCGTCGTGTGGCCGTGGGTGATGGCGGCAGTCATCACGATGGGCGTGGGGATGGTGTTTGTGCGCGAACGCCTTCGTGGCGTGCCTGGTGTTGGACCGACGGATGTCCGTCGAGATCTGGAGCGGGCCATCGCGCAGGTCGATCACCAGATTCGTCTGCTGGGGTCAGTGGTCCGTTGGTATCTGGCGCCACTCGGCGTGGTGGTGGCGCTCAGCCTCGTAGGCACGCTGCTGGGTGTGAGAGCCGAAGTCGGCCCCGAAGTATGGGCGCGAGGGCGTGGCGGGTTCGCTGGCGTGTTTGCCGCGGTGGTGCCCCTCGTCGGTGGTGTGTTTGCGTTCGTGTGGTGGCTCAATCGCCGGGCCGTGACCGACCAGTTGCTGCCGCATCGAGAGCAGTTGGTGCAGTCATTGAATCAGTTGACTGAAGCGGCCGGGAGTGGAGACGAGGAGACGTGATGTTACGCACGGGGTTCGCAGTGGTGTGTGCCGTATGGCTGATGGGCGCCGGTTCTCCCGGTGCAAGGCAGGCCACGGCATTGGTAGCCCGGCTGGAGGTGCTGCGGACTCAGGCCCAGGTGCCGGCAGTGGCCGGCGCCACGTTTTCTTCGGCCGGTCAGCCGGAAGTCGCCGCGGTGGGAGTACGGAAACTCGGGGACGAGACGCCAGTGACCACAGACGACCTGTGGCACATCGGGTCTGTCACCAAGTCGTTCACATCGCTGCTGATGGCCCGGTGTGTCGAGCGCGGCGACGTGAGCTGGGACGCCACCCTGGCAGATTTGGTTGGCGCGGCCCGCGCTGGGAAATACGGTCCGGTCACGCTGACACAGCTGCTTGGTCATCGCGCGGGATTGCCGGCCAACCTCACGCCGGTTGAACGCGGGACCATCGCGGCCGGTGGGGCGACTGAGCCGGTGCAGCGACAACGACTGATCGATCGCGTGCTGTCCGGGACGCCGGCGTCGGCGCCGGGGGAGTCGTTCGTGTATTCGAACGTCGGCTACATCATCGCCGGCGCCATCCTCGAAGCGAAGAGCGGCCAACGCTGGGAAGATCTGGTGCGGGAGGAAGTGTTGACACCGCTGGGGCTGACGAGTGCCGGCCAGGGGCCACCTGGAACCGTGCGCGTGTTGTCGCAGCCTCGCGGGCACGTCGCGCGCCCCGACGGGACGCTGGTGCCCGTCGAGCCAGGGCCGTTGGCCGACAACCAGCCCTACCTCGGCCCGGCCGGGCGCCTGCACATGACGGCTGGGGACCTGGCGCGGTGGGGGCAGGTGCACCTGCAAGGGGAGCGTGGCGCAGATGGCATCGTGACGTCGGCCAATTTCAAGCGGCTGCATCAGCCTGAGACCGGCGCCACGTACGCCATGGGGTGGGTCGTACAGGAACGGGGCGGTCGTCGCGTGATCTGGCACAACGGGTCCAACACCATGTGGTACGCCATCGTGGCATTCGATCCCGCTGCCGACACCGGCGTGGTGCTCATGACGAATGG
The DNA here is from genome assembly GCA_024640135.1 of Acidobacteriota bacterium. Lineage (GTDB taxonomy): Bacteria > Acidobacteriota > Vicinamibacteria > Vicinamibacterales > SCN-69-37 > SYFT01. Next base: position 5,108 of record JAHEFO010000190.1, read on the forward strand.
TGGCATTGGCGCCGGCCCCGCCCTGGACGCGGCGGCGATGGCCGCGCTCCGGTAGCGGGATCTACAGCGATGCGAGCGTGACGGTCAGCGCCGAGGCACCAGGCGCCGAAGCTCATCAAACCAGTTCACCACCACGCGGGCGAGTTGGATGTTCGGCGCCTCATCCCCGGAGCTGGGAAACATGACGAAGCGCCCATCCGGCGCGACATCGTAGTCGGCAAACGTGCTGCCGGCGACGGCGACCCCAGTGGAGCCGCCCAGAAAATTCCCGGCGGTGAGCAGTCTGGGGCGCGACGCGGTAAAGCTGCCATCGTCGGTGATGCTCACGACCATGATGCCCTCATCGGTTCGGTAGTAGAGCTCACGACCGTTCGCCGCCCACCGCGCGTACGCTCCCCCTTCATCCGAGACCTGCCACCGGCCACCAGCCGCTGGAAACGGGCGCACGTACACTTCAGTGCGGCCGCTCTCGTTCGACTGGTACGCCACCCACCGGCCATTCGGCGAGAACGCGGCTTCCGATTCCTGAAACCTCGTGGCGAGAAACGGAACCAGCTTGATCTCCTCCGCCTTGAGGTCCAGGTAGCCGATGTCGGCACCGCCGGCCCAGCCGGCTGCCGCATCGGCCGCGCCGCCGCGCAGTGCCAGCACGTAGCGGCCGTCCGCCGACCAGTCACTGACAAAGATCTGCACGTCCTCCTTCGTCAACTGCACGGCCTCCCCTGACCCGTCCGCGGCCTTCCGCCAGAGGTCGTCGGACCCGTCAGCATCGGAGGAGTAAATCAACTCGCTGCTGTCGGGCGACCATACGGCGGGTCCCTCGATGCCGTCTTCGAACGTGAGACGCGTGCGGGTCCCACGGGTGAGGTCGTACACCCAGACATCCCAGTTGTCGTTATTGAGCTCGGTCATCGCTACCCGCCGGCCGTCGGGAGACACGCGGGACTCGACGTAGGTACGGGGCTCGGCCAGCAGCGTGGACGTCTGGCCATCGCGGTCCAACCAGACCGCAGGATACTGACCCGGTCCTGACGTACCGCGCCGATGGACCAGGATGCCGTTGCTCGACACGTCGAACTGCGCGCCGCCGCTGCCCGGGTCGTCGGCCACGTTCTCGGCCACGGGCGCGGTACTGCCGGCCACCTCAAGCGAGTCGAGGTCGAACGGTACCGCAAACAGTGTGCCCTGGTTCACGAAGAGCAGGTGCCCGGACTCGACGTAGCGGCCGTAGTAGCCGCCGCGGTACACGATCGTCTGGGTTCCGCTGTCGAGGTCAACCACCTTGATGGTCGCCGCATCGAACCCACCGGTGGCCGAGACGTGTGCCGTGAACAGCACCTTCCGACCGCCGGGCAGAAGCTGCGGCCAGCGATGGGTTGCTTCGCCTACCGACTCGTCAAGCGTCGTGACCGGCGAGGCCTCACCCCCGTCGGCACTCACCATCATCAGGCCAGAGTTCGGCGACGGCGCAAAGACGATCCTGCCATCCTCACCCCAATCGGCGCCTCGGCTGCGATCCACGTCTACGATGCGCAGTGGCGTTCCGCCGGTCGCCGGTACCTTCTGCAGGGAGTTCGTCAGGGCGAAGCCCACCCAGGCGCCGTCCGGAGAAAAAAACGGGTTGTACGTGCCGCCCCCGGTCAGGGTGCTGGCGCCGATGCTGTCGAGATGACGAATCTGCAGGCGGGAATCTTCGCTGTTGCCGGTCGCCACCACAATCTGGCTACCGTCGGGCGACAGCACAAGACTGGAGCCGAGCGACAAGTCACGCAGGTCGTCCGCGACGCCGATGGCCATATCCAGTCGCAAGGTCGGCGGCGCGACAGGTGCGGCATCACCGGTCAGGAGCACGGCGCCCAGCGACAGCAGCGCAATCGCAGCGACGCCCCACGGCAGAATTGTGCGCCACCACGGCTGCCCGGCGGACCCGTCGCCAAGGATGGCCTCGGCGGCCTGCGGATCCTCCAGATACTCCTCAATCGACACCCGGGCGTCACCGATGGCTTGAATGCGCCGGCTGGCGTCCTTGCGCAAACACCGGTGCAGCAACGCACGGATGCGCCGAGGTGTGTCGGCCGGCAGCAGGTCCCAGTCCGGCTCGTGGTGCACGATGGCGCCGAGAATGTCGGTGACGGTCTCGCCGGCGAACGTGCGCTGGGCCGTGAGCATCTCGAACAGCACGCAGCCGAACGCCCAGACGTCGGTCCGCCGGTCGACGCTTCGGCCCCGCGCCTGCTCCGGACTCATGTAGCCGGCCGTACCGAGAATGAGGCCGGGCAGCGTGGACGCCAGTTCGGTCGGCGACTCGGAAATCCTGGACGTGCTCCCGGACGTATCGCCCGAGAACACTTTGGCGAGGCCGAAGTCCAGCAGCTTCACCGAGCCATCGTCAGCCACCATGATGTTGGCCGGCTTGAGGTCGCGATGGACGACGCCTTTGTCGTGCGCTGTCTCGAGCGCACACGCAATCTGCAGCGCCAACGGCAGCGCCTCGGCCAGACCCATCGGCCCCGCATCAAGCCGCTCGTGCAGCGTCTGCCCCTCGGCGACCTGCATCACCAGAAAACGCACGCCGTCGGATTCGTCGAGCCCGTGGATGGCGGCGATGTTGGGATGGTCGAGCTGGGCCAGCAACTGTGCCTCGCGCTCGAGACGCCGCATCCGATCGGGATCGCCGGCCACGTCCGGAGGGAGCACTTTGAGGGCCACGTCTCGCTTGAGGATCGTGTCCTCGGCCCGGAACACCTGCCCCATACCGCCCTCGCCTAACTTGGCGGTGATGGTGTAGTGCTTCAACTGCGAACCGATCTCCATGCGATACCTCGGGGGCGAAGAAAATTGGCGAAGGCGAAAAGATGTTATCCGACAGCCGCAGAATGTCCCAAATCGGACGCACTCTGCTTGGGGAATGGGGCACAATTAATGGCTTCGCGGAGACCCTCCCAGCGCTCAAGACTGTGAAGGCCAGGAGCCGTCACACCGCTATCCTGACGTCTTTCCCGTCCTCGGGAATGTGCGCCGAGAACCCAATGCCTGCATCACCACGACTCACAACGT
>JAHEFO010000191.1 GCA_024640135.1 Acidobacteriota bacterium
GATGCGGCGACCCGGACCATTCGCGGCGGCGAGGTGTCTCTGCTGCAGAACGTGGCACCGGCCACGCCCTCCCGCGGCGCCCAGTACGCCGTGTCGGACTTGGGGACACTGGTGTTCCGGACGGGATCGTCCGAAGATCGGCTGAATCTCGTCTGGGTGGACCGGACAGGGCGCACCGAGACTATTCCGGCACCAACGCGCGGCTACGGCACTCCACGGTTGTCACCAGATGGCACCAAAGTGGCCGCGAGTACGTTCCACGATGCGTCGGAAGACATCTACGTGTGGGACCTGGTTCGGTCAACCGAAACACGGGTGACAACCTCCGAGGCGCGAGAATCCTCTCCCGTCTGGATGCCCGGCGGGCGTGACCTCCTGTTTGCCACCACCGTGAACGGCCCGTCAGACATCGTCCGACGCCGAGCCGATCTCACAGGCGGTCTCGAGCCCGTGGTCAGTGCCAATGGGGATCCTCTGGCGGTGTCACCGGATGGCAAGATACTTCTGTTCGAGCAAAGAACGTCATCAACTGGACTCGTTCATTTGCGTCGAATCGACCTGGCCGCCGGCGCCGAGTCCGCGCCAGTCACGGGAACCGACATTTCGCAGCGCAACGGCGTGTTGTCGCCCGATGGCCGATGGGTCGCGTACGAAGCGAGGGAAGATGCCACGTACGACATCTATGTCCGACCGTTCCCCGACACCTCTGCCGGCCGGTACAAGGTGTCGCAGGGCGGCGGAATGTGGCCAGTCTGGTCGCACTCGGGCCGCGAGCTGTTCTACATTGCCGGCGCACTCGGTCTCCCCAAGCAGTTGATGGCCGTGCCGGTGACGCCAACGGCCACGACGTTCGACTGGGGCGAGCCGAAGGAACTGTTCGATCCGAATCCGTTCGTCAGAAATTCCTGGCGCGACTACGACGTGGCGCTCGATGACAGCCGGTTCATCATGACCATGCCTGCCGACACGATCATCAGTGAGCGTGCCACCATTACGGTGGTCCAACACTGGTTCGACGAACTGGCCGCACGGGTGAAGTGAACCTGTCGCCCTGAAAGTCCTTCCCGACCTGTTCGCCGAGGACGCCGAGCGGCTCGAACGCTTCGAACGTGAAGCCAAGGCGTTGGCGGCCCTCAATCGTGGAGCGACGGTAACCGCAGGTGGCTCCGCTCCCGTCACGCCGCCGGGCAACGCCTGCGCGTCGGGGACGGTGACCGTGGCGCCAAGGTCGGCCGCCACGGCCGTCCACCCCCGACCGGGAGATTCATTTCCCCCCCGGCACTTGATTCTTCAGCGTCTCGGCCCAGCCGAGGACGACGTTGAGTCTGGTGACGGGCTCGTCGGGAGGGGCGTGCCTCAGGCTCATGATGAACTGGCCATCGGGCGTCACGTCGTAGCTGCGGAGCGGAGTGGTGCTCGAGTACCGCCCTGTGAACAGCAGGCGAGGTGCGCTCGCCTGGAAGCCGCCGGCCGTGGAGACGTCGACGGCGAACATCGATTTCACGTCTCCATCCCCGCTCAGGAAGTACAGTTCCCGGCCGTTGCGGGACCAGGCCGGGCTGCTTCCCCCGCTGGGCGAGACGCGGCGCTTCTCACCGGGACCCGGGAACGGCTGCACGTACACCTCGTCGTCCCCCGAGTCATTCGACACGTAGGCCATCCAGTGGCTGTCCGGCGAGAACTCCGCGTGCGTCTGCTGGAACGCGGATGGTGACCACTGTCGGGGCTCGCCGACCAATCTGCCATCCTGAGCGGCGCGGACAAAGATTTGTCGACCGGCGCCCGTGAAGAATTGCAGGTAGGCCAGCCACCGTCCATCCGGAGACCACGACGCAGCCGTCTGGAGACGGCCGTCAATCAGGCGCTCGGGCGCGTCACTACTGCCGAGCGGCAGGGCATAGATCCCGGTCTGAAGGTCTGTGAATGTGAGGCTCCTGCCATCGGGCAAGAAGACCGGCCACTCGGCGCCGCCGGTGGACGTGAGCCGCGTCGGCGTGCCCGATGGAACCTCGTACATCCAGAGGTCTCTGGCGCGGCTACCGTCTCCTGTGCGAAAGGCCACCACGCGCACGCCTGATGAAGACAACCGAAGGCCGACCAAGTCTCCCTTGACCTCCGCCAGCCTGGTTTCCGTCCCCTTGCGATCGACGCGCACCATCGTCGAGCGGCCGGTCGGATTGATGTCGCCGGCCGCGTAGATGAGCGCGCCGGAGGCGGACAGCGCGAACTGCCCCATGCCCGTTTCCGCGCTGCTGTTGGTCGCGTTGATGGACTGCATGACGCCTGCAAGCAGCGGCACCGCGGCGCCGGTGACTTCCACCCGCGTCGCGTCAAAGGGCACGGCCAGCAGCGTGGCGTCGCGCATGAAGACGAGATGCCCGGTCGGGGAGTAGCGCGCATCGGCTGCGTTGGCGAGCAGGGTCTTGCGCTCCCTGGTCTTCAGGTCCAGGGCGTCGACATGGGAGCTATCCCAGTCCCCGGAAATCAGCGGAGCCAAGTCCGTGAACAACACGGTCTGCCCATCCGGCAGCAGTGCCGGGGCCAGAGCGCGAATGTCGGGCACGGGCTCCGGTGTACCGCCGGAATCAGGCACGGTCTGCAGTTGCAGATCTGCGAACGCGATGACTCCGGCAGTCCCCCAACTGGCACCCCCAAAAAGACCGCCGATGTCACACAATTCGAGAGGCGGCCCGCCTCCAAGGGCGACTTTCTTCAACTTCCCTCCGGCGGCGAACCCCACCCACTGGCCGTCGGGTGAGAAGAAGGGGTACTCGGCGCCCTCGGTTCCGGGAATGACGACGGCTGTCGCCTCGGCGATCGGCCGCCGGTACAGGATCGTGCTTGAGGCTCCGCCGGCCGTGGTGGTCTCGCCGGCGAAGACGATCGTGGCGCCATCGGGCGCGATCGCGAACGCGGTGCGGCTGGGCCGGTCGTGGGATCCCGTCGGTCCGAGCCTCTCGGCCGGCGCGATGTCCATGCTGAGACTGGCGACGCTTGTGGCAGCCGGCGCCTCGCGCAGGTGGCGCAGCGCGGGAAAGGCGAGCGCGCCGGCCACGATCGCACCCGCCGCGGCCAGGGCCCACGGCAGCACGCGCGACGACGATGGGGCGCTGGTTGCGGTTGCCGCGGCCCCTGCGTCGGCCTCGTCCGACACGCCGGCGATGATCGCGTCGAGCACGATGCGGGCCTCGGCGATGTGCTGCAGCCGCGTCTTCACGTTGCGGTCCAGGCAGCGCGCGATCAGGCGGCGCACGTGTGCCGGCGTCGCGGCAGGCAGCGCGTCCAGGTCCACGTCTTTGCTCAGCACGGCGACGAGCAGGTCCGACACGTCCTCGCCCTCGAAGGCGGCCCGGCCGGTCAGCATTTCGTAGAGCACGACGCCGAACGCCCAGATGTCCGCGCGCCGATCGACCTGGCGGCCCTTCGCCTGCTCCGGCGCCATGTAGGCGGCGGTGCCGAGAATGACGCCCATGGCCGTCAGCGCGGGCGACGTCCGCGTTGGAGAGTTGGCCAGGTCGGTCGCACCCGATGCCGCGGTGCCTTCGGTGCCCTTCGCAAGGCCGAAGTCGAGGACCTTCACCGTGCCGTCGGGCCTGACCTTGACGTTGGCCGGCTTGAGATCGCGGTGAATGATCCCGGCATCATGGGCGGTCTCAAGTGCGTCCGCGATGGATCGCGCGATCGGCAGCGCGTCTTCGATCGGGATTCCCCGGGCCTGACCAGCCTCCGCCGAGGCTACGGCGGTCCGCCGAAGCGTTTGCGAAGGCGGAAGGCCCGGGGCTCCGTCCGATCTTCGGAGGGCCGGGTCTTCAGACCCGGCCGCAATGAGCTCCGACAGATCCCGCCCCTCGACCAGTTCCATGACGATGGCGCGGACGCCGTCGTTTTCTTCGATGCCGTAGATGCCGGCGATATTGGGGTGGTTGAGCGCCGCGAGCGTCTGCGCTTCACGCGTGAACCGCATCAGCCGATCCGGATCGCTCGCGAACGACTCGGGCAGGACCTTGAGCGCGACGTCGCGGTTCAGCCGCGTGTCGCGCGCGCGGTAGACCTCCCCCATTCCGCCGGCACCGAGGGTGCCGGTGACTTCATAGGGACCGAGACGATCGCCTGGTTGGAGAGCCACGTGACCTCGATCTTAGGTGAAATTCGTGGAATCAGGTCCCAAATAAGCTGTACCAGGAGGTCCTCTCCTTGGAGCGCCTCGAATTCACGAAGCCTGCACTGGTCGGCCGGCAGACCGGCAATCGGGCCTTCGACGTCAGCGCCGACGGCAAGCGTCTACTGATGACCGTGCCGGCCCTGGCCCCGGCCGGGGGCATCGACGTTTCCGAGTGGCAGATCACCGTGGTGCTGAACTGGTTCGAGGAGCTGAAGGCGCGAGTGCCGGTGCGGTGACACGCCGCTGAACGCACCCAGCGGATGCGCACACGACGCCTCTACGCTATGATGGCGCGGTTCCAACTCCGTCATGCCCCTCGAACCCGGCACACGCCTCGGCCCGTATGAGATCACCGCCGCCATCGGAGCTGGCGGCCCCGCCTACGCTGAACGTGGCCTACGGCCACAGCTACGGCGGGTCTCGCCGAAGCCCAACTGGGAGCCACAACCATGATAGGTCGAACGATAGGTCCGTACGAGGTTGTGGGGAAGTTGGGCGAAGGCGGAATGGGAGAGGTGTACCGCGCGCGCGATACCAAACTCGGCCGCGACGTGGCGCTGAAGATCCTGCCCGAATCCTTTGCCGGCGATCCCGACCGCCTGATGCGGTTCGAGCGCGAGGCCAGGACGCTGGCGTCACTGAACCATCCGAACATTGCGGCCATCTACGGGATCGAAGGTGGACCAATGGAGGGGGACGGGTCTCCGGCAGACCACACGGACACCCGTCCCCGTGCTCTGGTCATGGAACTGGTGGAGGGCGAGGACCTGTCCGCGTTGATCTTCGGAGCCCCGGGCCTTCAGGCCCGGGGAACCCCCGGGTCTGAAGGCCCGGGGCTCCATCGGGGGATCCCGCTCGACGACGCGCTCCCCATCGCGCGCCAGATTGCCGACGCCCTGGAAGCCGCGCACGAGGCGGGCATCATCCACCGCGATCTCAAGCCCGCCAACATCAAGGTCCGTGACGACGGCACGGTGAAGGTGCTGGACTTCGGTCTGGCCAAGGCGTGGTCCCCCGGGTCTGAAGACCCGGGGCTCCGTACGGGCGGAGACCCGGGGCTCCGTACGGACGGAGGCCCGGGCCTTCAGGCCCGGGCAGACACGCCCACCATGACCAGCCCCGCGTTGACCCAGGCTGGTCTCATCCTGGGCACCGCCGCGTACATGTCACCCGAGCAGGCGCGAGGGCGGCCGGTCGACAAGCGAGCGGACATCTGGGCGTTCGGCTGCGTCTTCTTCGAGATGCTGACCGGGCGACGGACGTTCGAGGGCGAGGACATTACGTTGACGCTGGCGGAGGTGGTCAAGTCGGAGCCCGCATTCGACGCGCTGCCGTCCCAGGTCCCGGCGTCGATCCGTAACATCCTGCGCCGGTGCCTGCAGAAGGACCCCCGGCAGCGGATGCGTGACATCGGCGACGTGCGATTGGTGCTGGCCGACGTGGCGGCGCACCCTGACGAGTCGGCGACCTCCGCGCCCGTCGCCGCCGCTGCGTCAACGCGGCGCCCTGGCCTGGGCGCGGTTGGCGGCTTTGTCGCCGCCGGCGTGCTCGTCGGCGCGTCCGGCATGTGGCTGGCGTACGGCGGAGCGTCCTCGCCGGCCAACGGACTGTCCACGGTGCGGGCGTCGATTGCGCTGCCGGAGGGCGCGCGGCTCTCGGCCGGCCAGCCGGACGAAGTCCGTATTGGAGGGTCCCGGCCATCGCGGAGGGCGATCGCCTGGGTGCCCGACGGGTCGGCATTGGTCTTCAGCGCCTCCGACGCCTCCGGCCAGCGGTTGTATCTGCGGCCGCTCGGTGCCGAGACGTCCCTCGCCATCGCCGGTACCGAGGGCGGCTTCTCGCCCACGGTGTCGCCCGACAGCCAGTCGGTGGCCTTCCTCAACACGCAGGGCGACCTGATGCGGGTGCCACTCGCCGGCGGCACGCCACGACTGGTCGCGAAGAGCCCGGCACGCTCGCCCCGCTGGCAGGCCGACGACACCATCGTCTTCGCGCATTGGGCCTATACGGATGAGGAACCAAACGGGATCTACAGCGTCTCTGCAGCCGGCGGTCAGCTCACCCCACTCCTGACATCGATTCCCGACAAGCCCGAGTTGTCGGCACAGCACCCTGAGGTCATTTCGGAGACGGGCGCGCTGCTGGCCGCGGTCACCTCCGATCGCGGTTGGGCCGACGTGGCGGTGTACGTCCAGCCCGTCGGGGGCGTGCCGCGACTCCTGATCGACAATGCCACGTCGCCCCAGGTCTGGCGCGACGTGTTGTTCTTCGCGCGGGAGGGCACCTTGATGGCGGTGCGGTTCGACTCCGCCGCAATGACAGTCCAGGGCGATCCGGTCGCGGTGGCGCCCATCGTGCACTCAGTGGGCGAAAACAACTCGAGTATCAATACCGGCGAGGCGCAGTTCGCCGTGTCTGATGCCGGTCTGGCGATGGCCTCCGGCGGTCTCCCCGTATTCCCGCCGGCCGCGTTGATGCGGGTGGGTCGGGACGGCGTCGGGACCGTCCTGGCACAGGGGGTGAACCCGACGTATCCGCGGCAGTCGCCGAACGGGCGACTGGTGGTCTTCAATGACCTGAGCAGGAATGGCGACCATGACCTGATCGTTCTGGACCTGGAGACAGGCGCGGAACGCCGGTTCGAGATGCCTGGCGGCCAGCAAAATGCCGTCTGGAGTCCCGACGGTGCGCGCCTGGCGTTTTCGTCGATCGAGGCCGGAGGCGGGCGGCTCTTCGTTCGCAACGCCGATGGATCAGGCGACGTCGAGCCAGTGGGCCAGGCCTTGGGGATTCGGCCCGAGTCCTGGGCCGGTGCCGATGTGATTGTCGGACTCACGGATTCGAGGCGGGTGGTCGAGATCACGGTGAGCACTGGCACTGTCCGTGAGCTGATACCGTCCGTCGTGAGCTGGCCAGCCCTGTCTCCCGACCACCGCTGGCTCGCCTACTGTGAATTCCAGTCCGGTCAGAACACATTCCGTGTGTTCGTTCGTCCGTATCCGGCGATGGAACCGGTCTACCGCGTGACTGAGGACGGATCACGACCGGCCTGGTCGGCCGACGGCACGCAGTTGTTCCTGCGCGCGGGTGACAACCTCAGCCGCAACACGATGCTGGTGGCTGATGTCAGCGTGGACGGGAACACGATCACTGTTGGCACGCCCCGCGAGCTGTTTACCCATCCGTACATGGGGACCATTCCCATGCGCAGCTACGAGCCGCTGGCCGACGGAGGGTTCCTGATGTCACCCAACGCGGTCATGGCGCCGGTACCCGTACACGAGATTCAGATCATGGTGGGCTGGCAGCAGGACATCGAAGCCCTGCTGCCCGGCCGGCGCTGAACGCGGTCTGGTGGCAGCGACTGCCCTACTTCGGAATCAGGACGGTGTCGACCACGTGGATCAGGCCGTTGGTGGCAACGATGTCTGCCGCAATGACGAGCGCGCCGCCGACCCGCAAGGAACTCCCGTCGACGAGAATCGACAGCCGGCCGCCGTCGGCCACTGAGAGATCCTTCAGCATCTTCAGATCATCGGAATTCGCATTCCCGGCAAAGACGTGATGCGTCAGAACCTTCGCCAGCTTGACCTTGTCCTTGATCAACGCGTCCAGGTCCGCCTTCGGGATCTTCGCGAACGCTTCGTCGGTGGGCGCAAAGACGGTGAAGGGTCCGGCGCTCTTCAACTGCGCAACGAGGTCCGCCGCCTGGACGGCCGCGACCAGCGTCTTGAAGTTGCCGGCGGCAATGGCGGTGTCAACGATGTCCTTGGCCTGGGGACTGTCGGCAGACACCGGACTGCGGCCAAGAATCAGAAGCGCGGCAGTGAACACGAGGATGGCGGAACGGGCGGTTCGGGTCATGATTCCTCCTGGAACAACCCTTTGATACCCTCCGCTTCCATCCTCGCCTATGACGCCGGTCATACGCCCGAGGACCGGCCTCCCGCTCCCAGCCGCCAGCGCGAACCGCGGGAACTTTGCGGGCCATAG
>JAHEFO010000024.1:0-22294 GCA_024640135.1 Acidobacteriota bacterium
CCGTCGCAGGTGTCGTCCAAGTCGCAATCACCGGCCGCCAAGGCACAAACCGTGCCGGCAACCAGGTCGTTGTCCAGGCAGACGCCACCGCCGTCGCAGGTGTCCGCCGCCCGTTTCACTATCCGTGTTCGAGGCGTTCACGGCCTGCATGACATCTTCCAGCACACGAACGGGTTCCCCGGTGACTTCCAGGGCTGCCGCATTGAAGGGTACCGCCATCAGCGTGCCCCAGCGGACGAACACCAGATGGCCCGTGGCCACGTACCGGGCGTCCGTGCCGTCGTGCACGAGCATCTTCGACGCACCCCCGAACGGCTGTACCCAGATCTCGGCTTCCCGCCAGTTGCGACCCCCGCGGTGAACTGTGTAAAGCATCGCCTTGCCATCCGGCAGCAGCCACGGGTGCAGGTGACTTGCCTCGTTGCGATCTGCCTGAACCTCTGTTACCTGGTTGGGGTCTCCACCGCTGGCGGCGACCCGGATGATGCCGCCTGGGCCATTGAGGTAGATGTTGCCATCGTCAGCCCACTGCCCCCCCTTCGCGCGTTCCACACCAGAGAGAATCGTGCGCACACTGCCTCCCCGGAGTGGCACCCGCTTCAGCTCGCCGTCCGAGATGAAACCCACCGACTCCCCGCCGGGCTCCAGAAGAGGAATGCTTCCGCCCTCCGTTCCCGTAATCGCGAGCGCTCGCGGCTCGTCGAGCCGACGGGAGTAGAGTCGGCTGGTCTCACCGTCCGTTGCGGCGAAGACGACCAGTTGCCCGTCGTTCGAGATCGCCAGCGCTGACCGGCTCGGACGCTCGAGCCGGTCGGTTGTCGCACTGCCAACAAGGCGAAGACCGGGATCGAGGCCCAGTTGCACGTGGATCGGGCCGGAACCTGCGGCGCTCGATCCACTCAGCGACCAGGTCACCAGTGCGGTCGCTGCCATCAGTGCAATGGCCGCCGCCGCGAGAAGCCCGGGACGTGCTGCCACGCCGCTGCCCGGCGCCCCGCTCGAAGCCGGCCCGGCATCCGGCGTCTCGTCACCCGCCACCGCAGTCTCGATGGCGACTCGGGCCTCGCCGATGTCGCGCAAGCGCGTTCGGGGGTTCCGGTCCAGACAACGTTCGACCAGTCGCGTGACCGCCCTCGGCGTCTGGTCCGGCAGCGCGGCCAGATCGATGTCCGCGCGCAGCACGGCGGCGAGCACATCACTGACGCTCTCGCCCTCACGGCTCGCAGGCGTTCGGGATGATCCAGAAGGTGCCGCAGGGTCGAACAGCCGCCGACCCGTCAGCATTTCGAACAACACGATGCCGAACGCCCAGATGTCCGCACGTTTGTCCACGGGTCGCCCGCGAGCCTGCTCCGGGCTCATGTACGCGGCGGTGCCGAGAATGACACCCAGCCCCGTGGCCGGGCTCGTCATCGTCGGTGAATCGGAAAGCGCGCCCCCCACCGACGCGGGCGCCGCCGGATCGAAGGCCTTGGCCAGTCCGAAGTCCAGCACCTTCACCGTACCGTCGTCGCGCACCTTGATGTTTGCGGGTTTCAGGTCGCGATGCACGATGCCGCGCTCGTGGGCCGCCTCCAGCGCGTCGGCGATCTGCCGCGCGATCGGCAGGGCGTCATCGAGCGACACCGGTCCGCGCTTGATCCGCACGGATAACTCTTCGCCTTCGACCAGCTCCATGACGATGGCCGGACCCTCGCCACTGCGCTCGAGTCCGTAGACCTGGGCGATGTTCGGGTGGTTGAGCGCCGCCAGCGCCTCGGCCTCGCGTTGGAAGCGCGCGAGGCTGTCGGGATCGCGAGTGACGGCCTCGGGCAGTACCTTGATGGCCACGTCGCGGTGGAGCGAGGTGTCACGCGCGCGATAGACCTCGCCCATGCCGCCTTCGCCGAGCTTGTCGACGATTTCGTATGGGCCGAGCCGCGTTCCGGGAGTCAGAGGCATTGGAGGATGGGCACAGGATAGCCCATCCGGGGAGGTGCGCCGAGCCGGCATCACGGGGATGCTCGCCGATTTCGTCGACTCGAACCGGCTCTGGCCCATTGGTGGTTGCCCAGGTTTCCGGATTTACACCACGGGACAGTGAGCAGAACATGAGGCGAGAGCTGGCAGGTTTCAGCTACCTTGAACACAGCCTTGCGACTCGGTAGGCGGATGACGTCATCAGGCCCTTTTCTTGTCTCAGACGACTGGGCGCCGACGTTATAGTGCGGAAAGTGCCTCCACGCTTCCTACCCAGCAAATGCTCATTGGCATTCGCGGTTCTGTTGTTGGTGCCTGTCGCCGCGGAGGCCCAGCCTGCGGCGCGGCGGCAACTCACCGGGCGTGTGGTCGATGGCGCCGGCACTGCGATTGCCGGCGCGTTCGTCACGGTGCGGCCTTCCGAACCATCCAGTGAACTCCCCGAACTGGAGGCGCTCTCTGATGACGCCGGCCGGTTTCTGTTTGAGGTCCCGCCGGGAACCTATCGCGTGGCCGGACACGTTGTGGGCTTTGACCTCAGCCGTTCGACGGTCGAGGTGGCGGCTGACCGGGACACCGCGGTGTCGGTGGTCATGGCGATCGGCGCCATCGTGGATTGCGACACACCCTTCCCAAATCCAGTGCGGGTTCGGACCAGGCGTGGTGAGCCTCTGCCGACTGCGTTCCTGACCGTGACCGGCCCCGGTCACCGCCCGTTGAGTCTGATCGTGCGTTCCTCGGGTTCACCCGCTCAGTGCTCTCCCCTTGCCACCGAAGACCAGGTGACGCTCGATGCGCTCGGGTACGGCGAACATCTTCTCAAACCTGCCGGCGTGGAACCAGGGAAGGTGGCGTGGCACATTGTCATCGAGCCTTCCGCGTGGGCGCGGGCCGGCAGGACCACCCGCGCTGCGGCCACAGGACAGATACGCGGACGCGTCTTTGACGAATACGGGGCCTCCATCCCTGATGCGTCAGTCTCTTTCCAGCCGTTGGACCCGCGCTCGGAACTCAAGCCGTTTCAGGCAATCGCGGATGCTCGCGGGCGGTTCGACTTTACCGGCGTCAGCCCGGGTACCTATCGCGTCACGGGCACAGCCTTCGGATTTGAGACCACGGTGATCACGCAAGAGGTGGCGGCCGGTGAGGATACCGACGTGACCGTCGTTGTGCGCCGGCGTCGTTAGCCCGATCGGGAGCATGATCTCGCCCGATGCGAGGCAGCGGCGCGGTCAGTTCCCCGGCGCTGTGAAAGCGCCTCGTCGACATCACGTCCTCAATCAGACGGTGAATGCGCACGTGCTACTCGAACCGGAGGGCTTCGATCGGGTCCAGCGCCGCCGCCGTCCGCGCGGGATAGTAGCCAAAGAACACGCCGATCCCTGCCGCGACGCCGAACGCGAGCGCCACGGCGTCCGTGGGGACGACGGCCGGCCACTGCTGGTACCACTTCATGAACTCCGCCGTCCCGAATCCGGCCGCGATCCCCATCCCGCCCCCGACCAGGCTGAGCAGCAGCGCCTCGACGAGGAACTGGCGCATGACGTCGGCACTTCGCGCACCGACGGCAAGACGTAATCCGATTTCCCGCGTACGTTCCGTCACGGACACCAGCATGATGTTCATGATGCCGATGCCGCCGACCAGGAGGGACACGCCGGCAATGGCCGCCAGCAGGGACGTCAGCGTGCTCGTGGTTTGCGTGCGCATCGCCACCATGTCGTCAGCCGTAAACACCAGGAAATCATCGTCGCCGCCCGAGGGGATCTCGTGCTGGACGCGCAACAGGCTCTCGACGGCCCGCGCCGCCGCTGGAATCTGATCGTCGGAAGCGGCCGACGCCAGGACGTAGGTCAGAGCCTTGCTGCCGGAAATCTTCTTCATGACCGTGGTGTACGGCATGAACACCTGGTCGTCCTGGTTCTGCCCGCTGGAGGACGCTCCCTTGGCGGCCATCACGCCAATCACCACGGCCACATGGTTACGCACTCGAACCCGTTCCCCCGTCGGATCCACATCTTCTCCGAACAGCAGCGTGGCGACGTTGGCGCCAAGCACAATGACCTTGGCGGCCGCCACCACGTCCTGGTCGGTGAAGAACGTCCCATATCTCAGGGGCCACGTCTTGACCAGGGGGTACTCCGGGCTCGTTCCCGTAATGGTGGAGTTCGAGTTCTGGTTGCCGAAGATGATCTGCGATCGAGACGACGCGATCTCGGCCACGTGGGTCAACTCCGGCAGCGTGCGCAGTGCCGCCGCGTCAGCGGGCATGAGGCGAGTCGAACTGCCTGCCGCCCCTCGCGCGCCGCCCATCATGAAGCGTCCCGGGAAGATCGTGACCAGGTTGGTGCCGGCGTCGCGAATCTGGTCCTCGATTGCCGATTGTGCCCCACGGCCCAGGGCCACCATCGTGATCACGGCGCCCACGCCGATGATCATGCCGAGCATGGTCAAGGCCGTGCGCATCTTGTTACGCGCGAGTGCCTTCACGGCAATTCGGAGAATCATCTCAATCGACATACGACACAGTTCCTCTACACGAGCCTCTACAAAACGCCGGCTGACAGGTCCGCGCGCCTGCCATGTTGGTGTGCGAGCCCCACGACGGTCCTCCTGCAGGGATATCACCTACCCTGCGGACGTGTCGGAAAGGGGGCGTCCTGTGGCGCCTGACACATGCAGCGCGTGCGTTCCAGGCTCATGTCGGATGCGTGGAGGAGCGCATCCGCGCCCACGGCCACAATCACAGGACTGTTTACAGGCTATCACCGCCGTACACCGGAGTCGACTCTCAGGCCGCCGGAGATGCGCACGCTCGCAGGGCCACGGGGTGTCTTCCTCGGGTTCCGCATGCGCTCGTGGCGGGTTCTTCGCCAGAACTCCGGTGAACCGCGGTTCGCCGCTGAAGCTGCTGGCCAGTGCACCCCCGATGGACCAAACCACGCCACAGGCGTCCAACGCCCGGGTCACCATGAGGGCGATATCGATGATTGAATCGGCCACGTCAGTTGTCGAGCAATGCCCGGGCCTCCGGGACCACACCCGGCCGAAGCCGCCACAGTCACATCACCAGCGTCGACTCGCCAATCGCCGATAGGCCGTATTAAGGGGCTGCCCCCGAAATAACGTCCGCTATCAGACCTGGCAGGACTGGTAGATCCCCGGCTGACGGTCGGTCACTGCTGCGCGCGTTCCGCACCGGCTCCGAGAAGAACGGCACCAATCACCACCGGTACGTAGGCAAGCAGCAACCCAGCCACGATACCGAGACGGAGCGTCACCACCAGGAACGCCACGGGCGTCAACCACAACAGATTGATGGCCACCACCAGCAAGGTGACCGACCGATGCGACGCCCAGGCTTGGGCCAGATGTTGATGGGCATGGGTGCGGTGCGGCTTGAACAACTGGTCACGCCGAGCGGCGCGTCGGAGCAAGGCGACCGACGCGTCAGCGATGGACACGGCGGACAGAATGATCCAACTCCATCCCAGTTCCGGGGCAACCGCCGCGGCCAGGAGCGAAAACACGGCCACCATGAAGCCGATGAACCCGCTTCCGACATCACCCATGAACACCCGCGCAGGCGGCCAGTTCCAGGCCAGGAACCCCGCAGCCGCGGCCGCCAGCACGCCTGGTTCCTGCCACAACCCGTTGCCGGAGACCGCCAGCGTGGACAAGACCGCAGCGGCGCCACAGACTGTCACAGCCTGGGAACCGGCGAGGCCGTCGATCCCATCCATGAAATTCGTCAGGTTGATCATCCATGCGATGTAGACGACCGCGGCGACGTCACCGGCAATCCCAAATCCGACGCTCCCGAATCCGTAGACCGCCAGCATGGCAGCCGCAAAATGGCATACGAGGCGGAAGATCGGCGACAGCGGACGGTGATCATCGACGAATCCAACCACCGCGACGAGAAGTCCGCCGGCCAGAACCGCTGGCGGCAGCGCGTTCGAATCGCCCGACCACGCGTACCACGCGAAGGCCCCCCATGCCGCCACCACGATCGCGCCTCCGCCCCCCCGAGGAGTCCCAACATCGTGCGAGCTTCGCGGACTGGGAGCGTCGACCATTCCCCGGGCCAGGGCATACTGGCGGAGCCGACCTGCCAACAGCCAGGATACGAGGGCCGCGCCCACGAGCAGAATCCACGCCATATTCCAGGTCACGCCTTTCGCGCCATCCGGTCAACCGAACCTGACGGGTTGCCGAGGACCAGGTTCGGTTCTCGCCCTATCGAACGTTGCCAGGCGCGCGAAGGCGCGCGACGTCTCAACACGCGAGGCGTTTGTACTCTCGCCGCTTCGCGGACCGGTGACATAAGGGCAGAGGGTGTTCGGGGCCCCCGATGGCCGACGACTACGGTCTGAGGCGGACTTTCTGATCCAGACGTTGTCGCATCTCCAGGGCGCGTTGCTTCCTCTCGATAATCTCGCCTTCAAGTTGGGCGATTTGGCCATCGAGCAGATTCATCGCGTACGTCTTCTGCTCTACTTGTTCGGAGGTGCGCATCTTTTCTTCTTCCATCATTGCCTGCGCACGCCCCGTCGGATCCCCGGCGGCCATCTTCGAGTACGTGTCCGCAGACCCGCGCATCTGGGCAATCTCGGTCACTAAGGCTGCCCGGCTGGATCGAAGGGCATCGAGTTGCCCCTGCATCTGCGTCAACCGGCGTTCGTCCATGTCGATGATCTGAGACAGGAGCATTGCGGAGTCACGTTCGGCGGCCTGCTGCGCGAACAACTTCACCACCTCGGTCAGTTGCTCGACCGACCTGCGCAAGGCCTTGATCTCGACGAGTACGGCCGTATCAACGGATTGAACCGCGGTCGGGGGGGCCTGCGCGAACAAGAGACTGGCGGCAAGTAGCGACCACTGCGGAACTAGCATCACAGGGGAAAGTATCCCGCCGCGGTCAAAGCGGTGTCAACTTCAGGGGCCCACTGGTGTGGGCCCCCAAAGGTCGACCGTCACGGTACGCAAGGACGACGTCTCACTGCACGATCCAACCGGCGACCGTGACGTCGCCGCTGGCGCCAAACGGTTTGTAGATGGTCCCGCCATCGCTGCTCCTCTTCACCCAGAACGCGCTCTGCCCCGGCGTCCCCGATGGACGCCAGACCGCCAAGTCCGTTTTTCCATCACCGTCGTAGTCACCAGGCACGAGGGAGTCGGTCGCAAAGCCCCAGACGGCGAACGTCACCGCGCCGGTTCGGTGTCTGATGTAGGCGGTGCGAGCGCCAGAAACATTCCGCATCACCGAGATATCCGACTTCCCATCGCCATCGTAATCACCAGGGACGATGAGGTCGGTGTCATAGCCCCACAAGACAGGCTCATACCCGAGATCCGCCGAACGCAAGAGATGGAAGAGGCCGGCCCCGGCATTGGTGGGGTTGGTCCCCTGAATGGCAAAATCTGCTTTGCCATCGCCGTCGTAGTCCCCTTTGGCGTTGAACAGTGTCGCAGGAGAGCCGTAGCCCCACGGCTGAGCAATGATCCCGCCCGTACTCTTCATCACCCAGAAGAAACACTGCCCGGGTGATCCGCCGGAAGGGCAACGATACACCGCCGGGTCCGCTTTCCCGTCGCCGTCAAAATCAGCCGTCGCGGTCGGGTTGTCGCCGGTCGTCCCCCACGGAATCACCGACACCGTGCCGGTGCCGCTGTTGCGCACCCAGAACGTGCCAGGCGCACCCGGCCGCCAGATGGCGACATCGCTCTTGCCATCGCCGTCGTAGTCAGCAGGCACCAGAAAATCCGTGGCGGCAGCCCCCCACGCTACGGCCGAAAAGCCCCCCGTGTTTTCGATGTACCACACGAGCGTGCCACCCACACCCCGCACGACGGCCCAATCCGTGATGCCATCTCCGTTGAAGTCGGCATTTCTGGAAGGGCCAGAGAGTGTGGGCGCAGCGGCACTCACCGAAAAGCTCGCGGCGTGCGTCACCCAGAGACCGGCCGTGGCGACCAGGAGCCCCACGATGGGGCCCAGTCTCATATGTGTTGTGCGGCTCATGGATCCATCCTCCTCATTTGGCAGTGGTACCGTGCCCCATCAGGCTGAGCGAATGGTAGCACCAAGATCCTCGCGCAGCGGCGGGGACGGCGCCCGCTTTCCGTGGCGATGTTTGACAGTGCTCCGGCCGCAGCGGGATAATTCGCGGGTTGGCGTCCGCCGTCCCCCCACTGCGAGTGCTTGTGCTCTCGCAATACTTTGCCCCCGAACCCATTCCCAAGCCGGGAGATCTCGCTCAGGCCCTGCATGAACGCGGGCACGACGTCGCGGTACTGACGGGGTTGCCGCAGTATCCGACGGGCGTCAGGTATCCCGGCTATTCGTTCCGCCCGTGGCAGCGCGACACCCTCGGCGGGGTGCCGGTCCTGCGGGTCGCTGGCTATGCGTATCACGGACGATCGATTCTGCGCCGTGGCCTGAACTACGGCGCATTTGCGCTGGCCGCGGTGCTCGCACGGCCGCTGCTGAGGAAGCCGCAGGTCATCTACGTGTGGCATCCGCCGCTGTCGGTCGGCGTGACCAGCTGGATCCTGGCCCGGGTGATGCGCGTGCCTTTCGTCTACGACGTGCAGGACATCTGGCCCGATGCGATCGTGGCGGCTGGGCTGCTCAGGAACACGCGCGCCATCCGCGCGCTCGAGGCCCTGGAGCGATTCGTGTACCGCCGTGCGTCGAAGATTCTCGTCCCGAACAACCACGCGCGCGACGTGCTCATCGCGAAAGGCGTGCCTCCGGAACGCCTGTGCGTCACCGTCCACTGGGTGGAGGGCCACCTCGCCAGACAAGGATCTCCAGCCGAGCGCGTGGCCACGCGCGAGGCGTTGGCCTGGCAGGCTCGGTTCGTCGTCATGTTCGCAGGAAACCTCGGAATCGTGCAGGACCTGTCGACAGTCGTGAGGGCGGCCGCGCTCGTGACCGACTCCCGGATCCTGTTGGCGTTTGCCGGCGACGGGACCGCGCGAGGCGACCTGGAGCAACTGGCGCGCGATCTCGGCGTGGAGGACCGTACGGTCTTTCTGGGCAGGCGTGCGCACCAGGACATGCCGGCGCTGCTGGCCGCCTCGGATGCGCTGCTGGTTCATCTGTCCGATTCAGCGTTCGGCGAAGCCGTCGTGCCCACCAAGACGATCGCGTATCTGGCGGCCGGCCGCCCCGTGGTGATGGCGGCGCGCGGTGCCGCCGCTGAACTCGTCCTGGACGCTGGTGCCGGCGTGGTCGTGGCGCCGGGCGATCCCGCGCGTTTGGCGGCCGCGCTCGATGCGCTGGCGGGCCTCGACGAGGACTCACGCGCTGCCATGGGTGTTCGCGGACGCGCGAGATTCGACGACGAGTATTCCAAGGAGCAGGTTGTTCCGCAATACGAGTCTGCATTGGCCGGCGTGGCACGTGTCGGCCCTGGTCCCCGGTGACACACCGGCAGAGGCCGCGCCGAGTGAGGAACCCCTGACTCAGCCGCGCGAGAACCTTGCCTTCGCCTTGCGGAACGCGCGAAACAGCCAGCGGTTGGCGAAACGGCGATAGTGGTCCGTGGCGCGGAGCGACAGGAGATAGCCGCGATAGCTCTCTCGGCGCACCTGTGCCACCGCCGTCTCCTCAAGCAGGGTGCCTCCACCGAGTTCGATCGCAAACAGCGTGTCAGGCAGATGACAAGCCGAATACGCCGCCCCAGCGCGGTCGAGCGATGCCACGATCGCATCCAGGCCGTTGTAGATGATGTGAGCGTCGTGAAACACGACCAGCCCGCCGGGGGCGATCACACGCTGGCAGAAGGCGAAGTCGGCGAGGACCGCGGCGTCGGTGTGTTCGCCGTCAACGAAACACAGGTGTGGCTTCGGGGCGATGGTAGAAGGATCAAGGCTCGCCGACGTCTCTTCGTAGCATCGGATCCGGTCGGTCTGGCCACCCGCCGCAGCCAGATTGGCCAGCATGCGGTCGGTGGAGTTGCCCGGATACCCAAAACGGTGGCCGCGCGCATCAGGCTGTCGGGCCGGACGCGGGTCGATCGAATGGGCCATCGCGCACCGAGGATCCAACACGTGCGGCTGCAGACTGCCGCCCAGGTGCGACCCGATCTCAAGATAGCGATACGGTGACCAGCGCCGACGGACGACCTGCTGACAGGCCAGGAGCGATCGTCGATCCCACGGCGTTAGCTCCGCGGGAATCGCATCGAACATCGTCGTATCCAGGCGGTTCAGGCGCGCAGCAAATGCGTCGTCAGTCGTCGCGGCGCTGTCGTCGGCCATCGGCCACAGAATACTCGAAGGGGCGGTTCGACCGCGGTGCTACCATGGTCGTCCCATGTCGCCGGCGCAGGTACCTTTTCCTCTGGTGCAGAGGGTCGACCATCTGCTCGCACGGTCGGCCGGCAAGCGCGTGTTGCATCTCGGGTGCACCAACGCGCCTTATACGGCACAGAGTCTGGCCGACGGTTCCTTGCTGCATCTCCGGTTGCGCGACGTGGCCGGTGAACTCCATGGCGTGGACATCGACCGACCCGGGTTGGATGCCCTGGCCTCGCGGGGTGTCACCCATCTCCACGCGGGCGACGTGGGCGACATCGCACCAGAGTTGATCGCGGCAGGTCCGTTCGACGTCGTGATCGCCGGCGAGATCGTGGAACATCTCACGAACCCCGGAACGTTTCTCCGACACGTGCAGAAGGTCATGAGTCCACAGACACGCCTGCTCGTCAGCACGGTGAATGCCTATTGCGGTTTTCGACTCGCGCAGTACTTCGTGCGCGGACGCGGCGGCCACGCCGAACCCGTCCATCCCGATCACGTGGCCTACTATTCACAGGCCACGCTCGCCCGCCTGCTCACAGCCGAAGGGTTCGTCGTCACTGACCAATGGTTTTACGATCTCGGCGCGGAGCATCGCCCCTACACGAGGTGGGCCGTGCGCGGGATCAATGCCGTCCTGACGCGGCTGGCGCCGCAGTTGGCCGACGGGCTGATCGCAGAATGCCGGACTGCCGATCCGCCCGGGGGATCTCTCACGACGGCGGTCCCATGAAGGTCCTGGCCATCAGTCAATCCTTCGCGCCCGGCTTTCGCGGAGGCTCAATCCAGGCGCTGACCTTCATGGTGGAGCGGTTGGGCCACGACTGCGAGTTCTGGGTCATCGCCAAAGATCGCGATCCGCGCCAGCCGAACCGGTTTTCCGGCATTGACGTGGACCGGTGGACGACGTTCGGACTCGCTCGCGTGTATTACTCGGCAAGGCCGCACGGCCCGATTCTGCTCGCGCGACTGATTGCACAAGCGGCACCCGACGTCCTTTTCATCAACAGTCTTTTCGCGACGGGATCAGCGGCCCTTCTGGCCCTGCGCCTGGTCGGAGCGGTCCGGACACCGACAGTCGTCGCACCGGAAGGCGAGCTGGCGCCTGGCGCTCTTCTCAAGAGTCCGGGTCGAAAGCGGTGGTATCTCCGCATGGCTCGCGCACTGCGGGTGTGTGATGGCGTGACCTGGATCGCGCGTGACACAGCCGAACAGGCCGATATTGCTACAACCTTTCCGGAAACGACTCCGGCGTTTCTGGTGCCCTGCCTCGGCCCGTCGAAGCCGCGAGACATGGTGCCCGTCATCGAGAAGACGCCCGGATCGGTCACGTTGCTGTTTGTGTCCCGCCTCGCGCCAAAGAAGAACCTCACCTTCCTCCTGGAGTTGCTTCGAGACCACGCGGAGGGCGGCGTGGACCTCGAGATCGTGGGACCGATCGAGGACGACCGCTATTGGGCCCGATGTCAGGATCTCATCGCGCAACTCCCGGCGTCGGTCCGCGTGACCTACCACGGCGAGTGCACGCCTGACGAGGTTCCAGGCTGGCTGGCTCGCACGCATGCGCTGGTGCTGCCGTCCCTGGGAGAGAACTACGGCTATGTCGTGGCCGAAGCCCTTGAAGCCGGACGTCCTGTGCTCGTCAGCGACCAAACACCCTGGTCCCACCTGCAGACTGACGTCGCTGGATGGACGCTGCCCCTGGTGGCGGAACAATGGTGGGCGGCCATCGCCGAGCTGCGCTGGATGTCTGCCATCGAGTACCACGGCTGGTGTGTCGGTGCCCGGACACGTGGAGTGGCGGCTCGGCCGCCACGTGACCTCGAGCGCGCGACGATCGAGGTCTTCCGGCACGCCGCCGGCACTGGCGCACGCTAGCCCCGGGGTGCCGCCCGCTGCGCCATCACGACATGTTGTCCGCACACATCGTCGAAGTTGTCGTCGGCGAGAGAACGCACAGGGACGATTTCGACGCAGCCAAAGCCGTGTTGCACAAAGCGCGAAGCGTACCACTCGGCCGACCTGGCAAAACAATGCAGCCCCAGTCGATAACGGGCGCGACCGCCCGCGGACGTATCGGCAACCCAGTCCTCTTCCTGACGCCAGCCCTCGGCAGAGTCCAGCACGACATGGACAACGGCACGGCCACCGTCGGCGAGCACGCGTCGCCAGATACGCAGGCAATGGTCGATCGCGTCGGATGACAGGTGCTGCAGTACCGCCACGCTACAGACGACGTCCACGCTGGCGTCAGGCACTTCGGCCAGGTCCCCGTGCGCGTGCAGATACGTGATGTTGTCAGCCGCGCTCAACACCCGGGCGCAGGCAAGGACCCCCGACGCCGTATCGACAGCGATGACCCGCTTCGCGTGTTGAGCGGCGGCCCTGCTCAACAACCCGGGACCGCAACCGAAATCGAGCACAACCGATTCGGGCGAGACAAAGGGGCCCAGCAACGCGTCGAAGAGGCGCACGCGTGACACCTGTAACGCGGTGAATTGCCGGGCCAGCGCGGCATCGCTCACCCGCCAGTTGTTGTGGTTGAGGAAATAGTGAGGGCTGAGGGCCAGGATTCTGCGGGCAACCTGGGCCCGCCTCCGCTCAGGCACTCGCGCCAGCAGGCGAGTCACCCACCAGGCATCAAGAAAGGCCTGCGGACGACGTCCGCGCGCCAGCCTCCAGGCGACGACGTCGAGGACACCGCTCGTTGACCGGGGGGGCTCAGGAACATTGAGGGCCATGTGTGTTCAGACCGAGGACGAACGCCCCGCCCGAGTCTGACTCTCCGGCGTCGCCCGTGGCTGAGCCAGTGTGACGGACAAACCGTCGGTGAGCCGACACGGCGGTTCCCAACCGCAGCGTTCGCGAATCCGCTCGGCAGAAATGTACAGTGAGGCGCAGAGTTTGCGCACCGACTCCGAATCAAATCCCGGCGAGATCCCCGTGCTCGAGGCGATCACATCACCCAGTCGGCCTACCCGCTGCAAGGCCTGCGGAGAGGCGCCAATCATCCAGACCGATCGTCCGGCCGCCCGGCCCAGGGCTTCAGCCAATTGCGGCGTGGATAGCGTTTCGGCATCCGCCACGCAGAAGACTTGCCCACTCGCGGACGGGTGGTTCATCGCAACGTGAACGGCGCTGACAAGATTGCCCACAAACATGAAGCTGCGCCGATTCTGAATCGCGGCAAACGGCAGCGGCAGTGGCAGGCGGATCAATCGCAGCAATCGTCCCATGTTGCCCGGATTTCCAGGGCCGTACAGCAGTGGAGGACGGAGGACGCACCATTCGCACTCACTGTCGGCCAGCTGGTCTGCCACCGCCCGCTCCGCCGCGAGTTTGCTGCGGCCGTACGCCGTCGTCGGCGCACACGGCGTCGTTTCATCAATGACCGCCCCCGACGCATCAGCCACGGCGCCGATCGAACTGATCAGCACGAATCGGCGGACGCCCGCGCGCCCGGCGCACGCGGCCAGGCGCGCGGTACCGCGGTGATTGACTTCGTCATACACGGAATCCGGCACCTGATCCCGCTTCGCGAGGCGATGCGCCACCGCTGCCGCATGGACCACCACATCTACACCTTCGAGCAACGGTTCCCACTCGGTCCTTCGATCGATCGCATCCACCCCGACCCACTCCAGGGCAGGATTCGCCGCTCGGCCCACGGGCGCATGACGGCTGACGCCGCGAACACGCCATCCGGCAGCTGAGAGCTCTCTGGCAAGATGGCTCCCGACAAAGCCGGTGGCCCCGGTCAAGAGGATACGTTTCATGGCAAATGGGAGCGGCCGGTGTGAACGCGCGTCAGGGGAGATTACCACCAAGAGTGCTTGCCGGGCGTCACGCACCGGGAGACAGTTTTGCGCCCCCCCATGGCGACTTTGCGCTATTCTCTTGCCTCTGACGTCCGGCTGAGTGTGCCGAAGTCGCCGACATCCCCTCAACCGCTGCAGACACCAGGACCCAGTCCATGACTCGTAGATCCGATCGTCCGATGACACCCGCCGCCGGTCGAGCACTCCTGGTGGCGCTGGCAGTCCCCACGTTGGCGGTGGCGGTGGGTGGAATGGCCGTTGCGGTGGTCCAGTACCCATACTCCGCCGTCCTGGCGGTGCTCACGGCCGCAACCGCCATCGCGCCGCTGGCCCGGCAATATCGATTGGGGAGCCTCGACGCGTTCAGTCCGCTGGCCTACGTCGTGTGGTTCTTCGTCATACCGACGTTCGCCGTCAGCGGTGCGCTGGTGGCCTACGGCTGGACGCCGGACTGGTGGCTTACCTTGATTCCAACTCCGGCGAAGACCTTCGCGCTCACACAAGCGTACTTGACGCTCGGCGTTCTGGCGGTCTCGGCCGGATACCTGTTGCCATGGCCGCAGAGGGCCGGCCAGCGGATTTCCCGTGCTCTGCCCACGTGGGCATGGTCACCGCGTGAGGTACTTCTTCCCGGATGTCTCTTGCTCGCGATTGGCGTAGGTTTGACGATGTACGCGTTCAGCCTCGGCGTCATCGGATTCCAGCGCGGCCTGTTTTTGGACAGCCTGAGCGTGACCACGTACTACTTCGCGCAGTCACTGATGTTCGCGGCCGTCCTCTTGTGGGGCGCGGTCTTCAGGGGTGGCCTTTCGCGATCCGCGACGATCGTGGTCACCGTGCTCCTCGTCGCGCTGATTCCGTTCCAGTCAGTACTCAGTGGGAGCCGCGCTACCGCGCTCAATCACGTCATCGCGATGGGATTCGCGTTCAACTACTCCGGCCGTGCGATCCGGGTCCGCCACGTGCTGGCGTTTGGCGTCCTGTTCGTCGCGGCCCTCGGTGCGGGCATGCTCTATGCGACGACATTCCGAGCCGAGAAGACGACGGCGGCCCTTGAAACCGCTGCCGCCCCGGCTCAGGCGGAGGCCCCGGCTCCGGTCGTTGTCCCACCACCGAGCGCGGCCCCACCACCGAGCGCTCCCCCACCGTCGGAGCCACCGCCATCTTCGACACAGTCCTCCGCGCAAGTGCCGGCGGCTGCGTCGGCCTACGTCTCACCCGGCGAGGCGGCGGCCTCGCTCAGCGAACAGGGCGCCTTGGCCGCCCGCGTGACGGACATCGTCGCGGAACGCGGTGTGCGGGGCAACGTGGCACTGGTGATGGAGCAAGTGGCGCGTCGGCTCGATCACGTGACGTCAGTGGCGACAATCGTCGGCAACTACGAGCGGCTGCGCCCCGAGGAGGACCGGCGCGGCGTGTCGGGCAATATCTGGCGCTGGACGTGGACCGCCTTCGTGCCTCGGGTACTCTGGCCCAACAAACCGACCGTTGGTGATTCGCGAGTGCTCGGCGAGCTGTATATCGGCTTCGGCGGCAGTTCGCCCGCCATCACACCGGTCGCCGATCTGCTCAGGAATTTTGGCCCGGTTGGCATCGCCCTTGGGATGTTCGTCCTCGGCATCGCGATGCGGCTGCTGCACGCGAGCCTCATGTCGGACGCCGTCCCGGCCCTCTGGCGCACGGTGGTCTACTACGCCGTGCTCATGCGAATCTCGTTCGAGGGCTTCTACGGCACCCTGCTTCCAGACGCGATTCGCGCTGCGTTCGTGGCCGTCCTCGTGTGCGGACTCGTCGAAGGAGTACGGCGGGCGGCCAAGTGGCGGATGACACCGCGCGCTGGAATGTGACGAGCGCGCCCGAGATGTCCGATCGTCACCTGCCCGCTGGCTATTCCCGGAGGGTGGCCCGCCGCGCACCAGAATCAACCAGGGCTTTGATCCAGGTGCGCAAGACCAGCCGATCGCGGTCCGTCAGCACGGGGAGGTGCCACACCACGACGGCATAGAGCGCGATGCCACTCGCCGCTGCCGCGATCAGCGCGAACCACGACGAGGCCGCCACGGCCTCGGCAGCGCGCAGGCCTGCAAACAACAGGATCCCGCACGGGACAACGTAGGCGAGGAGGGCCCGCCACGGGGCCTGGAGCCGGCCTCGTGAGGAACGCTCTGTCCACGCGATGAACAGGGGCCCAGGCGCCACGGCCACCAGCCGGGCGATTCCAGGCGCCACGATGTGCCCGCCGGGTGCCAGCCACAGCAGGGTCACCGCGTTCAAGACGAGGCCGGTCGCCGCCCAGAGCGTGTTCCGGGACGGGCGGCCTTCGGCTTCGTTGGCGAACCAGGCCGTGGTGCCGAGACTATTGAGACCGAGCCCCAACGCCAGAGGCAGCAACAGCCCCCCGACGATGGTCGCGACATCGCGGCCAATCCACAGCGTCAATGCGGGAACACCGAGGCCGGCAATGATCGAGGTGAACCCAACCGCGACGACGGCAGTCATGACGGTCGCGCTGGGATAGACCCGGGCCAGGCGGTCGTCCGGCCCGGCGCCGTCGGCCGGGGCCAGCGATGCCACCACCTGCACTGCGCTGACCAGCGCGGCGCTTGCGTGCATCCACAGGAGCAGGGCTACGACAAGGGCCGTCAGCACGTGAGGCCCGAGGTATCGGCCTACCAGAGTCCGCTCCACAACGATCCACGTCGCAAACATCACCTGCGTGCCGATGGTCGCCATCCCAAAACGGGCAAGACCTGCGGTTGCGGTCCGGGTCGGCCGGCCCCACACAGGACCGACGTCGGAGCGAAGGACGAAAAGCCCCACGGCGGCGACGACCAGAGCTGCCGCGGCTTGCCAACTCAGCACGGCCGTGACGCCCCACCCGCTGGTCGCCATCCAGGCTGCGCCGGCAGCGGCCACCGCGCCCGCGACGCTCGTCAGCATCGCGGCAGCGCCAAAGCGTCTCAACCCTTGCAAGGCCCCGACACACACGGCCATGGCAGCGACCGGTACTGCCCCGATCACTGCAATCCGCATCGCCGGTATCGCGGATCCGGCAGGCAGATGCGCCATCGAGGCCGCCGCCGAGGCCAACGCCCAGAGCAGGCCTGCAGCGACCAGGCCGAGGGTCACGACGGCCCAGAGGCCAGTGGCGACCGCGTCCTGACGAAGCCGCGCCACGCCGGTTCGAGACACCAGGTGCAGAACGCCGCGTGCGGGACCACTCGCGGAGATAGCCGTGGCAAACGCGGCTGCCCAGGCGTACACGGCGAACCCGTCAGGCCCGAGTCCGTGGACGATCAGTGGCGTCGTGAAGAACGTGACCCCGAGCGGCACGGCCCAGCCCATCACGCCCTGTGCCGCGTGGGTCAGCAGCCCGGCGTTGGCGCGCGGACTCGACGGTGGCGCAGTCATGATGCCGGGGCGGAATCGGCGCCGAGGATGATCCGCGTCACGCGATTCGCGACATCGCCCAGCGTGTAGTCAGCCGGGGGCGGCGGCGTCGACGGCCGCGCCAGGAGCCGCGCGAGAGCCAATTCCACGCCGTCGGTGGTCACACCCGCCAGTACGCTCGCCCCGCAGTCGATGGTCTCCGGCCGCTCAGTGAACTCCCGCAAGACCACATTGGGTGTGCCGAGGATGGCGCATTCCTCCTGCACCGTGCCGGAATCGGAGAACGCCGCGCACGCGTGCCGCTCGAGCCAGACGAAATCAAAGAAGCCCAGTGGCGGCGCCAGAATGATCCCCGGCAATTCCGCCGGCAAGCCAGCCTGGCGCATGCGGTCCTGCGTACGCGGATGCACCGGAAAGACGAGTGGCCAGCCCCGTGCGGTCGCCGCGGTTGCAGCAGCCGTGATGGCGGACACCAGCCGGCCCGGCACATCCACCGTCTCGGCCCGATGGAGTGTCATCACGCAGAACTGCTTCGACGTCACGCCCAGCGTCTCCGCGATGGTGGAGGCGGCGACCTCCGCCTCGAAGACGCGCAGAACGTCGTAAATGGGATTGCCGATCACATGCACGCGCCGTTTGTCGATCCCCTCGGCGTCCAGACGACGCGCGCTGTCATGCGTGTACGGCATTAACACCGCGCTCACGTGATCGATCACCCGGCGGTTGATCTCTTCGGGCGATCGCGGGTCGCCGGAGCGGTTGCCCGCCTCCAGGTGGCACACCGGGGTCCCCATCCTCGCCGCCAGCAACGCGGATAGACCACTGTTGGTATCACCGAGAATGACAACCTGCGTGGGGCGGACACGCTCGATGACCTCGGCGACTCCGCTGAACAGCGGACCGATTTGATCGGCAAATCGGACGCCTCCGACGTGGAGCCGCGTATCCGGGGGCCGAACACGCAACTCGTCGAAGAAGATATCGCTCAGTCGCGGGTCGGCGTTCTGGCCCGTGTAGACCACGTGGTGGTCACACACCCGATCCAGTTCCGCCATCGTCAGGCACAACCGAATGACCTCGGGCCTCGTGCCCAGGATGGTGAGCACCCTGGCCATGAGTCAGCCGGCCTCGCGGCCGCTTCTGGCCGATGCAATCAGCTCGGCCAGGGCGGATCCGCTCAACGCCGCGCGAGCGGAGGAATACTCCACGCTCAAGCACTGGGGCGCCGGCGGTGAGGACCCGAGCCCCGGCAACATCGGCGCGATGACGTAGTAGCCATCGCGCTCGGACGTGCGTCCAAGCTCTTCCTCGGATACGAGCACTTCGTGAGTTTTTTCACCGGGACGCACGCCGATGAACTGAATTTCCAGTGCCCGATCGCCCATCATCGCCTTCGCGATGTCGGTGACACGTGCGGCTCCGGCGCGAGGCACGAAGATTTCTCCGGGCCGTCCGTTGGCCAGGACGGCGAAGACGGCATCCACGGCCTTGTCGAGCGTGATCAGGAACCGCGTCATATCGGGAGTCGTGACGGTGATGGGCCCCCCGTTCGCGATCTGGTCATCGAACAATGGCACCACCGATCCTCGGGAACCGATCACGTTGCCGTACCTGACGCAGACGAACCGGGTGGTCGGCACCGTCAGGTTGGCCGCAATCAGCAGGCGTTCCATCAGGGCTTTGGTCAACCCCATCACATTGACGGGTTTACAGGCCTTGTCCGTGGAAATCCCGACGACAGCCTCGACGTGATTGCCGACGATTTGCAGCGCCCGGACGACCACATCTGCTCCAAGGGTGTTGGTCAGGACCGCTTCGCGAGTGAAGAACTCGCAGGTCGGGACCTGCTTGAGCGCCGCCGCGTGGATGATGACGTCCGCGTCCCGCACACACTCAATCATGGCGGAGAGATCCCGGACGTCGCCGATGCGAAACTGCAGTCGCTCCTGTGCGCGCGCGAAGATGACGTCGTCGGTCGCGCTGATGCGGCCCAGGAAACGCAAGCGCATCTGATGCTGCTTGGTTTCGTCGCGAGACATCACAATCACGCTCCTGACGTTGCCTGCGTCCCCATCGAGAAGCCGCTCCACGATGCGTTGACCGAGCGACCCCGTGCCGCCCGTGACCAGCACGCGCTTGCCGTCAAGAAACATGCTGCCTCCATTCGTCATAGGGCGTCTGATCCTGGGCGGCCTCTTCGAGCATTTGCCGCCATGAGGGCGCCGGGCCGGCCATCGCCGCGAAACGCCTGGAATCAAGCGATCGATCGATCCGCGGACCTTCGATGGGAACGACCGTCACGCCGGCCCGGAACGTATCGTTCATGATCTGGAGCAAATCATACTTGCTGATGGTGTCACCGCCCACGTGGATTCGTCCCGTCAGCCTCGGATGGGCCGTGATGATATTCAGGATCGTTCGACTCAGCGCCAGCGTCGACAGACCGGAGAAGCGCATCGCCCGATACCCCTGCACGGTCACTCCCCGCTGCGCCAGGAACCACTCCAGCAGTCCTCGTGAGCCACTAAGCTGTCGTCCGACCAGCGACGTCCGAAGTGTAAGACTCACCCCATCGTCCACCTCCCCCAGTGCTTTTGAGCGGCCGTAGAGGTCTGTCGCGTCTGGCGGATCGTCTTCGACGTACTGCCCACGCCTCCCGTCGAAAACACAGTCCGTGCTCAGGTGGATGAGGCGCATGCCGCGGGCGCGTGCTGCGGCCGCGAGACGGTGGGGCGCGAGGGCGTTCACGCCAATCGCGTCGCAGGGGTCGAGCGTTCCCGTGGTTGGTTTGAGCGCCCCTGTGCAATTGACGATGACCCCTGGGCGCACACGGTCAAGTAGCGTGTCAATCGCCTGGGTCACGTCGGAGTGCACCAGGAAATGGTCCTCGTCGAGGCCGAGCAGCGGGGCCATGCCAGGCCGCCGCTGACGCACGGTGGCGTACACGTCAAGCTTCCGCGACGCGACCTGCACAAGCTTGTGGCCGAGTGTGCCGTTGCCGCCAAGGACAAGCAGCGGCCCGGTCATGCCGGGACCTGATCCATTGGCCATCGGATGCCGGCCAAGTGCAGATGTTGTGGAAGCACGCGCCGCGCAGACACCATCGACGGCCCGGCGGCTCGGCCGTGTCGGCCAAGCATAGGAGGTATTATGGTCACCCGAATGCAGGGTGTCAACGATGCACGAGAGCACACGCCGGTCGTGGTTCACATCGTGTACGCGTGGCCCTATCTCGAATGGGGCGGCGCCCAGCGCTACTTCATCGCGCTCATGCGCCGCGCGGTTGCGCGCGCGCGCGTAACCGCAATCATGCCCGCCGGATCAGCCGCGGATCTGATCGCTGAGGTCGAGGCTCTTGGGGTGGCCGTCGAGCTGATGCACGGCCGCCTGGACGTGACGTTGCCCCGCACTCTTACCCACCGCCTGGCCGCACACGTGCGAGCCTGGCACGCACAGTACGCCCTCTGGCGGTCATGCCGCCGCGTGGCGGGTCCCGGCACCGTTTTTCACTGCGACGTCTCGCCGGCGCTGTTCACCGGCGTGTTATGGGCACTGGCTGGCCGCCACGCGGTGGTCGTCACGCTCCACACGTCGCTGCCTCAGATCGGCGGAGGGCGCGCATGGGCATGGCGACGCCGGTTCCGATCACTCACGCGGAGGTCGGGCTTTCGATTCGTCGCGGCCAACAAGCACGTCAGAGAGAGCCTCCGGCCGTTCCTGCCCGCAGTTGAGGTCGCGGCCGTGCCCCTTGCGTATTCGCCCGTCGAACGCGCGGAGACTGTCGCCACTCTCGACGGAGCCTCGCGTGACGAGACCCGGCAGAGCCTTGGCATTTCAAACGGCCGCTTTCTGGTCGTGACCGGCGCACAGTTCATTGAGCGAAAGGGCTGCTGGGTGTGGCTCGAGGCCGCATCGCGCGTACGAACCCAAGCCGCCGACGTGGACTTCCTGTGGCTTGGACCGTCGCCGGTCTCCGGGCGCGCCGCGACACAGTTGCAGGCCCTGCGCGACCTCGTGCGTTACATTCCACAGACCGACTTCCCGGACGGCCGGCGATCGTATTTGAACGCCATCGCAGCAGCCGACGCCTTCGTGTTGCCGAGTCTCGAGGAGGGACTGCCGTTGGCGCTCGTGGAAGCCATGTCGCTCGGAGTCCCGGTGGTCTCAACGCCCGTCAACGCCATCCCCGAAGCGGTCGAACATGACGTGCACGGGCTGCTCGTGCCACCAGGTGACGCAGACGCGCTGGCGAACGCCATCCTGCGCCTGCGCAACGACCCGCCGTTCGCGCGGCGCCTGGCCGCGGCCGCCAAAGACCACGCTCGCACGTTCGACGCCGACGTGATGGCCGGTGTCACCTTCGCCGTGTACGAGTCGATCTTGAGGCCGGGCGCGGCCGACGGCCCCCCGGTATGACGACTACGCAGGGCGACCGATGGCTGCTGGCCCATCACACCGGATCGCTCGGTGATACCATCCTCACGATCCCGGCATTGCGTGCCGTGCGGGCCGAGTGGCCCGGCCATCGCGTGGCGCTCCTCACCACGGCCGGCCGCGGCGGAGTCACGCCGCGTCAGGTTCTCGACAGAGACGTCCTGGTGGATGAGTTTGTGGAGTACCACCACCCGGCTCCCGCGACCCGGGTGATCCAGGACCTCTGGCGGGTCGCGCGGACGATTCGCCGGCTCCGGATCCACCTCGCCGTGTCCCTCCTGCCCACCGAACGCCCCTTCAGACGACGGGATCGCCGGTTCTTGCGCGCGTGTGGCGTGCGAGACTTCCGCGGCTACGCCCCTGTGCGGTTGTCCGCAGGCGAA
>JAHEFO010000024.1:22304-29388 GCA_024640135.1 Acidobacteriota bacterium
GCGGCGCTACTCGCCGGATGCCTACCCGGCCGCCCCGTACTCGCCATGGGCCTCGTCTCAAACTGGTCCTCCAAGAACTGGCCACTGGACCGATTTCTCGATGTAGGCCGGCGCGCCGACGCCCAAGGCATCGACGTCGTCGGTGTTGGCGGCGCCAGGGACCGGGCGGAGTTTGACAGGTTGTCGGCTTCCTGGGGTTTTGGCATCAATGCGTGTGGCCATCCCCCGCGCATCACCGCAGCGTTGTTGGCCCAGTGTCAGGCCTTCGTCGGCGTGGATTCAGGGCCCGCCCATCTGGCCGCCAGCATGGGGACGCCGTGCGTGGTGGCCTCCTGGGCGGGATTGGCGCGTGGACAGTGGGACCCGATCGGGCCCGGCCATGTGGTCGTACGCCTTTCGGTGCCCTGCGAGGGATGCCGGGCGACAGAGTGCCCGACGCCCGGTCATCCGTGCATGGCAGACCTGTCTGCAGACATGATCTGGCACGCGCTGGAGCCCCTCCTGGCTGCCGCGGTGTAGCCGTCACTCGCGGCCGCAGCGACCAGCGGTCAGCGCGTCCAGAAGACGTTCTGGTTGCCGACGTTCGCGCCGGGCCGACGAGCTCAGTCGCCGGTTCGGCTAAACGGCCTTCGTTCGAAATGGATTGAACAACGACAAGCCGCGCAGCCCGATTCTTGCGCAATAGACAAGGAATGCCGGCACCGCCAGGATTGTGACCGGCGCAGACTCCCACCGTGCAATGAACTGCCTCTGCAAGTTCAACGGGTGCCGCCGGTTCACAAAGAGAATGTTCAAGACGTCTGTCAGCGGCAGCGTATGCAGCGGAGGAGGATTGGTGTTTGGTTCACACCACACGTAGGATTTCGGCTCGACCAACAGTGTCCACCCGGCTTTTCTCATTCGCATCAGGTACTGGGCATCACCCCAGCCGTGCGGAAACCGCTTTTCGTCCATCAAGCCGTTTTCCCTGATCGCCGTGACGGGAAACAGTACGCAATTGCCGACCAGGCATTCCACTTCGAAAGCGTCCTGCCCGACGGTAAACGCCGTCAGGTGTTCCGGGATGGTCCAGCCGCCTCGAAGTGTCTTCCAGACCTGGCCGACTTGAAACACCATGTGCGGGTTGGTCCACAACAACAAGAGCGCACCGACGATCGAACGCGGATGCTTCCGCGCGGTGTGCACCAACCGCTGAAGAAAGTGTTCATGAAACACCGCATCGTCATTCATGGTGACGACAAAATCGGGATTCCATTTCAACGCGGCCTCGATGCCGCGATTGGTTCCACCAGCATAGTGAAGTGTGCCATCTCCTCGAATCAACTCGACGTCCGGAAAATCCTGACTGACGGCCTCGCTTGTGCCATCGGTCGAACCATCGTCGACGATGAACAACCGCACGTCCAGATTCTCGCGATCCATCCGCGAGAGACTCCGCAAACATCGGAGGGTCGTTTCACGCCTGTTATGGACGGGAATTACCAGGGCAGTCTTGGTTCTCACGGGCATGTTCGAAACGGAAACGGCCCGCCGGGGACGGACGGCGAATACTCCGACTTCCACTTCCGGCCGCCGCCGGGCCCGCGGAAGCAATGCCGCGTCAGTATAGCAGCCCCCAGATCGCCGATAGGCCGTTCTAGGGGGCTGCCCCCGCGAAAGGTGGATGGCCCTATGACCCCCGTGGCGGGTTCGTCGGACGTTTTGCGACTTATTAGAACAGAGGCACGACCACGCCGGCAACGCGAAGACCCGCGCCACCGACGAGTCGCCTGACACACATGGAGGAGATGACACACATGGAGAAGACCTTGACGCGTTCGACTACGAATCTGTTCTGCACCCGGCCCGCTCGATCCCTGCGGCGCCTCTCAGGGGCCGCGCTCCTGTCCTGTCTGGCCGCCCTCGCCGGCTGCGAGTCCGCCAGCCCGACCGAGCCGATCGTCCCGACCGCGCCGACGATGCCCGACCTGGTCATTACGGCCGCCTCGATTTCGACGGCGACCGTGCCGAGCTCCGGCGGGACCATCTCGTACTGCCTCACGTTCCAGAATGCGGGTGCCGCCGTGGAGGGCAACTCGGAGTTCGATATCGCGGCCTTCTTCTCGACCGACACGACGCTCGATGCGTCCGATCCACACTGGGGCGGCGGGTATTCAGGCTCGCTGTACCATTTGTCCGCCGGGTTCACGCGGGAGTTCTGCACCACGGGCTCGCTCGGCAAATCGACGCCGCCCGCCGGCAGTTACTACGTCATCTTCAAGATCGACGCGTTTCCCAACCAGGGGCCGAACTTCTTCGCGGGCGTGGCGGAATCGAACGAAGACAACAACTGGCGGGCAACGACCACCCGGATCACGATTCAGCCCTAGCGCCCCGATGCGCCCGACCAGGCCGATCATGTTCGGGAACACCTGGCGGGCTTCATCAGGTCGCCCCAGGCCCAGACGCGGTCGCGCCGGTCGGTGCGTCAACGGGACGACGCCCGCACGCGTTCGGCGTCCGCAAGCATCCCGACATCAGCCAGCGCGTATCCGCGCAGTCGCGCGAGGGCAGGGTCGATGAGCGCGCGGGCGTCGCCATCCCGGCCCTGGGCCGCGCGGAGCAGACCGAGCGCGACGTCAGCCTCTGCACGGTCGATACTTTCGCCACCGCCGGCTGCGGCCGATTGGATCCGTCCGGCCTCCTCGAGCAGCGGCTCGGCCTCGGCGGGCCGTCCGCGGCGCAGCCGCAGCCAGCCGAGGTGCAGCGCCGTGCGTCCGATCAGCCAATGGCTGTCGGGAACCGAGGCGCGCAGCATCGCGAGGGCTTCAGCGTACAGACGCTCGGCTTCGTCGCGGTCGCCCCGGTCGTCGGCCATCCCCGCCAGGGCATCGAGGCTCACGGCGATTTCCTGGTGACCGGGAGGCAGGAGGCGGCGCCGGATCGCGAGCGCCTGGCGATGATGGGCCTCGGCCTCATCGAGCCTGCCCGTGTAGCGCAGCAGGGTGCCGATGCCGTGGAGCGCGGTGGCGACGCGTGGGTGGTCCTCGCCGAAGGCGCGCCGCCGGCCTTCGAGCACGCGGGCATACAGCCGTTCCGCTTCGTCGAACCGGCCCTGCGGCATCAACGCCAAGGCGAGGTTCGCGTAAATGGTGCCGGTGGCAAGATGGTCGGGCCCGAACAGAGGGCTGCGGATGGCCAGCGCGCGCTCGAACACGGCTTCCGCGTCGGAGGCTTGCCCCAGGCGAAGCAGCACGATGCCGAGGCCGTTCCACAGCGTGGCGGTCGCTTCATCGTCCACGACGTCGAGTCGGCGCTGAAGGCTGATGGCGTCACGAAACGCCTGTTCAGACTCGCGCCAGCGGCCCAGATCCTGCAGCAGGAACGCCGACTGAGCCTGGCTCTCCGCGACTTCAGGGTGCGTGTCGCCATACAGACGGCGAACCATGGCCAGCGCATCCTGCACGTACTCCGCGGCAGACTCCCACTGTCCCGCCGTACTGAGAACCCGCCCGTAGCGCCGGATGGCGCGGGCAAGGTCGGGATGGTCGGTGGCATGCAGGCGCCGCTGGATGTCGAGTGATTCGGCGATCAGGTCTCTGGCGCGGTCGTAGTCGCCGAAACTCAGGACCACTTCGCCAAGCATCCCGAGCAGTTCGGCCTGCACTTCCGGTTCGGCGTCGAGCGTGCCGTGGATCTGGTCAGACACCACGGTCAGCAGCTCCGCCGGGACGGGGGTGGCGCGCTCGTCATACGGCTGGGCGGCCGTGAGCAGCCCCAGCAGCACGTCGCGAACGCGATTCGCCCGACTGGCCTCGACGCGCACCTGGTTCCGTTCCTTCACGAGCTGGCGAGCCTGCCGGGTGGCGGTGACCGCCCAGGCGGCGAGGAGCAGCACCAGCACGACGCTCCCGCCGATGGTGACGGGATTGCGCTGCAAGGCCTTGCCCATCCGGTACAGCAGCGTCTCCGGACGAGCCCGAACCGGAAGGCCGCTGAGGTGCCGCTCGATGTCGTCGATGAATCCGCCCACCGAGCCGTACCGGCGCGCCGGTTCCTTCCTGAGCGCCTTCATGACGATGGCGTCGAGGTCCCCTCTGAGCGCGCGCCGCCCCCCCTCACGTGTCACGGCCTGGCTGGGCGGAGGCGGCTGGCGTTCGCAGACCACGCGCTCCAGCTCGGCGGCGGCGAGCCGGCCCAGTCGCTGTGCGCGCGTGCCGGTGAGCAGCTCGTACAGGAGCAACCCGAGCTGATAGACGTCCGACGTCACGCCGGGCGGCTCGCCGCGCACCTGCTCCGGGCTCGCGTACTCGGGTGTGAGCAGCAGCGCGGTGCGCGCAGGCGCCTCCGGATCCGGCTCGGCGTCCAGCGGCTTGGCGATGCCGAAATCGAGCAGGCGGGGCGACCCCTCGTGCGTCACCAGGATGTTGGATGGCTTGAGGTCCCGGTGGACGATCAGGCGGCCGTGCGCGGCCTCGACGGCGCGCGCCACCTGGACGAACAGGCGCAGCCGTGCCTCGATCGGCAGCGACCGGCCGTTGCAGTACGCATCGATAGGCTCGCCGTCGACGTACTCCATCGCGAACCAGGGCCGCCCGTCGGCAGCGACTCCGCCGTCGAGCAGGCGCGCGATGTGGGGATGATCGACGCGGGCGAGAATCTGTCGCTCGCGCTCGAACTGGCGGACGAGATCGTGAGCCAGGGGTCCGCGCTGCAGGAGCTTGACGGCTGCCTGCTGCTCGAACTGGCCGTCGACACGCTCGGCAAGCCAGACCGTGCCCATGCCCCCGCTGCCCAGTTCCGAGATCAGCCGCCAGACGCCGACACGGTCGGTCGGCTCGGCGCCGGGATCGTCGTCAGCGCCGGCCAGTTCGCTCCAGAGGAGGCTGTCGGACAGCGCGCCCGCGGCGAGGCCCGCCGCCGGGCTGGCGGCGAGTCGGAGCAACTCCTCGAGTTCGCCAGCCAGCGAGCTGTCGTTCGCCGCCAGGCTCTTGACGAAACCAGGCCGGTCGGCCTCTGCCAGGTCGAGCGCCGCTGAAAAGAGGGCGTCCAGGCGCGCGCGGCGTTCCTCGCCGGTCGACACGGCTACGCGAGCTCCCGCTGCAGCCAGGCGCGGGCGCGCATCCAGTCTCGCTGCACCGTGCGTAGTGACACCGCCAGGGCCTCCGCTGTTTCTTCCTCCGACATCCCCGCGAAATATCGGCACTCAACGACACGCTCGAGGCGCGGCTCGACACCCGCCAGGCGCCCGAGGGCCTGATCGACGGCGAGCACCAGCTCGGTCTGGCCGTCGACACCGATGAGACTCGGGTCGACCTCCAGCCGTGGCAGGCTCCCGCCCCGCTTCGCCGCGCCGCGCCGCCGTGCCGCGTCGACGAGGATGCGACGCATCGCACGGGCGCAGATGGCGAAAAAATGCGAGCGGTTCTGCCAGGCGACGCCGGACTCGTCAGCAAGCTGCATGTACGCCTCGTGGACGAGCGACGTCGTGCTGAGCGTCTGAGGGCGCCCGTCGCGGGCGAGCTGGCGGCGGGCGATCCGCCGCAGCTGCTCGTAGACGAGGGGCACCAACTGATCGATCGCCCCACGATCGCCTCCAGCGTGCGCGTGCAGCAGCCGCGTGATCTCTCCGGTCGAGTTGGATACAGCCATGGAATCGAGAAAATCAGCATATACGACGTCGATGGCGGGTTCGGCGGGGTTTTCACGACTAATCAAAGAGGAGGGGCACGGGAGGGGCGTCTACCCGCCCGGTGCCCGCGGTCTTCGGCGTCAACTTCGGTTTCTGAGTGACAACAAGGAGTGTGAGATGAAGCGATTGATCAACGGAATACTACTAGCCGCCGTGCTCTGCGGGAGTGGAGCGCTGGCGGAGACGACGCGGGCCGAGTCGCGCTCCGGCGGACCGGTCATGTGCGGCGGGCTTGTGGCCACGATCGTCGGGACGATGGGCGACGACATCATCGTGGGCACGGACGGCCCCGACGTGATTGCGGGCCTCGCCGGCAACGACGTCATCTACGGCGGCCGGTTCGACGACGTGATCTGCGGCGGGCCGGGCGACGACATCATCGCGGGCGAGAAGGGCGAGGACCTGCTGTTCGGTGACGAGGGTGACGACGTCCTGTATGGCGGCACGACCACGATCTGCTGTAGCGACCCGGAAAGCACCGGCGACGATGTGCTGTCGGGTGGCCCGGGGAAAGACGAGCTTCACACCGCCGCGCTGTCGCAGGCCGGCAGCTCGCTCTACGGCGACCAGGGGGACGACACGATCTACATCTGGACGGCCGGGCTGGCCATCGGCGCCCAGGCGCACGCGTACGGCGGCCAGGGGAACGATGCGATTTACCAGCTCACCGGTGATGCCGAAATCGACGGCGGCCAGGGCGCCGACCTCATCGTCGACTGGGACGACGGGGCAGCCGAGGACGAAGTGATTGTCATGATTGGCGATCGCGGTGACGACCAGCTCGTGTCGGAGGACGAGACGAGCACGGTGCACATGGACGGCGGCCGAGGAGCGGACGTCTGCCAGAACGGCGACACGACGACCGACTGCGAGTCGACGGCTCCAGCCACCGTCGTGGCCGGCGCCGTGGGCCAGGACTTCTACGGCTGGTCTGACGACGCCGTTGCCCGCGCGGCGGCGTGGTCCTCGGCGTCACGCACCGGCCGGGGCGACTGGGTGTAGGGCACGGGCTGAGGCATGTTGGGCACTGCTGGGTGCGGATGTCCTCGCGGTGCGCGAGGCGGTCCGGTCGGAGGCAGATCTCTTCCGCGTCGGCTTCGAGCGTGTTGCCGATCACCCGGCTGTTCTCGCAGAAGAACAGGTCGCCGTGCGGGCTGAGCAAGTCGCTACCCGTCTGAGCGCAACGCTCGCGCCGGATCGACGCGAAGGGCTCGCCACGCCGGCCGTCCGGCGGCGCCGAGACCAACGCCAAGCACGAACAGGCCCGCGAACGCGAACGTCGCCGGATCCGCCGACCGGACGCCGAACAGCAGGCTCTGCAATACGCCGGTGCCGACACCAGCCAACATCGCTCCGAGGGCAATCCCGGCGGTCATGAGCCCCATCGCCTGTCTCAACACCAGGGCCAGGATG
>JAHEFO010000387.1 GCA_024640135.1 Acidobacteriota bacterium
CTCGAGTGCATCGAGCCGGTCATCCGGTAGGGCGGGTTCGGCCCCGGCACGCCGTTCAACCCGGTGGTGAAGAAGTTGCCCTTCCCCGAGGTGCCATCGCCGGCGGCGAGAAAGAAGAGATTGTACTGCTCATCCCGTGGCGTGTCGTCGTAGCCACCAAACATCGTGTTGTTGACCCTGAACGGTGTCTGGACGTTGTTGTCGGCAATCAGCACATTCAGCGTCGCGATGGCCCCGAGGATGTCGCCCTCTGCGTCGCACTTCGTGCCCGGCGCGGTATAGTAGAGCAGGTCATCCGCCAGCACGATGTTGCCGGTGGCGAACACCGAGACCCGGCCGCGGAGCTGACCACTGATGGCGACATCGCCAGTGACGAAGATGACGCCCTTGAAGTTCGGGTTCTTGCCGAGGGGAATCAGGTAGCTGGCATCGCTGCGGACCCCCGAGACCGAGGCATGGGCCCCGGTACGGCGCTTGACCCACCATCCCATCGGATGACTGGCCGCGATGTTGGTGAGGGTGGAGTCCGGGGTGAGGTCGCTGCCCGCCGTGGCGGCGTACAGCTGGGGGTCACCACCCAACTTGCAGACCACGTTGGTGGGCGTCACGTCGTCGAGCGGCGCGCGGCGGGTTCCCGTCACCTGCCGGGAGAGCATCCAGCGGACGGCGTCCCGGGCATTGTTCGGGGAGCCGTAGGCCTCCGCCGAGTCATAGACCTGCCGGGCGGTGAACCAGCTCGACGTCCCGTTCATGGTCACCTGGGCCCCGCAGGTCCGGGAGATCATGTTGGGGTCCTGACTGTACGACGTGCCGCTGGGGACGCGTGGCCAGCGCCGACCGGTGGCATAGGCGAGGGCCGAGTCGCTGGTGTTGGCCGAGCGCCAGACCCGCACGTAGCCCTCGTCCCATTCAATCGTGCCATTGCCGTTGGCGTCGATCGTCAGGAATTCCAAACGGAGCCCCGGGGTGTGCGAGGCGGTGGTCGGGGCGGTCAGGTCGTAGTCGCCGTTCGTGGCGTCGCCATCGGCGGCGAACTGCCGCATCACCTGGATCTTGGCCGGGGTTGGCCAGGCGATCGGTGCCACCCCGGTCTGCAACCCAGCCGAGAAATTGCCTGAACTCTGATTCGAGATCCCGCCGACGACCGTGGCCTTGCCGGCAAAGAGGATCTTCGGGTTGCACCCACTTTGGAGGCGCAGCACATCGTTGGAGTGGAACGGTCCGTTGATCGATTCGCTGCAGCCGTACACCGCCGATCCCGGCCAGTCGTTGATCGCGACCGCGAATTTCGACCAGGAGTCCTGGGTCATCAGCAGGCGCCGCGCCGCCACGGCGCCGCGG
Source organism: Acidobacteriota bacterium (assembly GCA_024640135.1). Taxonomy (GTDB): domain Bacteria; phylum Acidobacteriota; class Vicinamibacteria; order Vicinamibacterales; family SCN-69-37; genus SYFT01. The sequence goes on from JAHEFO010000387.1 coordinate 1,342, forward strand.
TCGTCGCGGATGACCGAGAGGGCCGATGCGAAGTTGCTGCCGTACTGGCCGGCGGTGCCGGCCCCACCGGTCCGTCCGCCGGTGCGGCCCACATAGAGCGATCGGTTCATCCGGGGCAGGATGTTGCCCGAGGCATCGCTCACCGCCCCATTGGTCTCCAGTGTCGTGTAGCTGGTCGGCGGCAACAGCGAGTCGAAGTTGCCGTGGTTGATGGAATCACGGATCAGTTCGAGGCCACCGTTGGCGGCGGACTGCAGCGCCGCCTCCCGGGCACTGAACCGGGTGGTGATCAGGGCACTGGACGAGAGCATGATGGCGCCCAGGGCCATCGCGGCGACTGCCAGGGAGACCAGCAGGGTCAGAATCAACGCGGCACCGCGCCGATCACGCGGGGCGTGCCTCACGTGAGATGATGACATGCGATGACTCCGATCAAGGGCCCGACAGCGTGATGGTGGTGGTCAGGATGGTGGAGAACGCGGGAGTGCAATCCTGGGCCGCGATGCCGAAGATGTAGCTCTCGCCGGGGTCGTTGTCGGTCACCTCGGTCGCATAGGCCACCGTGTCCGGTTCGGTACGCACGACCAGCAGGATCGGACCGAATGCCGGCTCGATCGTCTTCCGGCGCCAGATGACATACTGCCGCACGTCGACCTCGCCGGCATCCTGGTCGGCGGAACGGGCCCAGGTGAGGGCGATCCTGCCCTGCAGGGTCCCGACCTCGGTGGCCGAGAAGGCCCCCACCGGGAGCGGCGCACGCCCACAGATGGTCGGCATCGCGACGCCGTTGTTTGGTGTCTCGACCAGGCTCTGGACCTCCCGGATGCGCTCGTCGGTGCCGGTCAGGCCATTGGTGACCCGGTAGTTCAGGCGAACGGCTCGCACCGAGTCCGGGCGGACGTAGCTGGCGCTGTCGGCCGCGGAGAGCCCGGCGACCAGCGGGCGCCTGATGAGCGGCAGCAGCGCCCCACTGGCGGTGATCAGGGTGTCCTCGGTCCCCAGGTTTCGTTCCATCAGGTATTGGAAGAACGG
>JAHEFO010000192.1 GCA_024640135.1 Acidobacteriota bacterium
TAGATGTTGTACGGCTCCTCCATGTCGATGCCCAGCGTGTACACCGAACCCAGCGGCATGTTCGACAGCGCGTCACTCGTCCTGCCGCCATCAAAGGACATCGCAATGCCGCCATCGCTCCCCTGAATCATGCGATCGGAGTCTTCGGGATCGATCCAGAGAGTCCGGACGTCGCCGAACATCCGCGGAAAGATCCCGGGTGCGTCCCACGTGCGTCCGCCGTCACTCGAATGACGGAAACCGTCCTGCGTCACGAAGATATTCAGGTCGTCGTTCGGGTCAACGAAGATCTGGCTGAAGTAGTACGGCCCCTTCGGGCTGACGTTGTAGTCATCAGCGGTCATCTTCGTCCACACCCGTCCGCCGTCCTCCGTCCGGTACACCTCACCGCCAATCGTCGACTCTCCGCGAGCGGGTCCGCCGCCTCTGCGGCCGGCGAGCGGCACGGTGCGCGGGTTCTCGTTCTCCACGACCGCATAGAGGATCTCCGGATTGCGCAGGTACTGGGTCAGGCCGATCCGGCCAATCCGTCCCGTGGGCAAGCCCCCGCCGAGCCTGGTCCAGGTGCGGCCGGCATCAGTCGTCTTGTAGATGCCGCTCTCCGGACCGCCGTTGACGATCTGCCAGGGTTTGCGCTCCTTCTCGTACGTCGCGGCATAGAGAACGGATGGATTGGTCGGATGCATCACGAGATCGATCACGCCCACGCGGTCGTTGATGCCAAGCACCCGCTCCCAGTGCGCGCCGGCATCCGTCGTCTTGTAGACGCCACGCTCGCTGTTCGTCGAGTAGAGGTGGCCCATCGCCGCCACGTAGACGATGTCGGGGTTGGTGGGATGAACGGCAATACGGGCAATGTGCTGCGAGTCAGCCAGGCCCATGTGGCGCCACGTCTGGCCGGCATCGATGGACTTGTAGACGCCGTCCCCCGCGTAGGAGCTGCGCGAGGTGAACGCGTCGCCCGTACCGACCCAGACGATGTCGGGCGCGGACGGCGCCAGCGCAATGGCGCCAATGGACAGGTTGTCCTGGTCGTCGAACAACGACTCGAATGTCGTTCCATTATTCGTGGTCTTGAACACTCCGCCGATCCACGGAGCGGTATAGAACGTGTTGCGGTGGTCCTTCGGGGGCGAGTCCGGGACAGCAATCGCCGTCATGCGAGCCTGCATCCGAAACGGTCCCGTATTCCGGTAGGTAAACGCCCGGACCAGCGATTCCTGAAACAGCGGGGCCGGCTGGGGCGCGGCGTAGGCCGTGAGTCCCGCCAGGGCGGCAGCGACGATGGCGCGCGTCGGTGACATCGGTCCTCCTCGCTGGGCGCGTGCGCCCGCGCAGGGCCATCGTACACGAGCTGGTTCGCGATATGATCTTCCTTCCGGCAGATGACAGCTCCAGGCCATGCTGGTCTGGAGATGGAGGGAATGCCTGCGACGATGGCCATAGATGAATCGGCACGCCTCACCGCTCTGCGTCGGTACCGGATTCTGGACACCGATCCGGAGCAGGCGTTTGACGACCTGACGCTGCTGGCGTCACAGATTTGCGGAACGCCAATTGCGTTGATCAGCCTGGTCGATGAGAACCGGCAGTGGTTCAAGTCCCGGATCGGCATTGATGTGTCCGAGACCTCGCGGAGCATCTCCTTCTGCGCCCACGCGATCCAGCAGTCCGGTCTGTTCATCGTTCCCGACGCTCGCGCCGACGCACGCTTCAAGGACAATCCCTTCGTCCAGGGAGACCAGGGCATCCGCTTCTATGCCGGCGCGCCGCTGGTCACCGGAGACGGCTACGCGCTGGGGACGCTGTGCGTCGTGGACCGGCTGCCCCGTACGCTGGACGCGGATCAACTGGAAGCGCTTCAGGCGCTGCAGCGTCAGGCGCAGGCGCAATTGGAATTGCGACGCAACCTGGTCGAGTTGCGACTGGCGCTCGACGGCATTGAGACACTGAGTGCGCTGCTGCCGTACTGCTCAACCTGCGAACTCAACATCGTCATTCCGGCCGATCCGGCAGCGATGGAGCAGGTGCATTCCGGCATGAATGCCCTCCTCGCCGGCCGGCACTGGCCCGAGGCCGACGCGATGAAGGTGGAACTGGCGCTGCAGGAAGGACTGGCAAACGCGATCCGACACGGATGCAAGAACGATCCCACCAAGCACGTGCAGTGCCTGGTGTCGTTTGATGCCGTCGGCGGTCTTGTCATCGTCATCCGCGACCCGGGCGAAGGGTTTGACGTCACGCGCGTGCCGGATCCGCTCGAAGGCGCCAACGTCCTGAAGCCCAGTGGACGGGGCGTGTTCCTGATCAATGAACTGATGGACAGCGTGGAATACGCCGACCATGGCCGTCAGGTCGTGATGCGCAAGCAGATCAGCTAGGAGGACAGGGCGTCACCGGTAGGTGGCGACCATCGAGGTGTAGCCGTCGGCGTTGGCGCCAGTCGCCGGGAACGTCATCGTCTCGGTTCGATCGCCATCTGGTGTCTTCAGGCGGAACACATAACTTCGTCCGGCAATCCCCTCGAGCGACACGACGTAGCGCCCCTCCGCGTCAAGCCGCTCGCTGATCACCCGTGGCGCTTCGGAGCGATGGCCAATCTTCGCGGGCATCGACGGCGGCACAATGCCCCATCCGCCCGAATAGGCCACGCTCAACTCGGCGGCGTCGGTGACCATCATCTTCACCGTGGCGTGAATGTCGCCCCGCGTGTGCACGGAGTCCGCCGCACCGGCGCCACCCACGCGAGCGCCCAGCGGCAACGCGGGAGAAAAGACGACCTCGAGGGGCGTGACGTCGCCCATCCGGCGCACTGATGCGGTGACTCGCCCGGCCGTGCGCGTGAGCGTCACGGACAACCTGCCGCTGCCTACAGGCACATGGTCCACCTCGACCGAGTCCCAGTCTGGGGGCAGGTGTGGCGCGAGAGTGACACGATGGGCGGGCGCGTCCACGTCAATCCCCAGCAATCCGCGAATGAGCGGCGTCAGCACCATCGATGTGGCAAAGAACTGTTGCGGGACCGACGTATCCAGCGGTTTGTAGAGGCGACCGGAGATTACTTCGGGATTGCGTCCCAGGGCCTGGTCGAATCCAGTTCGGGCGATGGCCTGCAAGGCGAACAGGCCGGCCGGCGCGTTGTGATACCGGTACTCGGCCAGCGCAACGAACCCGGTCACGAAGGGCCAGACGGCGCCGTTGTTGTAATGCAACGGATCGAACAACGCACTGGTCGCGCCGAGGGGCCGCGCACCCCAGTCCGTCATGATGGTTGACGAAGCGAGCCGGGCCGCCATCTCGGCGCCATGCGCAGGATCCAGCGCATCAAAGGCCATCGCGGTGGCCGGCCAGGACGTGAGGCTGCTGTTGACCGATCCGTCCTGCAGCAGCGCGAACGCGTACTGCTTCGAATCCGGCATCCACAACGCCGACTCCATCGTTTCCAGCGCCGTCGCGCGAATCGCGAGCGCACTGTCACTCAGCGCGGGTTCCCCCATCGCCTGGGCCATACGGGCAAAGCGATCGAGTGCCGAGACCCACACGCCGCTGAGATAGACATCGGACAGGATCCCAATCTGCAGATCACCCACTTCGAGCGCGCCCGCGCCAGCCGACGGATTCTCCATCAATCCGTCGCCGTTGACGTCGGTGGCGCGGGACCACTCCCAGGCGCGTTTGAGATTGGGCCAGAGCGCGCGGATCGTCCCGGTGTCTCCGGTCTGCCGCCAGTACTCACCCGCGGCCAGGATCCAGAAGGGCGTGGTATCTCCGTGGTAGTAAGGGTACGGATAGCTGAACCAGTCCACGTGGCCCGCGCCCTGGGAGATCTCGTGGGTAATCTTGCCGTCGGCGCGCTGATACTTCGCAAAGAACTGCAGCACGCCGTCGCGGACCAGGTCGGCCTGCCCGGCCCCGCTCATGGCAAACGAGTTGATCGCGGCATCGCCGCCGAAGAACCATCCAAATCCCGGTCGATCACTGGAGGCACCAGACAGTCCGTATCCCGCCACCAGGCCGCATCCCAGGTCCGGATTGCAGGCCATGGACTCGTCCAGATTCACCTTGGCGTACTCCACGGCCATGTTGAGCATCGCATCAGGCGATCGGATCGAAAACATCGTGTCCCGCAGCGTGTCGGCATGCGCCACGCGACGTGCCCACTCCTGCTCGGCCACGCCGGGCGCGATCAGACGCCGATACAGTGCCAGCGCAGCGTCGCGCGACATCTGGCCTCCCGCCAGCACGATGGGAATGTAGGCCGCGTGAATGTTGACGTTGCGTCCGGGAGGCTCCCCCAGCCTGGGCGCCGTGTACCGATCGGCGTCGCCGCCGACGCCCAGCACCAGTTGCGGCCGGTCGGCTGCCAGCATGTGCGCGGGCACGTCTGACGCCTGGGTCACCGCCGGTGAGCCGAGGAACGCGTTGATCCGCTGCTTACCCTCGGAGAACAGGAAGGCCCGGGCATTCTGCTCCCACACCAGGTACTGCCCGCCCAACCCCGCGGGCCACGCGTAGTGAATGTCCGGCGTGAACCGGGCGATGATATCGATCGGCCGGATCGCGTCGACCTCCAGCAGCATCACGACCGCCGGCTCGTCGAGCGGCACGAAGATGTGCTGACGCACGGTGAACTGCTCGTGGACGTACTCGATCGTGACGCCTTCCGGACGTTGGATCACCGAGTGCGCCACGGCTCGGCCCTGGATCGCCGCTGTGTACTTCGGAACCTGGAACGACAGTTCGAAGTCGTGCAGCCACTTGATCGGCCACGACCAGAATTCGAGCGGTCCGTCTTCCGTACCCATCGCGATGGCCCGACGGCCCACGGCTGAGACGAACATGCCCGGCCGCGAGGGCCCGGTGAGCGCCAGCGGTGAGTCGCCCAGCGGAAAGAAGGGAATGGTGGTGGCGCCGCTGTCGAAGACCTGTTGCGTAATGGCCGCCGGCGCCCCCGGAGCCCGAGGCGGCGGATCCTGAGCCAGGGCCGGACGCCACAGCACGCCGGCCACGACGACAGCGACGAGCAATGGCGCGGACCGTCGCACGCGGGAACTGGTCATGGTGTGCATGGTAGCGCCTGTCAATAGATGCGTGAACGCGCACGCAGGGCTGCGAATTCCGGCTTGGTGGCCTGAAGAATCTCGCCAATGGCGATCCGGTCTGCTTCTGTCAGATGCGAAAAGTCCGGATCGGGGTCGGCTCCCGTCAGGACCGCATCAAGTCGCGCATAGAACACCTCCCGGACAATGGCAGGGAGCGCGTCGAACGCCGCCGAGTAGACCAGGAAGCTCAAGGGGTGCCGAAACAACCGGTGCTCCAGATCAAAGTCGCGCAACGACCGGCCATGCTCGTCGGCAGGTCCGCGCGCCGTGAAATCCCGCGCATAGGTCGTCGTACCGCGCACGGGCCCGCTCAGCGGGGCCTCGCGCACAAAGAGCATTTCGTTCAGCAGCCGGTCCACAGCGCCTTCAACCTGCCCGGACATTGCCTGCGCTGCCGCAGCCGCCTGGTGCGCCTGGGCAATCAGGTTATGCACCTGCGCCTGATGGGTCAGCACCAGCAACGACACGATGTCGCTGTCGGGAATCAGGTAGCGGTCGAGCCTGACCCGGCCGGACAAGTCAGTGACATTGCCGGCGTCAGCCTGCCGGAACGTTCGCACGTACGCATCGCGACGATCCACCTCATGTGCCAGCAGTGGAGAAATCGTGTTGCCCGCGTGGCTGGGTGAGCCGTGCGTGCCGGTCACGTAGTAGCCGCCGAGGCGTTGATCGAATGGGGTGCGATCGGTGGTCGATCCTTCCTGCAGCGATCCAATCATGTAGCCCAATCGATCGGTGAGGACCGAGCGGACGATGATTCCGGGCACGCCTCCGGTGACAATCTTCGATTCGTGGCAGATCAGGCAGGTGGTGGTTTCGCGCTGGAACACGGGGCGCTGGCCGCCGTCCTGGTTCACCGTGTAGAAGCGGGCCCCGTCATCGGGATCGATCGAGGCAACCTCCAGAAACGTGCTGTCCCGGACAGCGCCAATGTACACATCGTCGTTGAAATAGAGCGCACGCGGCGCCGACGGAGCAATCCGATCTGTCTGCAGGCTGGTGCGCGAGAAAACCAGCCCCTGCGAGTTCACCGGGATGTCCAGTGCCTCCAGCAACGCCTCCAGGTACCCATGCCGCCCGCGCGAGGCCACCGTCACGTCTCCGGCGGCAATGCGAGCCTCGAGCACCACGATGGGATCATCAGCCCCGGGCACAACCTGCCCGTGAATGGCCAGTGTCGACAGCGCGATGACACCGGCCAACCGGACACCGGCCGTGCCAACGACCCGGCCTACGCCTGCTGCTCGAACCACCCACGCATTATAGGCGCAGGGACACTCCCTGATTGACGGCCCTGGGCCCCAGCGCCGATACTAGCCGGACTCCAAGATGACATCCCCAGCAGTCCGACCGTTGGCCCGTGTGTCGTTGATCTCACTGGCTTTGAGCTTGTGCGTCGTCGTATCGGCGCAACAGCGAGACCCTCAGTCGCCGGTATTCCGTTCGAGCACCACCTATGTCTCGATCGATGTCGTGGTGACGGACAAGAACGATCAACCGGTGACTGATCTGCGGCAGGATGAATTCCGGGTCGTGGAAAAGAACCAGGCGCAGACCATTGCCGACTTTTCTTTTGTGTCCATTCCGGCGTCGTACGTGCCCGTCGATCTTGATGCCGAACCTCCGCCGGCCTCGGACGTGGCGTCCAACAGCCTGAGCCGGAGCACCAGCCGCGCGCTGGCGATCATTGTCGACGACACCCGCTTGTCTCCGCAGAACATCATCGATGTCAAGCGAGCGCTGCAAACCGTGCTGGAGAACCTGGCCCCGGATGATCAGGTGGCGTTCACCTATGTCCGGAGGTCGGACCTGGGCCGGGACTTCACCAGCGATCACCAGTTGCTGGCCAGGTCGGTCAACTCACTGCGAGACGCCGTCGGTCTGATGCCACTGGCGCAACTGACCACGCCGAGTTTCGACGACGGAGAGGGAACGGGAATCGAGGGCCAGACGCCCGTCCGGCTCACGGGGTTGTCCAACCCGCCACTCTTCGAGGTCTTGAGAAACGTGATTGACACGTTGAGCGTCGCCCGGCAGTCTCGCAAGGCCATCGTCCTGGTCAACACGACGGGATGCGATCCGAACGATCGGAATTTCGGGGACCTCTGCAAAGCCACGATCAAGCGCGCCAAGGAGGCGGGTGTTCCCATCTACGGGCTCAATCCGCTGGGCCTGACGGACGCCATGGCGACGTCTGGCGCCGGCGCCTACGACTCCGCGGAAGGTCGCGCCGGCCTCGAGACGGCCATTGCCAACGACAACAACTCGCTGAAGATTCTTGCGAACGAGACCGGCGGCCGGGCATTTGTGCAGTCGAACCTGCTGAGGGCCGTCCAGACCGTGATGTCGGACAACGGCAACTTCTATGTGCTGGGCTACTACCCCGATCCGGTGCCCGACGACGGAAAGTTCCATGAAGTGGAAGTCACCGTGACCCGACCGGGCCTGCGCGTGCGGTCGAGGCCGGGCTACACGGCTGATGGCGGCCGGAAGCGCGCGCTCACGATTGTCGCCGAGATGACGAAACATCTCGGGGAAGGTCTTCCCGATCCCAGTCTGCCCATGCGGGCCTTTGTGGCGCCGGTTTCGGTCGGCCGAAAAGGCACGATGGCGATTGTGACGGCGGAACTCAGGTATCCAATTCCTGAGGGCGGGCTGTCGGGCGATTTCAGCGACGAGTGGCGCATGGGCATCCTCGCGCTGGATGCCGACGGGAAGGTCAAGGCGTCGTTTCAACGGCCCCTGACCTTCACGGGCCGCTGGAAGTCGGGTGCGAGCGGCACGTTCCTGCTCAACGAGGTGGTGGACCTTCCGAGAAGCACGGTCACCGTCCGAGTGGGCGTGACCAGCCGGCTGCTGGACAAGACGGGCACCGTGCATGTGGCCGTCGACGTGCCGAACTTCAAGGACAAGGAACTGCAGCTCAGCCAGATCCTGCTGGGAGCGGCCGGAACATCGGGCCCGGTCCTGGATGCGGTACTCGGTGTGGATCGGATCCGCAGTCTGGTGCCATTTCAACCCATTA
>JAHEFO010000193.1 GCA_024640135.1 Acidobacteriota bacterium
AGCCGCCGAGCCGCGATCCGGGACTCAAATCCATCGACAGCAATGTACCTTAACCGGTGTCTCGCGGTGATGTGGCGTGGACCGTCACGTCCGCCCGTCAGGCGTCCCGAGCCCCGAGCGCGTCAAGGCGCTTCTGCATGGAATCCAGGATCTCCTGCTGGCGCTCGACCAGGCCGATGAGCCGGTGCCAGTCCCGTTCCCGCAGCAAGTCCACCTTCGTGTGGAGCGCCGCGATCTCCATCTCTGACCGCACGTTGACCTCGTAGTCCATCTTGGCATCGCTGCGATCCCTGGCCGCCTGCCGATTCTGGCTCATCATGATGACCGGCGCCTGCAACGCGGCGATGGAGGACAGCACGAGGTTGAGCAGAATATAGGGGTAGGGATCGAACGGCGCCGTGACTTCCTCGTTGATCGCCATCCAACTGACGAGCACGATGCCGAACAGACCGATGAACGTCCAGCTCCCCCCGAACTGCGCGACCCGATCGGCCACGCGGCCCCCGAAGGTGGACTCAGCTTCGAACGCCTGATTCGGATCGCGAGCAACGCGTTCGTGCGACAGGACCGCACTGAGAATCCGGCGCTCGGGCTCGGCCAGACTGCGGATGCGCTCCTCGAGGTTGGTCGCCGACGGCCGGATCACGGCGGCGGTGGCGACTCGGGCGACCGAGCCCAGCCGGCCCGCCAGGCGCAGCAGCGCCAGCATCGTCGCTGCGCCGAGCAGGGCGACAAGCACCTGGCCGAGTTCGTCGCCCGGCGCGGTCACGCCCAGGCGGCGGAACAGCCAGCCGCCCACCACACCACCCAGCCAGCCGGTGACCAGGTCGCCTGCCAGGCCCCATTGCCGGCCCGTGCGTAAAGCCGTCCGCGCCAGCCAGCCCGAGCACAAACCCGTCAACGTCCACGTCACAAGTTGCAGTATCGATGCGTCCATGCTCCCCATTGTCAGTCGAAACCGGTGGAACCGGATCGGCGAGGGGGAGGGGCGGCGACGGGGCCCGGCAGAACTTTCTTCCGTCCGGTTGCGTCTGACCTATGTAGCAAAACTGGTATGGTCTTCATGAAAGGCGGTGTGGTCAATGCTGATACTCCTGCTGTCTCTGTCTCTGTTTCGGGTGCCGGCGATCGCCGCATCTCCCCAGGACTTTTCCGGCCGATGGGAGCTTGCCATCGAGGGTGCGTCGAAGCGAATGGACAACGGAGGGTCGATGTCCCGGACGGCGATGTCAGGCGTTCTGATGATCGACGTGGACGAGGAGAATGTGCGCGGCACCTTCTCTCACGACCTCCCTGGGGGCGAGGCCATGCCGGTCACAGGTGTACTCAAAGGCGGGCGTCTGCACCTCGTGACGTCGTGGCGTGAGGTCAAGGATCAGTCGCGGATCTTCCGGACGCGCTGGGTGCTCGACGCCGGCAGGAAAGAGGATGGCTTGGCGGGCACCTGCCGGCTCGAACTGGAGGGGCGCGCCGAGTGGCTCGAACAACGGTGGACGGCGCGACGGCCGAGGCTGCGCCAGGCCGGCCTCCGGTAGTCGGCGAGCCCCGGCGCTGGCGTGGGCGTCAGGCCGGATCCGGGCACGGGCCTGCTGCTGCTCGTGCCGGTCGAGCCACTCAGACCTGGAACCCGGTACACCGCGACGATTCAGGGACTCGAGGACGTGTCCGGCTCTCGTTTGTCGGCGCCTGTCAGGTGGAGCTTCGTCACGCCCGGTCCGGTGAGTGCCATGTGCCGGGCGGGCCTGGTGCGCCCAAAGGTGTCCCGAGCGGAAAGATTCGCAGTAGAGTTTGGTGCATGACCAGACTCCACAGATCTGTTGCGCCCTTGATCGTCTTGCTTCTGGCCGGTCCGGCACTGCGATCGACTCCGGCAGCCCAGACCGCCGCTGCCGGCGCCCAGACCGCCGCCGAGGGCCAGGCCGCGCCGCTGCCGAAGGTGTATCTCTTCGCCACCGGCGGGACGATTTCGAACAAGGTGGGCGGCCGTTTGACGGTGGACGAGTTGATCGCATCCATCCCCAACCTGGACCGCCGTGTGCGCGGAGCGGGGGAGCAGTTTGCCAACACCTCGAGTTCGGCGCTCACGCTGGATCAGTGGCTCGATTTGTCGCGGCGCATCAACGCCAGGTTCAAGAGCGACCCCGAGCTGGCCGGAGTCGTGGTGACCAGCGGGACCGATACGCTGGAAGAGTTGGCTTACTTCCTGCACCTGACAGTTCGCGACGAGCGCCCCGTGGTCGTCGTGGGCTCGATGCGTAATCCAAGCACGCTGGGCTACGAAGGCTCGGCCAATCTGGAAGATGCGTTCCGCGCGGCGGCGGACCCAGCCTCCCGCGGCATGGGCACGGTGGTCGTCCTGAACGATGAGATCAACTCGGCTCGTGAAGTGACGAAGACCGACGCCCTTTCGCTCGATACCTTCAAGTCCGGCCGCTACGGTGTGCTTGGCGTCGTGGATGGAAGCGGCGTCGCCTACTACCGGAGAACCGTGCGCCGACACTCGGCCCAGAGCGAGTTCGACGTCACCCGCATCACATCGCTGCCCCGCGTCGATGTGGCATGGGTGTACCAGGGCGCCACAGGCGATGTGATCAACGCCCTGGTCGACGCCGGTGCCAAGGGGGTCATTGTGGCCGGCGCCGGCGCGGGGGCGCTGAGTGGCGACCAGCGCGAGGGCATCACCTATGCGACGAGCAAAGGTGTGTTCGTGGTCACCACGACCCGCACGGGCTCCGGGCGCATTGCCGTTCGCCCGGGACGCGGTGGCGCCAGTGGCCCTGTCTACCGCATCAGCGGGGACGACCTCACGCCAATCAAAGCGAGAATTCTGCTGATGCTGGCCATCGCCACCACAGACGATGGCGCAGCCATTCAGCGCATGTTCGGCGAGTACTGAGGCAGACAGGCGACGTTCACTGCATCGGGCGCTCAGCACGCTGCGGGTGTAATATCGGCTCGTATGCCCGTCCTTCGACCAACTGAGGGCGGGAGAGCTCATCGAACCCAGGAGGGCAGACCCCATGACCAGTCGAACCTCGCTCCCTGCCGCGTTCGTCGCGGTATTCGCTGCTGCACTGGCTTTCAGCCTCCCGACCATCGGGGCGCAAGCGCCGGCCGATGGCGATCACACCGCGCATCTGAAGGCGTGGGACACGCACGTGGTGATGACGCAGTCGTCGCCGTACGCGTCCATGACCTGGTCCTACATCGGGCCCACCAACATCAGCGGCCGCATGACGGACGTGGCTGTCGCCGATCACGGGACGTCGCGCCGGTTGTACGCGGGCAGTTGCTGCGGCGGCGTGTGGGCGTCGGACGATCTCGGTGAGACATGGCAGCCCGTCTTCGACAAGGAAGCCTCGACGAGCATCGGCGCCCTGGCTGTTCCAGCGTCGAACCCCGATATCTTGTGGGTCGGCACCGGCGAGTCGAACATCTTCCGCAGTTCCTACACGGGCGTCGGCGTCTACAAGTCGACCGACAACGCGAAGACGTTTCAGCACATGGGCCTGACCGACACCGGCACGATCGGCCGCATCGTCATTCATCCGACTGATCCGAACACCGTGTACGTGGCGTCCGCCGGTCAGGAGTGGATGGAGAACGAGATGCGTGGCGTCTACAAGACGACCGACGGCGGCCGGACGTGGATGCAGTCGCTGAGAATCAGCGCGAAGACCGGCGCGAACGATCTCGCGATGGATCCGAAGGATCCCAACACGTTGTACGCCGCGGCGTGGCAGCGCCGGCGCCGCAAGTGGAACGATCCGCGCGTCGAAGAGGGTTTCAACGAGAGTGTCATCTACAAGACGACCGACGCCGGAAAATCATGGACGCGACTGACGAATGGTCTGCCGCCATCAAATGCGTCGGGCCGGATTGGCCTGGCGGTCGCCCCGTCGAATCCCAACGTCGTCTATGCCTTCTACGACAACTATCAATGCGACACGCGGGCGGCCGATGCATCGGGGCGCGGCGGGAATCCCGGCGGCAGCGCGGCGAGATGTCCAATCATCGGCAACGAGGTGTATCGCTCCAACGACAAGGGCGCGACCTGGACGTTGATGAGTGGGCAGACCGACGAGCAACGCGCGTTCATGAAGAGCATGTCGAATACGTACGCGTGGGTGTTCGGCAATATCCGCGTGGATCCGACTGACGAGAACACGATCTATACGCTCGCCCTCGGTGTCAGCATCTCGAACGACGGCGGGAAGACGTTCCGTCGTCTCGGCACGCCGCCGCCTGGTGCGGCGCCGGCCGCGGCCGGTGCGCAACCAGCGGGCCGTGGGCGTGGCGCCAACGTCGGCGGTGACAACCACGCGATGTGGATTGATCCAAAGAACACGCAGTTCATGTTGAGCGGCAACGACAGCGGCTTCCGCGTCTCGACCGATGGCGGTCAGACGTGGCGCCGGGCCGCCCTGCCGACGCAGACCTTCTTCGACCTCGAGTACGACATGGACACACCGTTCCATGTCGTCGGTTCCGTGCAGGATCACGGCAGTTACCGTGGCGTCGTCGATCTCTCCAACGGCCGAACCAACCTGCAGCCGGTGGCGTTCGAGGGCGGCGGGGGGCTTGGCGGCGAGTACGCCACCCACCAAATCGATCCCAGGAACCCGAACATCCTCTATACGGACAAACTCATTCGGACGGACCTGAGCATTCCCTCCGCGCCGCGAGGCGGCGGGGCCGGTCGAGCCGGCGCCGAGGGTGCTGCCGGGGCGCCGGCGGGACCGCAACGAACGACGAACATCCGCCCGCCGATCGGGCCCGACGACGATCCCCTGCGCATGCAGGTGCTGGCGCCCATCCTGCTTTCGCCGCACGACCCGGATACGGTCTATTTCGGCGCGCAGTACCTGTTCCGGTCGAAGGATCGCGGCGACACGTGGGAGAAGCTGACGGAGGACCAGAGCTACGACGACAAGACGCGGCTCGGTGACATTCCGCATCAGCTCATCATCACGATTTCCGAGTCGCCGAAGAAACAGGGACTCATCTATACGGGCACTGACGATGGGCGGTTGTACATGTCCTTGGACGATGCCAAGGAGTGGAAGGAGCTGACCTCGAGCCTGTCTCCGAAGAAGCAATGGATCGGGAAGATCCTCGCATCGAAGTACGACGAGGCCACCGTGTACGTCGCGCAGATGGGGCGGTATGACGAGGACTTCGCCGTTCGGCTCTACAAGTCCACCGACACCGGCCGGACATGGGAGAGCATCGCCGGCAACCTGCCTGGCGGGCCCATCAACATGATTCGGGAGGATCCCGTCAGCCCGAATGTCCTGTACGTGGCCAACGACTTCGGCGTGTACGTCACGACGAACGGCGGCCTTCGTTGGGAGGTGCTCGGCGGAAACCTGCCGTCGGTCAATGTGATGGACTTCATCGTGCACCCGCGCGACCGCATGCTCGTCATCGGGACGCACGGCCGCGGCGTGTGGGCGATCGATGTCAGCCAGATTGGGAACCGGTAGGAGGCCAGGCTGATCCGCTGGAAGACGAGCCTGTTCCGGTCACATGGGGCCCCTGGTCCGGCAGTGGCCTGAGGGATGCGATGGCGGTCCGACGCGCGTGCTGGTCGCGCGAACGCCGGCTGGTGTCGCGGCTTGGCGACGCATCGATCTTCCTCGGTCGCGCCAGGCCGGAGTCTCAGCTGGATCTCACTCGAACCGTAGTGCCGAGAGCGCCTCGAGGCGAGACGCGCGTCTGGCAGGCAGGAACCCTGCGCCCAGTGCGACCAGCAGCATGGCGCCCGCCGCAATCCCGACGGTGGCTCCATCGCGCGGGCTCAGACCATACAGAAAGGATCCGACCAGCGGGCCGGCAGCCAGGGCTGCCGGAATGCCGATGACGAGGCCGGCTGCGGCCAGCAGCAGCACCTGCCGCATGACGAGCCACAGCACCTGGCCTCGTTGCGCGCCGAGCGCCATGCGGAGGCCGATTTCGTTGGTGCGTCTGGCCACCGAGTACGCGGTGACTCCGTACAGGCCAACACAGGCGAGCAGGACCGCAAAGGTACCGAAGATGCCAACCAGTCGCGCGACCAGGCGCTCCTGGCCGATGTTCCGGGCGATGTAGTCCGCCTGGCTGCGAAAATCGGTCACCGGGAGGTCGAACCCTGTTGCGGCGACCGCATCGCGCACGGCCCGCTCGAGTCCGACCGGCGGTCCGGCGGTTCGGACGACGACGTTTGCCGCGGACATGCCCCGCTGGAAGACCGAATCGAACAGAGTGGCCGGCACTTCTTCGCGGATGCGCCAGTATCGACTGTCGGCGACGACGCCGACGACTTCGGCCTCGGAGCGGCCCAACGTGAACCGCCGGCCGAGCGGACTCTCGCTGCCGAAGATCTCGCGGGCCGCCTTCTGGTTGAGGACCACCACCCTGGGTGCTGACGCCGTGTCGCGCGCGCCGATCGGCCGCCCGGCCAGCAGCGGCATCTGCATCGTTTCGAAGTAGCGGTTGCCGACGGCATTCATGCTGATGATGTGCGGCTGGCCATCGACCGTCGCCCTCGTGTTCGACATCCCGCCCGACGCCAGGACGTTTTCGACCAGCGTGGCCGACGTCACGCCAGGAAGGGCCTCCACTTCTTCGAGGAATCGCGCGTAGAATGCCTCAACTCGCTCGGGGGTCATCGGCTGCCCCTTGCCGGGGTTGATGCGGAAGGCCGTCAGGTTCTCCGGGTTGAAGCCCAGGTCCACGTGGTTGAGGTTCAGGAGGGTCTGACCAAGCAACGCCGCGGTGACGACCAACGGGACCGACACGGCAATCTGCGCGGCCAGCAGGACACGGCCAGCGGTCAGGCGTGGCGCCGCGGCGCCCAGGGCCCTCTGCCGCAGGGTGGTGGCGTCACTCGATCGGCTGAACCGCAACGCCGGCAGCAGGCCGGACAGGAGCATCGCTCCGCAGGCCACCACCGTGGTGACCGCCAGACTCCGGCTGTCGAGGGGCAGCTCGGCGCTGTCGGCACCGAGCCCGGTCGCCATCATCGCGGTGATCACCGGCGACGTCCACAAGAGGAGGAGCAGGCCGGCTGCGGCGCCAAGTCCGGCGAGTACGGCGCTCTCGGCGAAGAACTGCCGGATGATCTGGAGGCGTCCGGCGCCGAGCGCCCGGCGAACGGCCCACTCGCGCTGGCGGGCCACCCCGCGCGACAGCATCAGCCCGGCGAGATTGAGACAGGCAATCAGGAGCACGAGGCCGGCAACGCCGGAGAGGATCAACAGTGGCCGGCCGGCCGTCTGCGACAGCGCGTCGACCCCCCGGTTGCCGGGAGTGAGCACGACGGCGACCTCGGACTGCTGGTCCTCCGGCACGACTCCCGTCTGGACGACCGACGCCTGTAACACCGGTGTCAGGGCCGCGGCGACTGTGGCGTCCCTTACGCCGGCGTCGAGTCGTGCCATCAGGCGAATCCAGAGCATGGTCGGCGTGCTCTGCGGGGGCTCTCCGCTCCGTTTCCACACAAGCGGCTGCAGCGCCAGTGGTACGGTGACGTCGGTAAAGGGCGTGAATCTGCCGCCGGTGGACAGGCCGCGGAAGCGCTCGCCTGTGACGCCCACGACGACGACCGGAACGTCATTGACCTGAATGGTGCGGCCAATCACGTCAGGGTCCGCGCCAAGGGCGGTGGTCCAGAACCGATAGCCGACGACGACGGCCGGCGTGGCCGACGGGGTATCGTCCTGCTCGTTCAGGCCGCGGCCGAGTGCCATCGGCGGGCGGAGGGTACGAAAGCCGTTGCCCGAAATCATGAGCCCTCCGCCGCTGGCCGCGGGCTGTCCAGGGACGGTAATCGTGACGCCGCTGAGGAAGTTGAACCCGAAGATGCCGGCTCCGAGCCCGTCCACGCGTTGCAGCGCCTGGGTTGCGGCCCACGAGAAGTTGGTCCTGGTCGCCCGGCCGCTGACCGGATCGGTGCCAGCGTTGGAGTTGTACTCGCTCAAAGCCATTCCATCGGGCCGCGCCCAGTTCACGATCCGGAGGTTCTCAGGAGCGGAGACGGGCAGCGAATCGAAGAGGGCGACCCTGGCGGCACTGAAGATCGCGGTGTTGGCGCCAATCCCAACGGCCAGCGACACGATCGCGACGGCGGTGAAGCCCGGGC